>DASXWV010000089.1:0-37044 GCA_036503495.1 Gaiellaceae bacterium
TCGGCCGAGAAGACGAGCGTCACGTCCCGCCCGAAGACGCGCTGGAAGATCGGCCGGATCAGCGGGTAGTGCGTGCAGCCGAGGATGACGGTGTCGACGCCGGCGGCCTTCAGCGGCGCTGCGTACGCGCGCACCGCCTCCTCGGTCTCCGGCCCGTACGGGTCGTCGCCCTCGATCAGCGGCACGAGCCGCGGGCACGCGACCGGCTGGAAGTCGACACCTGCGTCGAGCGCGTGCACGAGCGACGCGTAGCGGCCGGAGTCGACCGTGCCCTGCGTCGCGAGCAGGCCGATGCGCCGGTTGCGGGTCGCCTGGACCGCGGCGTGCGCCTCCGGCGTGATCACGCCGATCACCGGCACGTCCAGCTCCTCCTGCAGCTGCGGCAGCGCCGCCGACGTCGCGGTGTTGCACGCGACGACGATCAGCTTCACGTCCTGCCGCTCGAGGAACGAACCGATCTCGCGCGAGAAGTCGCGCACCTCGGCGAGCGGGCGCGGGCCGTACGGGAGCCGTGCGTGATCGCCGAGGTAGACGAAGTCCTCGTGCGGCAGCGTCACCAGGCATTCGTGCAGCACGGTGAGGCCGCCGACCCCGGAGTCGAACACGCCGACGGGACGCGGATCCATTGCGCGGAGGCTACCCTGGCGCCGTGCTTCGGAGGGTCTTGGTCGTGGGCGCGCTCGCCCTCGTGTGGTCGGCGTCCGCGAACGCGGCGACGCCGCAGCAGCTGACCTTCACCTCGCCCGACGGCTCGCACCTCGCGTGCTCGCTCACCGAGCCGGACGGCGCGGCGCCTGCCGCGGGCTGGCCCGGCGTCATGCTCTTCCACGGGCTCGGCGGCCGGCACCAGGACATGGAGCCGCTCGCGACGACGTTCCTCGCGCCGGCCGGGTACGCGTCGCTCGCCTGCGACGCGCGCGGCCACGGCGCGTCAGAGGGCCAGTGGGCGCTCGCAGCGCCGCCGGTCGTGCAGGACGTCCGCGATCTGTTCGCGTGGTTCGCGGCGCGCCCCGAGGTGTCGGACACGCAGATCGGCGCGCTCGGAATCTCGCTCGGCGGCGGCACGGTCTGGAACGCCGCGGCGGCCGGCGTCCCGTTCAAGGCGATCGTCCCGGTGATCACGTGGACGAACCTGCAGGCCGCGCTTGCGCCGCAAGGCTTCGCGAAGCTCGGCCTCGTCCTCTATCTCTCAGGCCTCGTGCCGGCCAACCGGTGGAGCCCGATCCTCACGGCGGCGGCGGCCGCGCTCACCGCCGGCAAGACGACCGGCACCGGCGGCGTCGACTGGAACGCGAACCAGTCGATCCAGGCGCTCGGCGGCTTCTCGACGCCGACGCTGATGCTGCAGGGCCGGCACGACTTCCTCTTCGACGCCGACCAGGCGCTCGGCGCGTACCGGCTGCTCAAGGGCCCGAAGCGGGTCTACTTCGGCGACCTCGGGCACTCGCCCGGGATCTCGCCGGCCGTCGCACCCGACGCGGCCTACTACTGGCCGCTGGCCGTCAGGTGGTTCGACCGCTTCCTCAAGGGGACGCAGAACGGCGTCGAGAAGACGCACGTCGAGCTCGGCCATGACCCGTGGGACGGCAAGACGACGACGTACGCGGCCGCGCCGCCGACGAAGACGATCTCCGTCAACCTCCCGGGCTCGTCGACGCTCGCGGGCGCCGCAGGCAAGACCGTGCGCAGCGTCCGCGTCACCGGCGGGCCGCACGAGACGTTCGGCGACTCGACGGTGACGGTGCGCTACAGCGGCGCGCAGGGTTGGGACCGCCTCGTCGCGGTCCTCGGGGTGCAGGGCAGCTCGACGCCGATCAGCGAGGGCGGCGTCAAGATCAGCGGCGCCGCCGGCACGGCGACGATCCGGTTGATGAACGAGTCGGTGCGGTTCCCGGCCGGCAAGAAGCTCGTGCTGTACGTCGGCCCGACGTCGCTCATCCAGGATCCGGGCAACGGCGTGTACATCGCGTCCGTGCCGCCGACCGCGCGCATCACGATCGGCAAGCTCACGCTCAAGCTCTCGGTGCTCAAGAAGGCGGTCTCGCGCGCGTCGTCGCGGCGCCTCGCCGCCGTGCGAACAACGCCCGGGATCACGAAGACGCAGATCGTCCTCGGCGGCACCGGCCCGCTCACCGGCACCGAGTCGGCGTACGAGCCGGTGCTGAGCGGCGCGAAGGCGTACTTCGACTACGTCAACGCGCACGGCGGTGTCTACGGGCGGAAGATCGTCTACAAGATCGAGGACGACCAGTACGACCCGGTGCAGACCGTCCAGAAGACGCAGAAGCTCGTCGAGCAGGACGGCGTCTTCGCGATCTTCAACTCCGTCGGCACCGAGCACGCGATCGCCGTCCGCGACTACCTCAACCAGCGCAAGGTCCCGCAGCTCTTCGTCGGCAGCGGCGCAGCCGTGATCGGCAGCAAGCACGCGCAATACCCGTGGACGATGGGGCTCCTCTCGAGCTTCACCGGCGAGGGCGCGCTGCAAGGGCGGCAGATCGTCAAGCAGCATCCGCGCGCGAAGATCGCCGTCCTCTACGAGAACGACGAGTACGGCCAGGAGCTGCTCGCCGGCCTGAAGAAGGGCCTCGGCTCGCACGCCAAGCAGATCGTCTCCGCCGTGTCGTACGCGCTCCTCGATCCGGACGTGCTCTCGCAGGTGCAGCAGCTGCGCGCGTCGGGCGCCGACACCTTCGTCATCTTCGCGCTGCCGAAGCAGGCCATCCAGGCGTTCGTCGGCGCCGCGAAACTGAGCTGGAAGCCGTACGAGTACGTCACGTCGGTGTCGATCGACCCGGCAGTGATGCAGATCGTCAAGCTCAACTCGCCCGGCGGCACCGGCGTCGGCGCGCAGTCGCTGGGCTTCCTCCACGACCCGACGAACCCGACGCAGAAGCGGTCGCCAGGCGTGAAGCTCTACCTCCAGATCATGAAGCGCTACCTGCCGGGGGAGGATCCGAAGGCGGTCGCGCACATCTACGGGATGATGGCCGCCTACGCGATGGTCGACGCGTTGAAGCACGCCGGCCGGAACCCGACGCGCGCGGGCCTGTTGAAGGCGGCGACGCACCTGAACGAGACCAACCCCTTCCTGCTGCCGGGTTTGAAGCTCGTGACATCGCCCAAGGACTACTTCCCGCAGCAACGCATGTATCGCGTCGTTTACGAGCATGGGTACTGGAACGTGCTCGGCAAGCCCTTACAGGTTCCGTAGAAAGGAAGACACGAAGATGAAGAAGGCCATCGCCGCCGCGGCCGTCTTCGCGAGCCTCGCGCTCGCGCAGGCCGCGCTCGCAGCGCCGAACTCGTCGATGATCTCCGTCTCGTACAACCCGGCGAAGCTCGGGACGTCGGCGCAGACGAGGATCCACGTCAACGTCACCTCGACGTCGGACGCCGTCGCCGCGATCAACATCTATTCCGGTGAAGACACGGCAGCGCTCACGGCCACGGCCGGGACGACGATCGGGTCGGTGGACGCAACCGCGATCGCGCACGACCAGGGCGGCCTGACGCTGCCGCTGTCGGGCACGGTCGTCGCGGACGATCCTGCGAAGCACGCGGCCGACGTGTGTTCGCCGGGCGCGAACGCGGCAGTCTGGAACATGAACCTGTCGGTCGCCGGCCAGACGCTCGTCATCCCGATCTACGTCAACCACACGACCGGCCTCGAGGCCGCGCTCGGCACGACGAAGCTGACGATCTGCCTGCCGCCGTGGGACGTCCCCGTCGGCAGCCCGGGCCGCGCCGCCTTCGGTGCGCAGCTCGTCGACGCGCAGCTGGCGCTGAACAACGTCTTCACGTCGCGGCTCGCGGCCGGGACGACGATGTGGGATGCCCTGTTCACGCCGTACAACCCCGGTGTCGGCACGATCAACCGCGTCGGCACGTGGGAGGCGCGCGCGTTCGTGCCGCTGCCGGTCGTCCTCTCGATCAAGGCGAGCTACGTCAAGAAGACGAACGCGTGGAAGCTGAGCGGCACGCTGAGCGAGGGCGGCAAGGCGGTCGCGAGCTCGACAATCCGGGTCGCGCGCGGCCTCGCGCCAGCGCGGCTGACGAAGCGCTCGACGACGAAGACGAAGGCGAACGGCACGTGGTCGACGGCCGGTCATCTGCAGCCGAAGAAGACGACGTACTTCCAGGCGAGCGCGTCGACGGCGGAGCGCGATTACACGACGACGGGCTGCCTGCAGCCGAACTCGGCGTTTGCGCCGGGCGGCTGCAAGTCGGCGACGCTCCCGGCCTGGTCGGTCAAGAGCGCGACTGTGCGGATCAAGCGGTAGGGAGTTGCAGCGCACGACTGGTGCTGCTTTAACAGCAGCACCAGTCGTGGCTCCCATCCGTATCGGTACGTGCTCCTGGGCCGACGAGGCCCTGTCGAAGCACTTCTATCCGCCGAAGTTCCCGGCAAAGGAGCGGCTCGGGTACTACGCGCAGCACTTCGACACGGTCGAGGTCGACTCGACGTACTACCGGCTGCCGAGCGAGTCGATGGTGCAGGGCTGGGCGGAGCGAACACCGGACGGCTTCACGATGCACGTGAAGGCGTTCGGGCTGATGACGCGCCACCCGGTGAAGGTCGAGGTCCTGCCCGAGGACCTGCGCGACGCGATGCCGGTCGACGAGCGCGGGCGCGTCGACCGGCCGCCGCGGGAGCTGCGCGGCGAGGTGTTCCGCCGGTTCCTCGAGGCGCTCGAGCCACTGCGCGCGGCGGGCAAGCTCGGCGGCATCCTCTTCCAGCTGCCGCCGTACATCGTCTGCAAGGAGCACTCGTTCGATTACCTCCAGTGGGCCCGCGAGCAGCTCGGCGACGACGAGATGCTCGTCGAGTTCCGCCACCGCTCGTGGCTCGACGAGGAGAACACGGCCGAGACGCTCGCGTTCCTCGAGCGGATCGGCGCCGCCTACGTGACCGTCGACGCGCCGAAGTCGGCGACGGCGAAGAACCTCGTCCCGACCGTGCCGGCGGTGACCTCGGGCACCGCGTACGTCCGCTTCCACGGACGCAACCTCGCGACGTGGAACAAGCGCGGCGGCTCGGCGGCCGAGCGGTTCGACTACCTCTACTCCGACGAGGAGCTCGAGGAGTGGGTGCCGCCGTTGCAGAAGCTCGCGGCAGAGGCGAAGCAGGCGTTCGCCTTCTTCAACAACAACTCGTCGTCGCAGGACCCGAACAACCCGCTCGGCCGGATCTCCCAGGCGGCGGACGGCGCACAGCGTCTGCGTAAGCTGTTGGACGTGAACGGCATTGCGGCGACGGGCGGCGCGTGAGAGTCCTCTCCGTCGTGCACTCGCCGGAGGCGCGCACGGAGCTGTTCGCGCGGCCCGGGCACACGGTCGACGAGTGGGCGTTCAGCGGCGGCGAGCCCACCGGCTCGTACGACGCGTACATGGTCTTCGGCGGCTCGATGCATCCCGACCAGGATGCGCACCACCCGTGGCTCGGGGGCGAGGTCGAGTGGCTGCGCGGCGTGATCGAGGACGGCGCGCCCGTGCTCGGGATCTGCCTCGGCGCGCAGCTGGTCGCGCGCGCGTTCGGCGCCTGGAGCGGCCCGCTCGCGGGCGGCCCCGAGATCGGCTGGCACGCGGTCGAGCGGTGCGCGCCGGACCCGGTGCTCGACGTCCTGCCCCAGCGCTTCGACGCGTTCGAGTGGCACCACTACACGTACGCGCTGCCGGCGGGTGCGGTCGAGCTGGCGCGCAACGGCCGCTGCAATCAGGCATTTCGCGTCGGCGAGGCGTGCTGGGCGGTGCAGTTCCACCCGGAGGTGACGCACGCCCAGGTGCTCGGCTGGATCGACGACGACTCGGACCCGCCGCCCGACGCCGACGCGCTGCGCGCCGAGACGGCGGCGAAGATCGAGCGGTGGAACGAGCTCGGGCTCGCGCTGTGCGACGCCTTCCTCGCCGCCGCCGAGCGCACGCTCGCGCGTGCCGCCTAGCGGGCACGGTCCATGCACGTGCGCGAACGAGGACGCTGCCGGCGTAGGCTCGACGGAGCCGGCGACGCGGAGGCCGCGGCTCAGCCGCGGGCGGAGCAGCAACACGATGCGCCGATTTGCAGCCGGCCGGGCGGACAAGTGGATGTGCGGCCGTGCCCGCTGAAGCATTAGCGCTCGCCCTCGCGGCGGCGTTCCTGCACGCCGGCTGGAACGTTCTCCTCCGCGGCTCCGACGACGTCGCGGCGCGCACCGTCGCCGTCCTCTGCGTGTCGGTCGTGCTGTTCGCTCCGGTCGCCGCGGCGACGTGGTCGGTGCACGCGGCGGCGGTGCCGTACATCGCGGCCTCGGCGGTCCTCGAGGCCGCGTACTTCGTGCTGCTGATCGCCGCCTACCGTCGCCGCGAGCTCTCGGTCGTCTATCCGGTCGCGCGCGGCTCGGCGCCGGCGTTCGTGCTCGCCGGGACGGCACTCGTGCTCGGCCGCGCCGTCTCCGCGGCGCAGGTCGGCGGCGTTCTCCTGGTCGCCGGCGGAGTGATGCTGGTGCGCGGGCTGCGCCGCGGTGCCGAGGGGATCGGCGTCGGCCTCGCGATCGGGATCGCGATCGCGTCGTACACGCTCGTCGACAAGGAGGGCCTTCGCCACGCAGCGCCGATCCCGTACCTCGAGCTCGTGCTCGTGCCGATCGCGGTCGCATCGCTGCTCTGGCGGGGTGTCGCGCCGCTGCGCGAGCAGGCGTCGTGGTCGACGCTCGGTGCGGCGCTCGGCTCGTTCGGCGCCTACGTGCTCTTCCTCTTCGCGCTGCGGCTGACCGCCGCGCCCGGTGTCGCCGCCGTCCGCGAGACGAGCGTCGTCATCGGCGCGCTCCTCGCGGCCGCGTTCCTGCGCGAACGCGTGACGTGGTCGCGGTTCGCCGGCGCCGCCGTCGTCGCCGGCGGCGTCGCCCTACTGGCGCTGTAGAAGCTCTCGCGATCTGTGCCAGCGGGTCGCGGACGATCGGCCCGTGTCCGACGAGGAGCGCATCGAGCGAGCGGACGTGGTCGCCGACCGCGTCAACTGCGTGCTGTTCATCGCTCGATCGGCAGCTCCGCGTGGCGGCTCCATTCGTGCCACGAGCCCGGGTAGTTCCGCGCGTCGTAGCCCGCACTGCGCAACGCGAGCGTCGCGAGCGCAGACCGCGAGCCGGAGTGGCAGTACGCGACGATCTCGTCTGCGTCGCCGACGAGCTCGCGGATGCGGTCGGCGGGCAGCGGTGCGCCGTCGTCGCCGAACAGCTCGTCCACCTGCAATCGCCGCGCGCCGGGAATGTGCCCCTGCCTCGGGTCGCACGCGCTGCCGCGCTTGCCCGTGTACTCCTCCTCGCGGCGGACATCGAGGATCGTCAGCGACGAATCGTCGAGACGGGAAGCAATCTCCTGCCGCGTCGGAAACGCGCGCGGGTTCGGCTCGAGCGACGCCTCGCGGACCGGCTCGAGCTCGACGGCGCCCTGCGCGAGCTCGCCCGGCCACGCGGCGATGCCGCCGAGCAGGATCGCGACGTTCGGATGGCCGGCGAGCTCCGCCATCTGCGCGGCGGGCATCGCGCCGACACCGTCCCCGCGATCGACGAGCACGAGCTTCTCGGTGCCGGTGATGCCGTGGCGTCGCAGGCGAAGCGCGATCTCCTTCGCGAGCTCGGCGACGGTCGACTCGTCGGCGCCGGGGGGCGGCGAGCCGAGCACGAGCGGGCGCGAGCCCGGAATGTGACCGCGCGTGTGCGCGTTCGGGCCTCGCACGTCGCCGACGACGACATCCGCGTCGCGGCTGTGCGCGGCGAGCCACTCGGCGTCGACGACGCGCGGAAGCTCAGAGTGCGGCAACGACCTGGACCTCCCTCGCGATCGCCGGCCGCTCCTCGATCCGCTCGAGCCACGAGCGCAGCGCCGGGAAGGCGTCGAGCGAAATCCCGAGCATGTCACGCGCGCGCAGAACCCACGGCACGTACGCGATGTCCGCGAGCCCGTACTCGGCGCCGGTCAACCACGCCTGCCGGGACAGGAGATCGTCGAGCCGGTCGAGCTGCTCGTCGAACCGCTCCGCGGCACCGTCTTCGCCGCGGCGCAGCGCGTAGTACGGCTTCGTGAAGTCGTCGTGCCGGAAGACGAGCACGCGAGCGAGCGCACGGTCGGCCGGGTCCGGCGGCAGCAGCGGCGGCTCGGGATAGCGCTCGTCGAGGTACTCGAGGATGACGGAGGACTCGGGGAGGATCCACGCATCCTCCTCCACCACCGGCACGCGCCCGGTCGCGTTCTTCTCGTAGATCCACGCCGGACGGTCGTTCAGGTCGATCTCCAGGACCTCGTGCTCGATTCCCTTCTCCGCGAGCGCGATCCGCACGCGCGCGCAGTACGGACAGCGGGCTGCGTCGTACAGCGTCAACATCACTCCACCTCCACGCCGAGGACCTCGGCGATCTGTCGGTACAAATCATCTGCGGGCGGCAGCTCGCGCGGCGACGCGCCCGTGCGCGCGACGGCGCGCACCCGCTGCGGATCGGCGCCGGTCAGGCGCGCGACGACGGTGGCGTTCGCGCCGAGAGCGACGACGTCGCCCGGCGGCAGCGGCCCGCGAAACTCGGGCACCGACGCGTACTCGTCGACCAGCGAGCCGCGGTCGAACAAGACGTAGCGGACGACCGCACCGTCCTCGACGGCGAGGGACAGCGCGACCCCGGTGGTGAACGACAGCTCCCGCGCGAGCGTGCGCAGCGTGTCCGGGCTTGCGTTGACGCGCACCCACCCGCTGCCGAGCGTCACGTCGGGCTCGGCGCGTAGGACCTTGGCCGCGTTGCGGCGCACGAGATCTGCGTCGTCGCTCTGCACGTGGACCGCGCCGTACGTCGGCCCGACCTCCTCGGCGAGGAGCGTCGACGCCGGCGCGGCGAGCGTCCGGTCGACCGTCTCGAAGCCGAGCCGCTCGTACAGGCGCCTTGCTTCCGGGTTCGACTCGAGCACCTCGAGCTCGAGGACGCCGTCGGCGCCGATGCGCTCGGCGGCTGCGCGCAGCAGCGCGGCGCCGAGGCCGCGGCCGCGCGCGTCCGGGCGCACGTATAGAACGTCGGCGAACCACGTGCGCGAGCCGTGCCGCGAGAGCGCGATCGCGCCGTCGTCGTCGGCGAGGAGCACGACGTCCGGCGAGAAGTCGTCCTCGTCGGGATCGCGCCACGGCGCATCCGGGATCTCGGCGTTGAAGGCGAGCCACAGCTCTTGCACGAGCGCGGCGTCGGCGGCTGTTGCTTCGCGGATCACGGGACGCGTTGGGCGAGCAGGAGGTAGTGGGCGGAGAGGTTCTCGAACGGATGGAAGCGCTCGCGCGCCTCGCGGACATCGAGGCCACGATAGAGATCCGCGACCGCCTTGCGGAGCGCGAGGTCGCCCCACGGCCAGGCGTGCGGCCGGGCGAGGTGGCGCGCGAGGAACCATTCGGCCGTCCACTCGCCGAGGCCGCGGACCGCAACGATCCGGGTGCGCACCTCGTCGTCGGGCAGGCCGCGCAGCTCGTCGAGGTCGAGGTCGCTGCGGGCGAGGCCGAGGATGTACTCCTCCTTGCGCAGCGAGAACCCGAGCGCGACGAGCTCACCCTCGTCCGCGGCCGCGATCCGCTCGCGCGTCGGGAACGCCCACGCGACCTCGTGCCGCTCGCCAAACCGTTCGATCAGACGGTTGCGGATCGCCGTGGCGCTGAAGAGCGAGACCTGCTGCGCGGTGATCGAGCCGACGAGCATCTCGAAGGGCTCGGGCATGAGCGGCGGCCGGAAGCCGCGCAGCCGCGTCGCCACGTGGTGCAGCACCTGCTCGCCGGCCGCCCACGCGTAGAACGGGTCGAGGTCGAAGGGCAGCCCGAGCAGCTCGCCGGCGGCGTCGTCGAACGGCTCGACGTCGACGCCGCCGGCAGCTGCCTCGATCCGCACCTCCCGGCCGTCGACGACACGGTGCAGCCCGCCCTCGTGCCAGACGGTCGCGCGGTCGACGCCGAAGACGCGGAAGCGCTCGGTCGAGAGCGCGAAGTCGTATGGTCCGGGCATCGCGAGGAACGCCATGCCCGGACCGTAGTCGCGGCGTTACGGGTTGAGCGCCGCAGCGGCGCCGTCGAGCGCCGACTCGTCGGACGAGGGACTGGGTGCCGACGAGAGCTTCTGCAGCAGCGACTGCAGCCTCGTGTCGAGCTTCGACAGCGCCGTGCACTTCTTGTCGGTGCTGTCGGCCGTGCAGTTGTTCTTGTCGATCCTCTGCTGGACGTTGCCGTCGAGCTTCGTCAGCCGGTCGACGATCTTCTGCGTGAACTGCGCGCAGCGATCGCTGTCCTGCTTGTGGCAGACGATCCGGTACCGCAGGTGCACGAGCTGCAGCTGCAGGCGGAGGATCTGCAGCTGCACGCCGGGGTGTGCGTTCGGGCGGGAGGGAGCCGAGTCGTCGGCCGCCGCGACCGGCACGGCCGCGAGCGCGAGGACGATCAGCAGGAGAGGGGCGAAGCGCTTCATGGAACTTCCTCCATGAGTCGGGGGTCGACGAATGCGTCGCACCGTGTGCCGCTTCCGTAAATCGAGAACACCTCGCGCGTAAGCGGTGCGTAAAGCTATTCCGGTCCGGCGTGCTCCACCGCGTAGGCGGCGGTTTTCGGCCGGGCGGCGGCGGCTAGGCCGCCGGCGCTTCCAGCCCAGAGTCCGGAACTTCGCCCCAGACGTTGCTCGGCATCAGAGGTGCGAGGTCAGGCCGGCGTCGGACACGATCTCGGTGTTCTCGTACCACGAGTACGCATACCGGCCGTCGTCGAGATCCTTCGCGAGCCCCGACAGCTTCAGCGGATGGAACGTGTCGCACATCACCGCGAGCTCGCTCGTCTCGTGGATGCCGATCGACTTCTCGGCGAGCCCCGGCTGCGGGCCGTGCGGCAGGCCCGAGGGGTGCAGCGTGATCGAGCCCACGTCGACGCCCTTGCGCGAGCCGAAGTTGCCGGAGACGTAATAGATCATCTCCTCCGACTGCAGGTTCGAGTGGTGGTACGGGATCGGTACGGCGAGCGGGTCGAAGTCGAGCTTGCGCGGGCAGAACGAGCAGATGACGAAGTTCGGGCCGGCGAACGTCTGGTGCGACGGCGGCGGCTGGTGGATCCGGCCGGTGATCGGCTCGAAGTCGTGGATCGAGAACGTCCACGGATAGAGGTAGCCGTCCCAGCCGACGACGTCGAACGGGTGGTAGTCGAGGACGTACGTCTGGTACCCGCCCCGCACGCGCACCTTCACCGGGAACTCGCCCTTCTCGCGGTACGTCTTCAGCTCGGTCGGCGGGTGGATGTCGCGGTGGTAGTACGGCGCGCCCTCCATGATCTGGCCGTACTGGTTCCGGTAGCGGCGCGGGATCTCGATCAGGCCGGGCGTCTCGAACACGAGCTGGCGCTGTGGGCCTTGTGGCTGGAACCGGTACGTCGTGCCGCGCGGCACGACGATGTAGTCGCCTTCCTTGTACGGGACGTCGCCGAAGATCGTCTCGAGGACACCGCTGCCCTCGTGCGCGAAAATCACCTCGTCGCCTTCGCCGTTGCGGAAGAAGTACTCCATCGACTCGTCGGGCCGGCAGAGCGAGATCTCGACGTCGCCGTTCCACATCAGCACACGGCGGCCGGTGATCTCGTCGCCGCGGGCGTCGACATCCTTCGTGTGGAAGTGGCGGTGCGCGTGCTGGTCGGGCACCCACTCCGTCCGCTCGATCTCCTCGAAGCCGTCGAGCTTCATGACGCGGCACGGCGACTGCAGGTGGTAGAGAATCGACTCGTTGCCTGTGAAGCCCTCGAGGCCCATCACCTCTTCGGTGAGGAGCGTCCCGTTCTCGCGAAACTGGATGTGGCGCTTGCGCGGGACGTCGCCGAGACGCTGATAGAACGGCACGCCTTTAGGTTAATGCCAGGTCGGCGAGCCGGCGCCCGATCGCCGGCGCGAACTTGAAGCCGTGGCCCGAGCACGGGGAGCCGACGACGACGCGGCCGCGGCGCTCGAGGACGAACGACTCGTCGGCCGTCGACGTGTAGATGCAGGCCTGCGCGCCGGCGGGCGCAGGATCGGCGTTCGGGAACCGCGCCGCGACCCACTCCGCGATGCGATCCACGAGCTCGGGGTCGGCCGCCTCCTCGAGATCCGGGTCGGTCTCGCTGCCGTGGAAGTGCGCGCCCGCCTTCAGCCCGTGGACGGGATCGTGCAGCGCGTACATCGCGTGACCGCGCTTCACGTTCAGCTCGACGACGGACGGTAACGGCGGCCCGTCGTGGCGGAAGTAGGCGATCGTCTCGCGCGTCACCCGTACCGGCAGGTCGTCGAAGAACTGCCCGATCCAGCCGCCGACCGCCAGCACGACGACGTCGGCGTCGAGTTCGTCCGGCGAGACGATCCGCTCGCCGGTGCGGACATCGACGCCCGCGAGGAACGCGCGGCGTGCGCGGTCGGCGTGCACGACGCCTGCAACCGGCTGCCACAGCGCTACCCAGCCGTCGGGCACGCGCACGCGCGGCTCCGGCTGCTCGAACGAGAACTCGGCGCCGCAGCGCTCGAGCGCGTCGGCAGAGGTCAGCTCCACCGCCGGCGCCAGCTCGACGAGCCCGTGCAGCGAGAGCAGGTCGTCGCCGAGGTCGGCCCAGCCGTCGAGTGCCTCCTGCGCGAGCTGTACCCATTCGTCCTGCGGATACGCGAGCCGGAAGATCCGCGTGCGGCCGTGCGACGATCCGCGCTCGTGGTCGACCGAGTCGAACTGCTCGTAGACGGTCACATCGGCGCCGCGCTCGCGAAGCGCCCACGCGGCCGCCGCCCCCATCACGCCCGCACCTACGACGGCGACTTTCACGTTTCCATCCTGCCGTGATGGACACCCTGCTCGCACGATTGAGCTCGCTCGTGGACGAGATCGGCGCGCCGGCGCGTATCGAGCAGCCCGTGCCGACGCGAGTCGACGTCCTGCTGACGCTGCCGGGCGCTGCAGAGACGGAGCGGCTGCGCCATGTCAGCGGCGACACGTATCGCGTGTCGCTCGCGCACGAGGACGAGATCGACGGCGAGCTCACCGAATGGCTGCGCGCCGCCGTCAGGAGCCGCTGATCGCGTTCCGCAGCGTGCCGAGCGGCTCGAACCCGGCCTCGACGACGTCGCCGGCGTGGAACGGCCCGAGCAGCTCACCGCCGGCGGCGACGATGTCGCCCGGATAGAGCCGCGTGTTGCGCCGGACGTGCTCGATCAGCGGCTGCCAGTCGCCGGCGGTGTCGAGCTCGTCGGGCGTGACGACGGTCGGGCCGAGCACGAGCGCGAAGTCGCGTGCCTTCGCGCCCGCAAGCTGCGGCGCATGCCATTCCTCGAGCAGGGTGAAGCCGCCGATCTCCTCATCCGCGCCGATCATCGCGGCGAGGCGAAGCTGCGCCTCGATCGAGTCGACGCCGGGGGGCAGTATGATCTCGTCGGCGGGGCCGCGAACGGCGGCCGGGTTCGCGAAGCCGAAGTCGCCGTCGGCATCGAAGATGCGGATCGACGGCGGATGGAGCACGGGCGCGCGCAGTGCCACCTCGTCCAGCGGGAAGCGCGCGTGCTCGCGCGCCTCGCCGCCGCCGGTGAAGAACGCCTGCAGCGTCTGCGCAGCGAGCTGAATCACCTCGTCGCGAACGATCCGCCCGGGCCAGCCGCGCTCGAGCTCCGTCTCGAGCGGCGTGAACATGCAGAGCTTCACGGTCGCGGCTCCGTGTGCACGATGACGTCGGCGATCTCGGGCAGCTCGCGCCGGAGCGTCTCCTCGATCCGGCTCGCGACGGCGTGCGCATCGGCGAGCGCCGTCGCCGAGTCGAGGCCGAGCGTCAGGTGCGCGACGAGGCCCTCGTCCGTGTGCAGGAAGCGCAGCCCGTCCGGCGGCCCGCCCGTCTCGGCGCGCACGACGCGCTCGACGGCCGCGCGGTCGCCCGAGACCTCCGCGGCTTCCCCCTCCTCGGCGAGCGGCTCGAGGTGCGTCTGGACGGCTGTCACCTCCGGCACGGCGGTGAGGATCGCATGCTCGACCTCCTCGGCGATGGCGTGTGCCTCGTCGAGCCCGAGCTCGCCGGGCAGCTTCAGGTGCAGCGACAGCTCCGTTCCCGATGCGAGCGCGACGACCGCGACGTTGTGCACCTCGCGGACGCGCGGCACGCCGAGCGCCGCCGCGTGGGCGCGCTCGCGCACGGCGGCTTCGGCGGCGGTCGGCTCGACGTGGACGACGACGTCCGCCTCGGGTAGCGCCGAATCGAGCGCCCGCTCCACCGCGTCGGCGGCCGCGTGGCCCTGCCCGACGGCCGCGTCGTACGACACGCCGATGACGACGTCGGCGAACACCCGTCCCGCTGCCTGGCGCATCCGCAGGCGGCGCAGCTCGACGGCCGGCTCGATGTGCGCGATGGCCGCCCGGGCCGCCGCCTCGGCGTCGGCCGGGACGCGGTCCATGAGCACGTCGATGTTGCCGCGCATCAACCGGAGGGCGGCGGCGAGGACGATGCACGCTACGAACAGCGCCGCGATCGAGTCCGCCTCTTGATAGCCGGCGCGGACGAGCAACAGGCCGACGAGGACTGCCGCCGAGCCGCCGAGGTCGCTGCCGAAGTGGAGCGCGTTCGACGACAGCGCGGCCGAGTGGTAGCGGCGCGCGGCGCGCCATGACGCGACCGTCCGTCCGATGTCGATCGCGATCACGACGGCCATGACGAGGATCGCGTACCAGCGTGCGTCCACGGTCTCGTGGGCATGTCCGGCGAGCCGGGTGATCGCGCGCCAGATGATCAGCCCGCTCGCGACGACGAGGACGGCGGCCTCGGCGAGCGCCGAGAGGTGCTCCGCCTTGCCGTGGCCGTACTGGTGGCCGACGTCGGCCGGCCGCGCGGCGACGCCGACCGCGAAGAACGTCAGCAGCGCCGCGATGAGGTCGGTACCGGAGTGCGCGGCCTCGGACAGGAGCCCGAGGCTGTGCGTCGCGAGACCGGTCCCGAGCTTCAGCGCGATCAACGCCGCCGCCGCGACGACGGAGACGAGCGCGGTGCGGCGCTGCGGGCTCATCGGCAGAGCGTACGCAGCTATGCGATGCGTTCGAGCGGCCAGATGACGACGTCCTGGCGGCGCGAGAAGTGGCAGAGCGGCTCGCCGGGCAGATCGAGCGGCGCGATCGACGCGAGCTCGACGGTCGCCTCGGCGGCCTGCAGCGGCCATAGCTCGTGATGGATCTCGGCGCGCGCGAGCGCCCCGCGATCGTCGGTCGTGTACAGGCAGTAGCGCTCGGCGAGGAACCATTCGAGCGATCCCGGCTCCGCGTGGAACACCTCGCCGTCGGGGCGGTAGCTGCCGCTGAAGACGCGGCCCGCTTCGGCGCTGCGCGAGCACTCGTAGTCGATCCACTCGGCGCGCCGCGTCG
The DNA here is from genome assembly GCA_036503495.1 of Gaiellaceae bacterium. GTDB lineage: Bacteria > Actinomycetota > Thermoleophilia > Gaiellales > Gaiellaceae > Palsa-739. Next base: position 15,376 of record DASXWV010000089.1, read on the forward strand.
CCGACATCCGCGCGTGGAAGTACGGCAACCGGTACGTCCGGCGCGCCACCTCCACCGCAACCCGGCTCGACGCATCGAGGCTGAAGAACCAGATCCCCGGCTTCTCCTCAGCGCGCACGTATGTCCGGACGTTCAGCTCGAGGAAGCTCGACACGTACGGCAGCGGCAGCATCCCGCGCGCCCGCAGCCCGGTCAGCCGGAACGGCGTGATCCCGAGCCAGGCGCTGCCGTCGTGCTCGTCGACCTCGAGCCCCGCCGGCACGTGTTCGCGCACCGCGTCGACGGGCACACGCCAGTGCGCGAAGAGCAGGTCGTCCCACGTCTGACCCATCACCCAGCCGCGCGGCGGCACCGGCCACGGCCGATGCTCGACGTGCTCGAGCGAGCGGTTTTGGCGGTAGGCGGCGTCGAGCTCGAACACGTGGCTCAGAGATTGCCTCTGAGCGCCTGTTCCCGTTCGATCGCTTCGAACAACGCCTTGAAGTTGCCGTCGCCGAAGCTCGTCGCGCCGTGCCGCTCGATCACCTCGAAGAACACGGTCGGCCGGTCCTGCGCCGTCTTGGTGAAGATCTGCAGCAGATAGCCGTCCTCGTCGCGGTCGACGAGGATCTTGTGCCTCTGCAGGACGGCGTAGTCCTCGTCGATCTCGCCGACGCGGTCGGAGACGTCGTCGTAGTACGTGTCGGGCGTGTCGAGGAAGATCGTGCCGCGCTCCTTCAATGCCTCGACGGTGCCGACGATGTCGGTCGATCCGAGCGCGATGTGCTGCGCGCCGGCGCCGTTGTAGAACTCGATGTACTCGTCGATCTGGCTCTTGCGCTTCCCTTCGGCCGGCTCGTTGATCGGGAACTTGATCTTCCCCTCGCCGTCCGACATCACCTTCGACATGAGTGCCGAGTACTCGGTGTGGATCTGCTCGTCGCCGAAGTGGAGGATGTTCGTCATCCCGAACACGCGCTCGTAGAACTCGACCCAGTCGTCCATCCGTCCCAGCTCGACGTTGCCGACGATGTGATCGATGTTCGTCAGGCCGACACCCGGCTGCGTCCGGCCGTTCGACGACACCGACACGTAGCCCGGCTTGAACGGCCCGGCGTAGTCGCTGCGGTTGACGAACGTGTGGATCGTGTCGCCGTAGGTGGCGATCGCCGAGACCTCGAGCGAGCCGAACTCGTCGTCCACCCGTGTCGGCTCGACGATCCCCCGCGCGCCGCGCTGCACCGCCTGCCGGTACGCCTCCGTCGCGTCGGGAACCGTGAGCGCGATGTCGCGGACGCCGTCGCCGTGCCGCGCATGATGCTTCGTGATCTCGTGGTCCTCGCGCAGCGCGGACGTGAGGACGAACCGGACGTCGCCCTGCTCGAGCACGTAGGACGCACGGTCGCGCACGCCCGTCTCCGGTCCCGCGTACGCGGTGCGTGTGAAGCCCATCGCGTGCTCGTAGAAGTAGGCCGCCTGCTTCGCGTTGCCGACCCAGAGCTCGACGTGATCCCACCCCAGCAGGGGCATGAAGTCGTCGACCATGGTCGGGAGTCTATTCCGCGGGAGCGACCGTCTCGTGGGGCCGGCGCCAGATCCGTTCCAGGGCGATTCCGGCGAAGATCAGCACGCCGCCGGCGATCTCCATGGGATGGAGGGTCTCCGAGAGGAGGATCAGCGCGAAGAAGACCGCGAAGAACGGCTGCAGGTTCGCGAACAGCGACGCGCGCGGCGCGCCGACCCGGTCGATCGCAGTGAACCAGAGGAGGTTGGTGAGGAAGAGCGGCCCGACGACGGCATACGCAAAGCCGATCCAGGAGAGCGCGCCGAAGTCGAAGCGTTGCTCGCTCACCTGCACCGCGCTGACCGCCGCGAGCGGCACCCACCCGATCGCGAGCACGAGCGAGCTGATGCGGTACGGCGAGTAGCGCCGCATCAACGGCCCGATCGCCGTCGAGTAGCACGCCCATGTGAGGGCCGTCGCGACCCCGAGCAGCGACCCGAGCAGGCTGCCCGAAAGCTCGCCGCCCGATGCGAGCGCGATCAGAGCGACGCCGACGAACGTCACCGCGGCGCCGATCCAGAAGGTCCCCTGCAGGCGCTCGAGCCGCAGCACCTCGGCGATCACGCCCATGAAGATCGGCGTCGCTCCGAGGAGAAGCGCGACGGTCGAGGCGCTCGCGAGCTTGAGCGCGAAGACGAAGGCGACCTGGTTCACGAAGATGAACAAGCCGGCGAGCACGACGAGCCACAGGTCGCCGCGCGCGATCCAGAACGTCCGCTCGCGCCGCCAGGTGAAGGCCCAGAAGAGCGCGATCGCGAAGAAGTAGCGGATCGTCCCGTACGCGAGCGGCCGCCAGCCGTGCTGGAACAGGAACTTCGTGACGGTGAGGTTCAGCGCCCAGAGCAGCACCGTCCCGAAGAGCATCGCGTCGACGGGAGAGGCTCTGCGCACGGATCCCGACGCTACCGATTACGCTTTCGCCGATGCCGGAGCCCACGATCGCCGACGTCGACGCCCTCGTCGGGCCAGCGACGCCGCACTTTGCATACCAGCTCCGCGCGCGCGTGCACGAGCTCGTGCTCGAGCTCGCCGAAGATCATCCGGTGCGCCGCTATGCGGAGGAGCAGATGGCGCTGCTCGACCGGCTCGGCCACGCGTCGTCGAAAGCGCACGACGGCGGCCGCGAGCCCCGCTCCCGCCCCGGGTGGGAAACGCTGCCGAGCTCCGCTCGCGCCGAGCAATGAGCCTCGACGGCTCGTCGGTCCTCGTGACCGGCGGCACCCGCGGAATCGGGCTCGCGATCGCGCGCCGGCTCGTCGCCGACGGGGCGTCGCGCGCGGTCCTCGGGTACATGCGCAACGACGCAGCGGCGGACGCGGCGAAACGGTCGCTCGACGCCGACGTCACGCTCGTGCGCGGCGAAGTGTCGAAGCCCGACGTCGTCGCCGAGCTCGCGTCGCACGGTCCGTACCGCGTCGTCGTCCACAACGCAGCAACCGGCGTCATTCGCCCAGCGCTCGAGGTAGAGGACAAGCACTGGGACTGGACGCTCAATGCGAATGCGCGCGCCCTGCTCGCGCTCGCGCGCGCGTGCGCGCCGTCGATGGACGACGGCTCGTCGATCGTCGGGATCTCGTCGCTGGGCTCACAGCGGGTGCTCGAGAACTACGTGCTCGTCGGTACGTCGAAGGCGGCGCTCGAATCGGTCGTCCGCTACCTCGCCGTCGAGCTCGCGCCGCGCGGCATCCGCGCCAACGCGGTGTCGGCCGGCGTCGTCGAGACCGGCGCGCTCGAGCACTTCCCGAACAAGGACGAGATGCTGCGCTCGGTCGAGCGGACGCCGGCCGGGCGGCTCGTCGAGCCCGAGGACGTCGCCGGCACGGTCTCCTTCCTCTGCTCCGACGACGCCGCGATGATCCGCGGCCAGACGATCGTCGTCGACGGCGGCTTCACCTTGCTTGCCTGATGGAGCCGACCGACGCCAACCTGCGCGCGTTCGACGCGCTCCACCGCAGGCTCCGACAGCCGCCGGGCGGTCTGCCGCCGATCGTCAAGGCGACGCTCGGCGACCTGACGAAGAAGCGCGTCCTCCAGCTGCACGGCGGCGCGGGCGGCGCGAGCGCCGAGCTGGCCGAGCAGGGCGCCGTCGTGACCTCGCTCGAGCCGTCGCCGGCCGCGCTCGAGTACGCCCGCGAGCAGTGGCCGTCGATCCTCTGGATCCAGGGCGAGCCGCAGCCGCTGCCCGCCGAGCTGCAGCGGGGCAGGTTCGACCTCGTCTACTCACCGGAAGGGACGCTCTGGCGTCTCTCCGACCTCGACGCCTTCGCCGCGGGCATCGTCGCCGCGCTGCACGAGCACGGCGAGCTGCTCGTCTACGAGACCCATCCGGTCGCGCTGTGCGTCGACGGCTTCCAGCGCTGGCACTACGACTACTTCGCCGACGGCTTCTGGCGGCTCGGCAGGATCGTCACGACCCTCGTCCGCGCCGGCTTCCGCCTGGAGGCGCTCGAGGAATATCCGGGGGAGCGGCGGCTGCCTGGGACGTTCCTTCTCTACGCGCGCCGGGCATAGGAACGCCATGGGCATCCCCGTAGGCATCCTCCTCATCGCCGCCGGCGCGATCCTGGCGTTCGCGGTGACCGGGTCCACGAGCGGCGTCAACATCCACGCCGTCGGCTGGATCCTCATGGTGGCCGGGCTCGTCGGCCTCGTGCTCTCGATGATCCTCTGGGACAGCTGGGCGGGCGGCGGCTTCTACGGCCGGCGCCGGCGCACTGCCGCGTACGACGCGCCGCCGGCCGGACGCCGGCGGACGATCGTGCACGAGGACATCGACGACGGGCCGTACTAGTCCAGCCGCGCCAGCGCTTCGTCCAGGTCGTCGTCGCCGAGGGTGAGCGGCGGCGTCGCCTGGATCAGGCCGCCGTCGCCGGCGGGCACGACGAGCACGCCACGCGCGAGCGCATCGTCGGCGCTGCCGGCACGCGCCCTGAGCAGTCCCTTGCCCCACCAGCCCGCCGCCTCGAACTGCGCACCGAGCTCGCCGACGCGCGGGAGAAGCGGGGGTACCTCCTCGAGCACGACCAGCGCTGCGGCGCAGGCGAGCGGGTTGCCGACGTGCGTGTGCGTGTACACGTCCTCCGGCCCGAGCTCCCACAACGCTTCGAGCCCGTCGCGGACGAACAGCGCTGCGCTGAGCGGGATGCCGCCGCCGAGTGCCTTGCCGACGCAGAGCACGTCGGCGACGTCGGCGCCCGGCCACAGCTCGCCGACGCGGCCGAGCCCGGCGTAGATCGCATCGACGACGAGCAAGGCGCCGGCGTCGTCGCAACGAGCGCGCAGCGCGTGCAGAAACTCGGGCGGCGGCACCCGCGAGCCTGCGCGGCCCTGCACCGGCTCGACGATCACGCAGGCGGTGTCGGCGGGCAGCGCTCCAGGATCCTCGCCGTACGGGAACCGGTGCACGGGCCCGGGCAGCCACGCCTGCCACGGCGCCTTGAAGTGCGGGAAGTCGCCTGCGGCGAGCGCGAGCAGCCCCGTCCCGTGGTAGGCGCCGTCGAAGGCGGCGATTCCGGCGCGTCCCGTCGCGAGGCTCGCCGTCCGCAGCGCTATCTCGACGGCGTCCTCGCCGGTGACGCCGAGCTTCGCCGGCCACGGCAGGGCTGTGCGGAGCCGGGCGGTCACCTCCGCGTCGGCGAGGTCGCCGAGCGCGTGGACGACGGGCTGCTGCGCCCATACCTCGAGGATCCGTGGGTTGCGATGCCCGAGCGCGGCGACGCCGAAGCCGCCCGTCAGGTCGAGCAGCTCGCGCCCGTCGGCGAGCGTGACGCGGCAGCCCTCCGCCTTCGCCCAGATCATCCGCTTCGGCCGAGCAGCCGCCCCACCGTCGAGCGTGCGATCGCGCCGGCCATCGCCGGGTTCTCCTGCAGCCGCCGGAGCGAGTACTGGTACCAGTGCTCGCCGAACGGCACGTAGATGCGCACGCGGTGACCGTCGCGCGCGAGCGTGCTCGCACGCTCCTCGCGGACGCCGAGCAGCATCTGGAACTCGTAGCTCGCCGGTAGTTCCCGAAGCGCCTCGCCGATCAACCACTCGTCGTGCGTCGCGATCGCGACGTGCGATGCCGTCGCCGCGAGCGCGCGCAGCGCCTTGACGTAGTTCGCGCGGACCGCCTCGTAGTCCGTGAACGCGAGCGACGGCGGCTCGACGTAGATCCCCTTGCAGAGGCGGACGTTCGGTTGCAGGTCGGCAACCGCCGCGATGTCCGCGAGCGTGCGGCGCAGGTACGCCTGCAGGACGATGCCGACCTTGTCGTGGCCCTCCTCGCGCAGCTCGCGGTACAGCCGCAGCGTGTCGTCGGTCGTCGACGAGTCCTCCATGTCGATCCGCACGAACTGCCCCTGCGAGACGACCGTCCGCAGGTTCTCCTTGCAGAGGTCGTAGTCGAGGTCGAGCCCGAGCGCCGTCAGCTTGACGCTGACGTTCGAGTCGAGCCGTTCGCGCTCGATCGCGGCAAACACGTCGCGATAGGCCTGCGCGATCGCGCGCGCCTCGTCCTCCCGCGTGATCTCCTCGCCGAGCACGTCAACCGTCGCGAGCTTGCCCTCGTCGTTCAGGCGGCGGACGGCACGCACGGCATCCGCAAGCGTCGAGCCGGCGATGTAGCGCTGCGAGAAGAGCTGCACGACCGGCTTCGGAACGGCGGGCAGTGCGCGCGCGATCGCCTGATCGAGCAGGCTCACCGGCTACGCGTCGCGCATCAGACCCTGGCGCGCCGCGCTGACGAGCGCGACCGCCTCGGGGAAGAGCACGCGCATCGCGTCGCGGAGCGCAATCGCCTGCTCGTCGACCGCGCCCTGCGGGGCGACCTGTCCGAGCGCGGCGGCCGTCAGCTCGACGGCGGTGTCCAGCGTCTCCTGGGCGAAGTGCTTCGTCTGCACCTCTGCCTGCTGCTCGCCGGCGCGCGCCATCGCCTCCTGCATCGCGCGCAGGAAATCCTCCGGGTCGCCGCCGCCGAACAGGTTGAAGCCGCCTTCCATCGGCCTCAGGCTAGCGGTTCCTTGTAATTGCGCTCGACCTCTGCGGCGAGCTCGTCGACGGCGCGCAGCGCCTGCTGGAGCGCCGTGCCGAACGGCGAGACCGAATCGGTGCCGAGCGCGTGCTCGAGCCTCCGGGAGAGCGCGCCGAGCCGGTCGAGAAACTCGGTCGTCGCCAGCCGAGGCTCGTCGCCGATCGCGTCGGCGACGGCTGCAGCCGCCGCCTCGGCCTCGTCGATCCCCTCCGGCGCATCCGTCTCGGCCAGCTCGCGCAGCCGGAGCCGCAGCTCGTCCAGCTCGTCGCCGCCCGCGACGTCGACCGCGACCTCGCAGAGGCCGGCGAGCTGGGCGGCGTCCCTGACGAGGCGTGCGTCCGCGACGGGCGCGCCGTCGTCGCCGAACGCGAGCCACGCGCCGCTGTCGTACGCGCAGAGGTAGACGCGCGGGCCGCCGCGCGGCTCGGCCGCGAGCACGCCGGCGACGCGCTCGCCCGCGTCTGCGCGCGCCTGCGCAGCTGCGGCGATGCGCTCGAGGTCGTCGGTCAGCGCCACGGCGGCAGCGTAGACTCGCCTCGTGTCCGCGAGGACCGCTCACGCGCGGCAGCTCTTCGCGCCGCTCGGTCCGAGGTACGACCGGTATGCGGATCTCCTCTCGTTCCGCCAGGACCCGCGCTGGCGGCGGTTCCTCGTCTCGCGCGTCCCGGACGACGCGCTGCGCGTCCTCGACGTCGCGACGGGAACGGCGGCGGTCGCAATCGAGCTCGCCCGGCGCGAGCCGGAACGCCGTGTCGTCGGCGTCGACCAGAGCACCGAGATGCTCGGCGTCGGCCGCGTGCGCGTCGAGCGTGCCGGTCTCGCGGCGCGGATCGAGCTGCGCGAGGGCCGCGCCGAGGAGCTGCCGTTCGCCGACGGCGAGTTCGACGCCCTCACCTTCACGTATCTCCTGCGCTACGTCGACGATCCGCCGGCGACGCTGCACGAGCTCGCGCGCGTCGTCCGGCCCGGCGGGACGATCGCGATGCTCGAGTTCGCGGTTCCCCGCGGCGCGTGGCGACCGCTGTGGGAGCTGTACGTGCGCGCGGTGCTGCCGGCGGCGGGCCTCGCGGTCGGCGGGCGCGGCTGGTTGGACGTCGGGCGGTTCCTCGGGCCGAGCATCCGCGGCTTCCACGAGCGCTGGGACGTCGAGCGCCTGTGGCGCGACGCCGGCATCGAGTGCCTGCAGTCGCGCAGGCTGAGCGTCGGCGGCGGCATCGTCGTCTGGGGCACGCGCGCGTGACGTCGCCGGCGCGGCCCGCGTTCTACGCGCTGCGGCCGGGCGGCTGGCGCGACTACGTGACGCTGCTCCATCCGCCCTACACGCTCTGGCACCTGTCATACGTCGCGCTCGGTGCGGCACTCGCTCCGACGATGCGCTGGAACGTGCTCGGCTGGACCGTGCTGGCATTTGCGCTCGCGCTCGGTGTCGGCGCGCACGCGCTCGACGAGCTGCAAAGCCGACCGCTGCAGACGCGTATCCCGACGCCGACGCTCGTCGCGCTCGCGGTCGGCTCGGTCGCCGCGGCGTGTGCGATCGGCGTATGGGTGGCGTCGTGGCGCACCTGGTGGCTGCTTGCGTTCGTCGGCGTCGGCGCGTGGATCGTCGTCGCCTACAACCTCGAGCTGGCCGGCGGCGCGTTCCACTCGGACACCTGGTTCGCGCTCGCGTGGGGTGCGTTCCCGCTGCTCACCGCGTACGTCGCCGTCGCGGGCCGCCTCGACTGGGCGGCGGCCGCGGGCGCTGCCTTCGCAGTCTGCTCCAGCCTCGCGCAGCGGACGCTTTCGACCGAGGTCCGGCGGGCGCGGCGCGTCGCCGGCGACCCGGCCGCGACGCAGCCGCTCGAGCGCGCCCTGCAGCTGCTCGCCGCCGCCCTGCCGCTGCTCGCCGCCGCCGCCCTGCTGGCGCGCGCCGCCTGACGCCGTACGATTGGCGCGTGGCCGTCACCACGCTCTTCGACGTCCTCTTCGCGGTCGCCGCCGGGGTCGCGGCGCTCGCGCTCGGCCTCGCCGCGCTCCGGAAGGCGGGGCCGCAGCTGCTGATCGCCGTCACGGCCGCGCTCGCCGCCGCCGCCGTTGCAGCGTGGACGTTCTACGCGCTCCGCGACGCGCGCGAGCTGGCGATTGCCGCGGGCGGGATCTCGGTCAGCGCCGCCGTCGCAGCCGCGGCGACCGCGCTGCGGCGTGCGCACGCGCGCGGCGAGGCGTTCGACGAGCATCTCGCCGCCGCACAGGCGCGCCTGCACGCACAGGTCGACGCCGAGGCGGCCGACCGTGCGGCCGAGCTCGAGCGGACGCTGGCGCGCGCGCGTGCCGACTCGGTGTCGCTGCTGCAGGAGGAGGAGCGGAATCTCGCCGACTCGCACCGCCGGGCCTTCCTCGAGCGGCAGCGGACGATGGCCGACGAGCTGACCGCGTCGTTGACGACGACGCAGGCCCAGGTCGAGCAGCGCCTGGCCGGCTGGGCGCAGGACCTCGAGCGCGCCGCCGAGGCGACGAAGGCCCGGATCGGCGAGCTCGCACAACGACAGAAGCAGCTCGTCTCCGATATCGAGGTGCGGCTCGCAGCGGATGCAGAACGGTTCTCGGCGGAGAGCGACGAGCAGCGCGCGGGGCTCTCGCGCTTGCGCAGCGAGATCGAGAAGGCGCTCGAGGACGCTCTCGCCGCCGCGAACACCGAGGTCGAGTCGCACGCGGCCGAGCGCCGTCGCGCATTGCACGAGCTCGACGAACGGCTCCGGCGGCGCGAACGCGAGCTGATCGAACGCGTCGAGCGCGAGGAGGTCGACGCCGCCGCGCGCGTGCGCGCCGATTTCGACGACGTCATCCGCAGGCAGGTCGAGCAGATGGAGCGCATCGTCGAACGGGCGACAACCACTTACTCGGACGAGGCGACCGCGCAGTTCGCGACGCTTGTCAAGGCGTCACGCGAGGACGCGGCCCGCCGGCTCTCGCGCGAGCTCGACCGCTCGGTCGAGGTCTTCGCGCGCGAGGCCGAGGCGGTCCTCGCCGAGCGGCTCGCACACGTCGGCGACGCCGGCGCGCAGCGGCTCGAGCGCCGGCTGATCGACGCGACGAGGGTCCTCGAGCAGCAGCGCGACGACTGGCTCGCTGCCCTCGACGCGCGGATCGGCGAGGTCGAGGGCGACGTCCGCCGCCGGCTCGACGAGCTGGCCGCCGACACCGAGGCGGAGCGGGCGGTGCTCGAGGCGCGTGTGCAGGAGCTTTTACGCCGCGTCGATGCGGCCTCGCTGCAACGCTCGTAAGGCTTCCGTTAGCACGCCGACGGCCGCCAACAAACACGGGGAGGGTTCGTCGTAGGGAGAACGAACCCTGGAGGCCATGAGCGAAGTGACCGAGATTGCCGAGATTGAGACCGAGCGCTCGAAGGTCGAGGGCTGGCGGCTACACGTGCTCATCGAGGCCGGGTATCCGCTGCGCCTGGCCGAGCGGCTCGCCGCGAGCGAGGCCGACCTGCACGTCGCGGTCGAGCTCGTCCGGAGCGGCTGCGAGCACGAAACCGCCGCCGAGATCCTGCTCTAACCGCGGCAAGCCTCGCGAGTACGCTGGGGCGCGTGAGCAAGGTCGCGCCGCTCCCGTACGACGACCGGACCGTCTTCTCCGTCGCGAGCTTCAACCGCGGCGTCGCCACCTGGCTCGGCCGGCTGCCGACCGTCTGGGTCGAGGGCGAAGTGACCGAGCTGCGCCGGCACGACCGCTGGGCGAGCGTCTTCTTCACGCTCAAGGACCCGGAAGACGGATCGTGCGTCCCGGCGACGATGCAGCGCGGCAAGTTCGACGCCCTGCGGCTCGAGCTCGTCGACGGTGAGCGCGTCCACGTCTTCGGCCGGCCCGAGCTGTTCGAGCAGAAGGGCGACTTCCGCGTCCGGGTGCTGACGATCGAGCGGTTCGGCGTCGGCGCCCATCTCGCGTCGCTCGAGCGGCTGAAGGCGAAGCTCGCGGCCGAAGGCCTGTTCGCGCAGGAACGGAAGCGGCCGCTGCCGCTGCTGCCACGGCGGATCGGGCTCGTCACCGGCAACGACGCTGCTGCGAAGCGCGACGTGCTGACGACGATCCGGTCGCGCTTCCCCGCCGCGGACGTCCTCGTCGCGGAGACGCTCGTTCAGGGCCCGCGCGCGGCGGCCGGGATCGTCGAGGCGCTCCGCGCGGTCTGCGAGCAGCCCGGAGTCGACGTGATCGTCCTCACGCGCGGCGGCGGCAGCTTCGAAGACCTGCTCCCGTTCAGCGACGAGCGGCTCGTCCGCGCGGTCGCGTCCAGCCCTGTGCCGGTCGTGTCCGCGGTGGGACACGAGCAGGACATGCCGCTCTGCGACCTCGTCGCGGACGTGCGCGCCTCGACGCCGACGATGGCGGGCAAGCTCGTCGTCCCCGAGCTCTCTGAATTGTCCGGCAGGCTCGACCGTGCGCGGACGGCGCTCGCCCGGTGTGTCGGTCGCACGCTCGAGCGCGACGCGCTGCGGCTCGAGCGGAACGCCGAACGGCTGCGGGCAGCACCGCGGCGCGCGCTGGAGCGGGAGCGCGAGCGGGTCGAGCGGACGCACGACCGCCTGCTGGCGGCGCCGGCGCTCGCGGTCGAGCGGAAGCGGGCGGCGCTCGAATCGACCGCCGGCAAGCTGCGTGTGTTGTCACCATTGCAAACACTGGAGCGAGGCTACGCGATCGTCCGGACGGAGTCGCGCGTCGTGACGGACGCGTCCTCCCTCGACGTGGGCAACATGGTCGACGTGCGCGTCGCACGCGGGTCGTTCGGCGCGCGGGTCGAGGAAACGCATGCCTGAGCCGACGTTCGAGCAGGCGCAGGCCGAGCTCGAGCAGATCGTCGCGCGCCTCGAGCAGGGCCAGGCGTCGCTCGACGACGCGATCGCGCTGTGGGAGCGCGGCGAGCAGCTCTACGCGTTCTGCCGGCAGCGGCTCGACGCCGCGCAGGGCAAGGTCGAGGAGCTAGCCCGCCGCGTCGAGCAGACGAAGCCCGAGCCGTCGGCCCAGCGCGAATAGATCGTCGCGCGCGCGCGCCGGATCGCCGGAGAGGGCGACCGTCTCGGCGTTCGGCAGCGGTTGCTCGACGACGCCGCCGAAGACGACGCACGGCACGCGGGCGTCGGCGCAGCGGCGCGCCACCTCGGCCGGGACCTTCCCGGCGACGGTCGTCGCGTCGACGCGGCCCTCGCCGGTGACGACGAGCGAACGGCCGGCCGGCGCGAACCCGAGCAGGTCGAGAACGGCGCGGGCACCGGGGACGAGCTCTGCGCCGAGCGCGGCAAGCGCCGCGCCGAGCCCGCCGGCGGCGCCGGAGCCGGGCAGCGCGGCATAGGGCGCGAGCCGCTCGTCTGCGCGGAACCGCGCCTCGAGCTCGACGACCTGTTCGGCCGTCGCGCCCTTCTGCGGTCCGAAGCTGCGCGGCGCGTCGTAGAGCGTCGTCTGCACGTCGCAGAGAACGGTCGTCGGTGCGGGCAGCGCGCCGAGGACGTCGAGGAGGCCTGCTCCGGCGTCCATGTTCGCGGTGCCGCCGAGAGCGACGTAGAGATGCGCTGCGCGGACGCGGGCGATCGCCTCGCCGAGCGGACGCGACGAGTGGGCCATGACGTCGCTGTGCAACGGATCGAACGGGATGACGGCGGCAGCCTCGACGACGGCCGTGCCGTCGGGCAAGCGGCCGTGCAGCGCTGCGGCGGTTCCCTCGCCGCCGTCCGCGAGCGGCAGCTGCTCGCATTCGACGCCCGCGTCGGCAAAGCCGGCCGCGAGCGCGGACGCGGCGGCAGGCGCGGGCAGAACGGCCTTGAGGCTATCCGGGCACGCGAGCGCGCGCGGGCTCGACATCGGTCCCCGGCTCCTCCGTGTCGGCGCCTTCGCCGAGCTCTGCCTGCGCCGCGTTCGGCATCACGCGCAGCATCGCGAACGAGAGCCCCTCGCGCGCCAGGAAGAGCAGGCCGACGCCGATGCCGACCGAGGCCTCGATCGCCTGCAGTCCGAAGCCGAAGGCGACGCCGTGCGGGTACGCAACCCCGTAGCTCGTCGCGAGGGGCGTGGCAATCGCGAACTGCAGGAGCCCGACGTTGCCGGGCCAGAGCGGGAAGACGGTCGCGACGTTCATCAGCAGGAGGACGAGGCCGGCCGCCGGTAACGGCGCATGGATGTCGAACGCGCGCATCGCCGTGTAGACCGCGAGGAGCTGGCAGATCCAGCCGCAGATCTGGAAGACGATGGCCAGTGTCGCGCCGACCGGCGAGCGCATGACGCCGAGCCCCTGCCGCGACATCGTCACCAGCCGGCGCACGGCGCCGACGCCGTCGAGCGTGCGCGAAGTCGGGCGCGTCTTCGCGCTCACGAAGGCGAAGGCGAAGAGCGCCACGCCGATGCCGACGAACACGAGCAGGCTCGTGATCGCCCAGGCGGGGATCTTCGCGGTGACGACGACGTAGAGGACGAGCAGGAGCACCGGCACGAGGTCGAAGACCCGGTGCGCGAAGACGGTGCCGACGAGGCTCGCCCAGTAGCCTCGCCGCCGCGGCAGCTTCCGCGAGAGAACGCCGACGCGCGCGAGCTCGCCGATCCGCCCGGGCAGGACGGCGTTCGCGAACAGGCCGACCGAGAAGGCGGAGAAGACGAGGAGCGCCGTCGGGTGCGGTTCGGGAATCGCCTGGTTGATCACCGTCCGCCACGCAAGTGCGCGCACGACGACGGACGCGAGGTTGAGCGCGATCGCGACGACGACCCACTGCCACTCGACGGCGGCGAACGCATCGCCGATCCCGCGCAGGCTCGGGCCGCGCCAGATGAGGAGCGCGACGACGATGCCGATGAACGCGAGGCCGAGCGCGACGCGCACCCAGGTCGAGCGGAGCAGAGCCGTCACGCGGCCGCCTCTTCGTAGATGCCCAGCAATGTGCGCGCGATCTCGTCCCACGCGTAGCGCGCCTGCGCGAGCTCACGTCCCGCCGCGCCCATCGCCCGGCGGCGCGGCTCGTCGGCGAGCAAGCCGATGACCGCGTCGGCGAGCGCGTCGGCGTCGCCGGGCGGGAACGACACGCACGTCTCGGGCGTCATCGTCTCGCGATAGCCGGGGATGTCGGACGCGACGACCGGCGCGGCGCACGCGAGCGGCCGCACGAGCACGATCCCGAAGCTCTCGCCGCCGAGCGACGGGGCGACGAGCGCCTTCGCGCGCAGGAGCTCGTTCGTGAACTCGTCCTGCGGCAGGAAGCCGCGGACGTCGATGCCGGCGGCGTCGATCCGCAGCCGGTTGATCAGCAGCTTGACGCGCAGCGGATCGGCCCCGCAGACGCTGAGGCGGGCGCCGGACTCGCGGTGAATCCGCGGCCACGCCTGGAGCAGGACGTGCAGGCCCTTCCGCCGCTCGTGGCGGCCGGCAAAGACGATGCGGTTCTCGCGGTTCGCGGGATCGGCATGCGGCGGGATCAGCACCCCGTTCGGGACGATCTCATAGTCGCCGGGGAGCCAGCGGTTCGCAGACTCGGCCGCGAGCGGCGAGACGGCGATGCGGCGGTCGAGACGATCGGCGAGGAAGCCCCACACCGGCTTGCCGACCTTCATCCAGCCGAGGTCGCCGTTCGCGTGGAACGTCCCGACCATCGGCGCGGTGCAGAGCGCCAGCGTCGCGATGCACGGGGTCGGGGTCATCGGCTCGTGCAGGTGAACGACGTCGAACTGCTCGCGCTCGAGCGCGGCGCGGATGCGGAAGAACGAGCGCGGGCTGAGGATGATGTTCGGCAGCGAGCCGTTCGCCGGGACGATGACGGAGCGGCCGATCGGAATCACGTCCGGCGGCGGCTCGCCGTGGCGGCCGTGCCGCGGGTGCAGCACGCGCGTGAACTGACCGGGTGGATCGTTACCCATGATCGTCTTCACTTCGCAGCCGAGCGCGCGCAGCGCGTCGGCCTGCAGCTCGGCGTGCTCGACGACTCCTCCCCAGAAGGACCACGAGTACGGGACGACGATGCCGACCTTCATCGCGGCATTATCGTCGGCGCCCGGTGCGGCTCCGCTCCCCTCATGACCGCGAGATTCTCAAGCTCGCGCTGCCGGCGCTCGGCGCGCTGGCGGCAGAGCCGCTCTACGTGCTCGCCGACACCGCGATCGTCGGCCACCTCGGGCGGCCGCAGATCGCAGCGCTCGGCCTCGCGGGCACGGTTCTCTCGGGCGCGTTCACGATCTTCAACTTCCTCACGTACGGGACGACCGCCGTCGTCGCGCGCGCGTCGGGTGCGGGACAGGCGGAGCGCGCAGCGCGCCTCGCGGCCCAGGCGCTGTGGGTCTCGCTCGCATTCGGCGCGGCGCTGCTCGTCGTCTGCGAGGCGGCGGCGTCGCCGTTGTTGCGCCTGCTCGGCGCGCACGGCCGCTCCGGCGACTTCGCGCTGACGTACTTCCGGATCGCCGCTGTCGGGCTGCCGGCAGCGCTCGTCGCACTCGCCGGCCAGGGGTACCTCCGCGGCGTCTCGAACTTGCGGCGGCCCCTCGAGATCGTCGTCGCCTCGAACGTCGTCAACCTCGTGCTCGAGGTGCTCTTCGTCTACGGGTTCCACTGGGGGATCGCCGGATCGGCTGCGGGAACGGCGATCGCGCAGGGCGGCATGGCAGCGGCGTTCGTCGTCGAGCTGCTGAGGCCGCATGCCGACACGAAGCGACCGTCGCTGCGCGAGATGGCGCCGATGGTGCGGGTCGGCCGGCAGATCTTCGTCCGCACGGCGGCGCTCTATGCCTCGTTCCTCGCGGCGGCGTCGGTGTGCGCACGCATCGGGGACGCGCAGATCGGTGCACATCAGATCGGAGCTCAGCTGTTCTTCTTCCTGGCTCTCGTTCTCGACGCGGTCGCAATCGCGGGACAGGTGATCGTCGGCCGGATGCTCGGCGCCGGCGACGCCGACGGAGCCTTCGACGCCGCGGCCCGGATGATCGCGTGGTCGGTGGTCGTCGGACTCGGCTTCGTGGTCCTGCTCGCGCCGCTCGTCGGCCTCCTCCCGCGCGCCTTTACCGGCGACGCGCGTGTGCTGCACGAAACGCGCGAGCTCTGGCCGTACCTGTGCATCCTGCAGCCGATCGGCGGCGCGGTCTTCGCGCTCGACGGCATCCTGATCGGTGCGAGCGACACGCAGTACCTGATGTGGTCGATGCTCGCGGCGAGCGCCGTGTTCATCACGCTCGCGGTGCTGTCGCTCGAGCGGCACTGGGGGATCGTCGGCGTCTGGGTCGCGCTCGACGTGCTTTTGGTTGCGCGCCTCGTGCTGCTCGCGGCGCGGTTCCGCGGTCGGCGGTGGGCCGTCGTGGGCTGGGGCTAGAGTTCACGCATGGAAGGGCTCGCCGAGCTGCACACTCATCTCGGCGGGTCGGTGTCGTCGGACATCCTCTGGTCGCTCGCGCACCGGCAGGGGATCGCGCTGCCGGTCAAGGACTACTGGGACTTTGACCGCCTCGTGACCGTGAGCGACCCGCGCGGGGTCGCCGACCTGAACGCGCTCGATCAGATCTACCACTGGACGGAGCTGATCCAGTCGAGCCCGGCCGCCGTCGAGGTCTCGGTCCACGAGGCGATCGGCGGTGCGTACCGCTCACAGGGGATCACGACGCTGGAGCTGCGGTTCAATCCGATGAAGCGGAACCGCGGCGGTGAACGCGACCTCGATCACATCATCCTCGCGGCGATCCGCGGCCTCGACATCGCGAGCCTCGAATATCCGCAGGTTCGGGCGGGCCTGATCCTGATGATGGACCGCACGTTCACGCCGCGGCAGAACGAGATCATCGTCGAGAAGGCGATCCGGTGGGCGTCGCGCGGGATCGTCGGCGTCGACATCGCCGGCCCGCGGCCGGGCGGCGAGCGCTACGACTACCGGCAGGTGCAGCCGATGGTCGAGGAGGCGCGCGCGGCCGGCCTCGGCGTGACGATCCACGTCGGCGAGGAGGGCGGCGACATGGGCCGCGAGGAGATCGGGGAAGTCCTCGAGGTACTGCGGCCCGACCGCATCGGCCACGGCATCCTCGCCGCCGGCGAGCCCGACCTGATGCGTGAGCTGCGCGACGCCGAGGTCGTCCTCGAGATCTGCCCCACCTCGAACTTGCTGACGAAGGCGTTGCCCGACGAGGGCGCGGTGCGGGACGTCTTCCGCACGTTCCTCGAGCACGGTGTGCGATTCACGATCGCCACCGACG
The DNA here is from genome assembly GCA_036503495.1 of Gaiellaceae bacterium. Classification (GTDB taxonomy): domain Bacteria; phylum Actinomycetota; class Thermoleophilia; order Gaiellales; family Gaiellaceae; genus Palsa-739. The sequence continues at coordinate 32,112 of DASXWV010000089.1, forward strand.
GCCCGGAGATGATGCGGACCCACCTGCGGGACGAGCTCGATCTGCTGCTGCGGATCGGTGCGCTCAGCCAGGACGAGCTCGACGAGGCGAACACGCGGGGGCACGAGGCGTCGTTCATCCGCGGCGGCTTCCGCGCCGCGCGGGTCTAGCCGGTACTTCTCTCGAATACTCCCGTCGGCCAATGGTGGCCGGAAGTGCTGCCGCGTAGCTTCGTCGGCATGGCACGGACTCCAAGCAACCCGTCGACGGGGCTCACCGAGCGGCAGCGCCAGGTGGTCGGGCTGATCGCGCTCGGCTGCTCCAACGAGGAAGTCGCAGAGCGGCTCGGCATCTCCGCCCGCACGGTGAAGGCCCATTGCGACGTCCTCCGGCAGAAGCTCGGAGTGCCGCGGCGGCGGCAGATCCCCGCCGCCTTCAAGACGCTCACCGGGCAGGACCCCCTCGAAGGTGAGCTCGCGCCGGCGACAGTCGGCGCCGGGGGCTGACGGCAAGCCGGGCCCGGCGCGCGTGCCCCGGGCCCGGTCCCCCTCTGGTCAAACAGGGACATGGGGTCCAGACTTCGTTGCAGAGGCGGCAAGGAAGAGGAGGCGGAGGGGCAGGCGTCGGCTCCGCGAACGGGCATGGCCGAGGGCGCGATGACGATGCAGGACGATGCGGCGATCGGCGCCGTGGCTGCGCCGAGCCACATCATCAAACGGCCGCGCCTGACGAAGATCCTCGACGAGACGGAGGCGCGGATCATCCTGCTCTGCGCGCCGGCCGGCTACGGCAAGACGACGCTTGCCCGCGAATGGATCGCAACGCGTAGCGAGCCCGTGCTCTGGTACTCGGGTGGGCCGGCTATGGCCGACGTGGCTGCACTCGCTGTTGATCTGGCTGAGCTATTTGCGGACGCGACGTCGACGATCGTAGACCGCATTCGGTTTCAGGTCGGGCAGGAGACCAAACCGGCTGCGCTTGCGGCCTTGCTCGCGACTGCTGCCCCGCCCAGTGGGGCCGTGCTGGCGATCGACGACTACCAGTTCGCGTCCAAGGCTCCGGCCGTCGAGGACTTCCTAGCCGAACTCGCGCGACGCACCTCATTTCGCTGGCTAATTACGACGAGAACTACACCAGCGTGGTTGAAGGCTCGTCATATCGTTTACGGAGAGGCGATCTCTCTCGGCGTCGGCGCACTCGCATTCACTGAAGAAGAAGCCTCCGCCGTCCTCCCTGAAGGCCTTGACGTCTTGGCGGAAGCTCGAGGATGGCCCGCGGTGATCGGACTCGCGGCGTTGACCGGCTCCCCGGATCAAGTAACGCCTGCGGACACCACGGCCCTGTACGAGTTTTTCGCCGGTGAACTTTTCGGAGCTGCTGACACCGAGCTCCAACATGCCTTGTTTGCCCTCGCGTTAGGCGCGGACGCAGACGCTCTAATCACGAAAACTGCGCTCGGCGATCGAGCGCAGCCCCTTATCGAAGCCGCGACCCACCAAGGGTTTATCTCGAACACGGGAGCGGGCGGCGTCGCGCTCCATCCACTACTGAGGAGCTTTTTGCTCGATCGGCTCAAAGGACGCACTAACGACGCACTGACCCTTGTCAAGAGGGTCGTCGAGGTTCTCTGGGCGCACGAACACTGGGACGAGTGCCTCGCGTGCCTCCTCGAGTTCCCCATCCCATCCGTTGTGGTTCCAGTGCTCGAAGCGGCGGTCCCGACGCTGCTCGATAACGGCCGAGTCGCAACCGTTCAAGAGTGGGTAGCGCTCGCGGAGAGTTGCGGTGCCGCGGAAGCGGCGCCGGTATGGCTCGCGCGCGCCGAACTCGCGTTAAGGGAAGGCCGCGGTCAAATCGCAAAGAGGCTGGCCGAACACGCTGCCGCAGCGGCCGAGGAACCATCGTTGGCGGCGCGCGCGCATCTTGTCGCCGCCAGGGGCGCGCACCTTACGGAGGATACTTCGGCCGTCCTTGCCAACGCACAACGCGCTGAGCAACTCAGCGGAGATCATCGCGTCCGGATGCTGGCGGTTTGGCTCGCGCTCGTCCAGGCGTACGAGCAGCAGGACGAGCGCAGCAACGAGCTGCTCGGTCGAGTCCGGCGGCTCGCGGACGACACTGCGGAAGATCAGGTACGTCTCGCCTGCGCGACGGCGTACTTCGTCCTCGAGACCGAGAGCGCAGAGTCCGCGCGCGATGGAATTGCGGAGCTCGCGACACTTGCAAAGCAGGTGCGCGACCCAATGCTCGCGACGAACTACCTCTACATGTCTGCATTCCTCAACATCGTGACGGGCGAATACGAGACGGCGCTTGCACTCTCCGAAGACGCAAAGTCTGTCGCCGATAGCTACGGAATCGCTTTCGCGGCAAGCTATGCCCGCCTAAACGGCGCGAACGCGTGTATAGGGATGCGTCAGCTACGCGAGGCCCGAGGCTATCTACGAACGTTAAAAAAGGGCGACCAGAGCGACCACGTTCTTGGCAACGCCGCGATCGCGGAGTGTCGTCTCGCGATTGCCGCAGGGGACCTCGAACGCGCGCTTATCGTCCTTGAGCAAGATCCTCCAGCCGGTACTTCTCGAGCTCTCAAGGGTGAGCATCTTGCAAACCGCGCGCTCGTTCTCGCGGCGGTTGGCGATCGACTGCGAGCGCTCGAGGCAATTCGCGATGCAGGACAGATCTCGCGCTATCACGATGCCGTCTTCCTGGGCGCGCTCGCGAACGCGATCCTCGGCGTTGACGCGCGGGAGTCATCAGTCGTGGCGACGAATGCGGTATCCGATGCTCTGGGCCGCGGATTGGTGAACCTAGTCGTCACAGCGTGCCGCGCCGCGCCTCAACTCGCGAAGCACGCGGCATCCGAGCCGCAGCTGTCACGCAAACTCACAAGCGCGTTCCTAAAGTCGCGCGACATCGATCTCGGACGCAACGCTGGCTTGACGATGCCACGGGAGCATCGGCGGACGGCGGGGCTCTCGAGGCGGGAGTGCGAGGTCATTGAGCTTGTCGTACAGGGTCGCACCAACCGCGAGATCGCAAAAACCCTCTTTATCAGCGAGTCAACGACGAAGGTCCACATTCGCCATATCTTCGAGAAGCTCGGCGTTCACAGCAGAGCTGAGGCCGTGGCGGCCGTTGGCGGCGTCGCAAAGCCTGACTAAACGGCGAGAGCTGCCGCAGATGTCGTAGCTGCAGCATGGAGGACTTCGTCAAGCTCGGGCTCGTCCACAACGGTCGGCGGTGCCAGTTCCACGGGCGGCATTACGAACTCGCCGGTAGCTGCCATCCGATACCCCTCGGTAGCTCCGGTCAGTACGGCTTCAAAGGCGGCAACAACTCCGGTGTCGAACTGACTCTCGACTGCTTGCGCGAGACGTAGGCGAGCGACGCGGCTCGGCATTGCGTCCCGATATGGCCGGTCGGACGTCATCGCGTTGTACGCGTCCGCGACGGAGATGATCCGCGCGATTAGAGGAATCTCATCGACTACGAGGCGATCCGGGTAACCGTTGCCATCAACGCGCTCATGATGATGGCGCACGATTGCTGCGATTTCTGCGTAGTCATCGACGTTCCGCAGAATCCGCTCGCCAATCTCTGTGTGGCGCTCCATCTGGCGACGTTCATCCAGCGTCAGTGCGCCCGCTTTCTCGAGGAGACCAACCGGGAGACCGATCTTGCCAATATCGTGGACCAACCCACACAGGTGGGCGAGTTCCTGTTCGCGCTCCGAAAGTCCCATCCGAGCCGCGATGTCGCGTGCGTAAATCGCCACGGCCGCCGAGTGACCAGCGGTGTACTGATCGCGCGCATCCAGGGTCGCGACGAGCGCCGTTGCAAACGACATGTTTGCATTTGCCAGACGTGCGTTTGCATCAGTAAGAGCCTCGGATGTCTCGCGTTGTTGGCGGTAAAGGAGCAGCAGCCGCTGCGCCGCGAAAGCCGGGATCGCGAACAGCACAACACTCCAAGGGGAGAGACTTCGATACGAGTACGCCAGAACCGCGACCACCGGCGTATGCAGAGGGACGCTTGCGATCAGGGCTGGCGCGAACGTCTTAACAACGTCGATGTACGTTCCTGACTTCCGAATTACTGGCGCGACGGGAGGAAGCAGCAGATCAAAGGCGGTCTCTGCACAGAAGGCGGCTGCGACCGCGGCGAACAATGTCCAAAAGTCGTGGCGGCCGCCGCGAAGGACGGCACCGGCAACAAGGCCCGCCGTGCTGGTCGCAAGGAAGCGAATCGCCGTCCAGTTCGCCCAGCGTAGGACCGGCTGCGCGACGTCGCGTCGCGGCAGGTCGGCGAGAAGGCCAACTACGGCGACCACGGCCCCCGAAAGAGGGCCGAGCACGACGGCTGCAAAAACGAACAGGAGCGAAGCGATGGTGACCTCCACCGATTCGGTGAGCTTGATGCTCTCCCGTTCGGCGCCGATTGCGAGCGCGCCTAGTGCAGCGACGATAAGCGGATTCTCGAGTCGATATCCCGCTACGACCAAGCCGACCGCCATCGCGGCGGCGGCAGCTACTAGTGCGCCCACCCACAGGTGAAGCAGCTGATTTGAGGGGATTCGACGAAAGCGGTTCAATGCTGGCAAAAGATTCTCTTGAAAACTCCCCCTAAAGGGGTATAACCTCCGAGCTGCCGTCAGTCCCCAAGCCGGAGGAGAAACCGGTGTTCATGAAGCGCGTTGCCTCGCTCGCCGTTCGTGCGGCGGTCGCTGGCGAAGTTAAAGCCTGGTAGAGCCGACTTAATCTGCCGCTATCTACTTCCTCGAGACATCCCTCTCTTGGGGGGTTCTCCACATGAAGTGGATAACGCGGAGAAGTGATTCCCCAGCTGCGCCGGGTGCCGGCCCACCCGGCGCGGGGAGAGTTATCGACAGGTTCGCCCACATTGGGCCGGCCGCCGAGAGGCGGCCTTTCCGCCATGCGGGATCAACCGGTCG
>DASXWV010000090.1:0-4966 GCA_036503495.1 Gaiellaceae bacterium
GGTTGTTGAAGAGGAGGATCTTGAGGTTGACGTTGCGGCGGAGCGCGTGGATGAGGTGGTTGCCGCCGATCGACATCGCGTCGCCGTCGCCCGTGACAACCCAGACCGAGAGGTCGGGCCGCGTCGTCGCGAGGCCGGTCGCGATCGCCGGCGCGCGGCCGTGGATCGAGTGCATCCCGTACGTGTTCATGTAGTACGGGAAGCGCGCCGCACAGCCGATCCCGCTGATGAAGACGGTGTTCTCGCGTTCGATCCCGAGCTCGGGCATGAACGACTGGAGCGCGGCGAGGATCGCGTAGTCGCCGCAACCCGGGCACCAGCGCACCTCCTGGTCGGTGCGGAAGTCCTTCGCGGTCAGCGAGCCGCTGCCGTTCCCGTTGCCGGTCTTCTCGCTCAATGCGGCGGCCTGTCGTCCTGCTGGGAGGGAGCAGCCCAACGCGAAGGGGCCGACTCCTCGGCGGCGATGAGTCGCCTGCGGTCGTCGGTGGACGACGGCGACGACCGCCGCCGGAGCTTCTTCAGCAGCTCCCGAAGCGTCACGAGTGTGGCCTCTCGTCCTGCTGCGAGGAAACGAAGTTCGGCGACGAGTACTCGGTCCCGCCACGCTCGGTGATGTCGGTCGGCGGTAGGGGCCCCACGTGCGGCGGCCGGATGGCGAGGTCGATCTTCTTCAGCAACTCGCGGATCTTCACGTCAAAACCTCCATCAGTGGCGTGGCCTGTCGTCCTGCTGGGAGGGCACGTAACCCGGCGGCATATTCGCCCCTTCCGGCGCACCGTGTTCTCCGCCGGAGAGGAGCGTGGTCGACCCAACGGCCCCGAGCGCGTCGACGTTGTCCGCCGACCGCTCGCCGTCGAGCTGCACCGAGCGCAGCCGAAGCTTCTGCAGCAACGCGCGTACTTTCACGGCAGCACCTCGATGTCGTGGCTCATGCGTCCACCAGCGCCTCGGCCGCCTCCGCCACTTCCTGCGCGCGCAGCGGGAAGCCGCGAACGCGGTTGTAGCCGATCGCATCGACCAGGAACTGCGACCGGACGAGCTGAAGTAGCTGGCCGAGGTTCATCTCCGGGATCAGCACCTTCTCGTAGCTGCGCAGGACGTCCCCCGTGTTGCGCGGGAACGGGTTGAGGTAGCGCAGATGCGCGTGCGCGACCTGCCTGCCCCCCGCGCGGACGCGCCGCGCGGCGGCCGCGACCGGGCCGTAGGTCCCGCCCCAGCTCAGGATCAGCACTTTCGCGTCGCCGTCGGGATCGTCGATCTCGAGCTCCGGGATGTCGCCCGCGATCCCGGCGACCTTCTGTGCGCGCAGCCGCGTCATCAGGTCGTGGTTCTCGGGGTCGTAGGAGATGTTCCCGGTCCGGTCGGCCTTCTCGAGGCCGCCGATCCGGTGCTCGAGCCCCGGTGTCCCGGGTAGCGCCCACGGCCGCGCGAGTGTCTGCTCGTCGCGCAGGTACGGGAGGAACTCGTCACCCGCATTTGGCTCGGTCGCGAAGGTGGGCGTCAGGTCGGGCAGCGTGTCGAGATCGGGCAGCAGCCACGGCTCGGACCCGTTCGCGAGGTAGGCGTCCGAGAGTAGGTAGACGGGCGTGCGGTACTTGAGCGCAATCCGCGCCGCCTCGATCGCCGCGTGGAAGCAGTCGCTCGGCGAGCCCGCCGCGACGACCGGCACCGGCGACTCGCTGTTCCGCCCGTACATGACCATCAGCAGGTCGCCCTGCTCCGGCTTCGTCGGCATCCCGGTCGACGGGCCGGCGCGCTGGATATCGCAGATCACGAGCGGCAGCTCGAGCGTGATCGCGAGCCCGACGGTCTCGGCCTTGAGGACGACGCCCGGCCCTGCCGAGGTCGTGACGCCGAGCGCGCCGCCGAACGCGGCTCCCACCGCCGCGCCTGCAGCCGCGATCTCGTCCTCGGCCTGGAACGTGCGCACACCGAAGTGCTTGTACCCCGCGAGCTCCTCGAGGATCGAGCTCGCCGGCGTGATCGGGTAGGCGCCGAGGAAGAGCGGCAGCCCCGATAGCCGCGACGCGGCGACGAGGCCGAGCGAGAGCGCCTGGTTGCCGGTGATGTTGCGGTACGTCCCCGGCGCGAGCTGCGCCGGCTTGACCTCGTACGTGACCGAGAAGGACTCCGTCGTCTCGCCGAACGCGTAGCCGGCCCGGAGCGCCTTGATGTTCGCCGCCGCGATCTCCGGCCGCTTCGCGCCGAACTTGTCCTCGAGGAACTCGATCGTCGGCTTGATCGTGCGTCCGTAGAGCCACGACATGAGCCCGAGCGCGAACATGTTCTTCGAGCGCTCGGCCTCGCGCGGCGTGACGCCCTCGATCTCCTTCAGCGCGCCGACGGTGAGCGACGTCAGCGGCACCGCGTGCACCTGGTACTCGTCGAGCGAGCCGTCCTCGAGCGGGCTCTGCGCGTAGCCGGCCTTCTTGAGGTTCCGCTCGGTGAAGGCGTCAGCGTCGACGATCAGCGTCCCGCCCCTCGGCAGGTCGGCGATGTTCGTCTTCAGCGCCGCCGGGTTCATCGCGACGAGGACGTTCGGCGCGTCGCCGGGCGTGAGGATGTCGTGGTCGGCGAAGTGGAGCTGGAAGCCCGAGACGCCGGGCAGCGAGCCGGCGGGCGCGCGGATCTCGGCGGGGAAGTCCGGCAGCGTCGAGATGTCGTTGCCGAGCAGCGCCGCCTCGGAGGTGAACTGCGAGCCGGTGAGCTGCATGCCGTCGCCCGAGTCGCCCGCGAACCGGACGATGACCTGGGACAGCTGCTCGACGGGCTTGCTGCTCATGTCCTAGGGCAGGTATAGCGCACGCTTCGGCCCCTGGGGCGAGAGGCGTATGCTCGCCGCGTGGAGCCGGTCGTCTCCGTCCACGGGCTGCGCAAGCGCTACGGCCACGTCGACGCCGTAGCGGGCATCGACCTCGAGGTGCGGCGCGGCGAGATCTTCGCCTTCCTCGGCCCGAACGGTGCAGGCAAGACGACGACGGTGGAGATCCTCGAGGGCTTCCGCACGCGCACGTCCGGGGAGGTCAGCGTGCTCGGAGTCGATCCCGCGAACGGCGACGCCGCGTGGCGCAACCGCGTCGGCGCCGTCCTGCAGGAGTCGAACGCCGAGCCCGGGCTCACCGTGCGCGAGAGCCTCCGGCTCTACTCCGGCTACTACCTCGAGCCGCGCGACATCGACGCGACGATTGCCCTTGTCGGGCTCGAGGAGAAGGCCGAGACGCTCGCGCCGCAGCTCTCGGGCGGGCAGCGCCGGCGGCTCGACGTCGCGCTCGCGCTGATCGGCGATCCCGAGCTCATCTTCCTCGACGAGCCGACGACCGGCTTCGACCCGTCGGCTCGCCGCACGGCCTGGGACGTGATCGACGGGCTGCGCGAGCTCGGCAAGACCGTCTTCCTCACGACGCACTACATGGACGAGGCCGAGCAGCTCGCCGACCGCATCGCCGTGATCGCCGGCGGGCAGATCGTCGCCGAGGGAACGCCGGGGACGCTCGGCGGCCGCAACCGGATGGCCGCGACGATCCGCTTCACGCTGCCCGAGGGAACCGGCGCCGACGACCTGCCGCCGGAGTTGCGCGCGCTCCTGGCCGGCGAGGACGGTCGCGTGACGCTGACGAGCCAGTCGCCGCTCGCGCACGTCGGCGCCCTGGCCGAGTGGGCGCGCGGGCGCAGCATCGACCTGCCCGACCTCGACGTGCGGCGGCCGACACTCGAGGACGTCTACCTCGAGCTGACGAGGAGCGAGGCGTGATCCTCCTCATCCGCTGGCTGCTGCGACGGCGACGCGAGCGGCGGGCAGGGGAGCCCGCGAGCGCAAGCCCGACTGCGGCGTCCCGCGGCCCGCTCGCGCTCGTCCTCCATCAGGCGTTCTACGACCTCCGCGGCTTCCTGCGCAACCGGCAGGGCCGCTTCTTCACCCTGGTCCTGCCGCTGCTCTTCCTCGTCATCTTCGTCGCGGTCTTCGGCAACAACAAGGTCGGGCCGGGGAACCTGCCGGCGCGGATCTACTACGTGCCCGGCATCTCGGCGCTGGCCATCATCGCCGCCTCGTTCGTGAACCTCGTCATCTCGATCACCGTGCTCCGCGAGGAGGGAATCCTGAAGCGGCGGCGCGCGACGCCCGTGCCGGCCTGGGCGCTGATCGCCGGCCGGACGCTGATGGCGATCGCCGTCTCACTGGTCTCGATGGTCGTGCTCATGCTCGTCGGACGCTTCGCCTACGGCGTCCGGCTCCCGACGCGCACGATTCCCGGGGTCGCGATCACGGCGGTCCTCGGCTCGGTTTCGTTCTGCGCCCTCGCGTACGCGTTCTCGACGGTGATCGAGAACGAGGACGCCGCCCAGCCGATGGTGCAGGCCGTGATGCTGCCGCTCTACTTCATCTCCGGCGTCTTCATCCCGGCGGTGACGCTGCCGAACTGGCTGCGGCACGTGGCGCAGGTCTTCCCGGTGCAGCATCTCTCGCACGGGCTGCACCACACGTTCGCCCCCGCGACGACCGGGATCGGGATCGTCTGGAGCGACCTCGGCGTGCTCGCGCTCTGGGGAGCGATCGGGCTGGCCGTCGCGCTCTTCCGCTTCAGCTGGCTGCCGAAGGCGGCGACCGGCTAGGGAGCCGATGGACGAGCCGTTCGTCCCATCCGGATTCGTGATCCCGCTCGGTCTCGAGACGGAGCGATTCCGGCTCGAGCCACTCGGACCGCAACACACCGAGCCCGACTACGAGGCGTGGTCGTCGTCCGTCGAGCACATCCACGCGACGCCCGGCTGGGAGAAGAGCTCCTGGCCCGATGACCGCAGCCTGGCGGACAACCTGCGCGACCTGCAGAGGCACGCCGACGACTTCGAGCAGCGGACGGGCTTCACGTACACGGTCCTCGATCCCGCGACCGGCGACGTGATCGGGTGCCTGTACATCTACCCAGACAAGAACGACAAGCCGGTCGCGCGTGTGTCGTCATGGGTG
>DASXWV010000091.1:0-23078 GCA_036503495.1 Gaiellaceae bacterium
GCCCGCTCGCGTCGACGCCGGAGGAGCTGCACTCGCTCACCGGTCCCGTCTTCGGGGAGGAAGCGATCGGCGAGCTCGACGACGACCTGACGCGGCAGCACGAGGGCGAGCCCCTCGGGGAGCGGATCATCGTCTACGGCCGCGTGCTCGGCGACGACGGCCGCCCGATCCGGAACGCGCTCGTCGAGGTCTGGCAGGCAAATGCGGCAGGCCGCTACCTGCACGAGGTCGACCAGCATCCCGCACCGCTCGACCCGAACTTCACCGGCGCCGGCCGCTGCCTCACGGACGACGACGGCCGCTACCGGTTCGTCACGATCAAGCCCGGCTCGTATCCGTGGCGGAACCACCCGAACGCCTGGCGGCCCGCGCACATCCACTTCTCGGTCTTCGGACGCATGTTCACGCAGCGGCTCGTCACGCAGATGTACTTCCCGGGCGACCCGCTGTTCCCCTACGACCCGATCTACAACTCCGTGCGCGACCCGAAGTCGCGCGAGCTGCTCGTGGCGACGTTCGACCTCGCGACGACCGAGCCCGAGTGGGCGCTCGCCTACGAGTGGGACATCGTCATGCGCGCGACGCCGTTCGAGGAATGAGCGCGACGCCCTCGCAGACCGTCGGACCGTTCTACTCGATCGGCCTCTGTCGCCGGCCCGACGACGAGCTCGCACCCGAGGGCGTCGAGCTGACGGGACGGCTGCTCGACGGCCAGGGCGAGCCGATCGTCGACGGCGTGGTCGAGGTCTTCGACGCAGCGACGCGGCGGTGGGGGAGGTCCGGCACGGATGCCGACGGGCGCTTCCGCTTCCTCGTCCCGCGTGACGCGCAGCGGCTCGAGGCATTCGTCTTCGCGCGCGGCCTCCTGCGGCACCAGCTGACGCGGATCTACCTCGACGGCGGCGCGGCCGCCGAGGACGAGACCCTGGTCGCGCAGCACGACGGGGACGGATTCCGGTTCGATATCCGCATGCAGGGGGACCGGGCCACGCTCTTCTTCGCGCATTGACGACGTTCGCCGCGCTGTTCGTGCCGCCGCCGCTCCGCGAAGCGGTCTCGGACCGGGCGTGGCTCGCGGCGATGCTCGCCGCCGAACAGGCGCTCGTCCCGGGTGTTGAGGCGCCGGGCGTCGACCTCGACCAGCTCCTGGAAGAAGGGCGCGCCGTTGCCAACCCGGTCGAGCCGCTCGTTCGCAGGCTGCGCGAGCGCACGCCGGAGGCGCACCGCGGTTCGACGAGCCAGGACATCCTCGACACCGCCGCGATGCTCGTCGCGAAGGACGCGTCGGCGCTCATCCTCGACGAGCTTCGTCGTGCGCGCGACGCAGCTGCCCAGCTCGCCCGCACGCACCGCTCGACGCCGATGGCCGCGCGGACGCTGCTGCAGCAGTCGGTGCCGACGACGTTCGGCTACGTCGCGGCGCAGTGGTACGTGGCGCTGCGTGCGCCGGAGCTCCGCTTTCCGGCGCAGCTCGGCGGCGCCGCGGGGACGCTCGCCGCGTTCGGCGGCGACTGGCGGGACCGCAAGGCGCGGTTCGCCGAGGCGCTCGGCCTCGAGGACCCGCCGCTGCCGTGGCACACGAACCGCCAGCCGGTGGCCGCGATCGCGCACGGCCTCGACGCGAGCGCGCAGGCGGCGGCGAAGATCGCGCTCGATGTCATCCTGCTCGCGCAGACGGAAGTGGGGGAGGTCAGTGAAGGTGCCGGCGGCGGCTCGTCGACGATGCCGCACAAGCGGAACCCTGCCCGGGCCGTCCGGGCTCGCGCGTGCGCGCGCGGCGTCCACGCGCAGGCGTCGCTTCTCACCGCGACCGGCGACTACGAGCTGCAGCGCGCCGCCGGTGCGTGGCAGGCGGAGTGGAACGCGCTCAGCGAAGCGCTCGCACTGACCGGCGGCGCCGTCTGGGCGATCCGCGAGTGCCTCGAGTCGCTCGAGGTCGACGCCGAGCGGATGCGCGCGAACATGCGCGAGGAGCTCTACTCCGAGCGCGACGCGCTCGGGCTCGAGGGCGACTACCTCGGCGCCGCCGAGGCGTTCGTCGACTCGGTGCTATGACGGTCGTCCTGCTCGGCGGCCTCGGCACGACGACGCGGATCTGGGCGGGCGTCCCCGACGGGCTGGCGCTCGATCTGCCCGGCCACGGCTCGTCGCCGCCACCCGGCGGCAAGGTCAGCGTCGAGACGATCGCGCGGGACGTCCTGGCCGCGGTGCCGGGGCAGTTCACCTTCTGCGGCCTTTCGCTCGGCGGCTTCGTCGGCATGTGGCTGGGCGTGCACGCGCCGGAGCGCGTCGAGCAGCTCGTCCTGGTCTGCACGGGCGCGAAGATCGGGACGCGCGAGGACTACTACGCGCGCGCCGCGCTCGTGCGGCGCGAAGGTCTCGAGCCGCTCGTCGCGGGCGCGCGTGAGCGCTGGTTCACCGAAGACTTTCGCGACGACCCCCGCGCGGAGGCGGTCCTCGACGACCTGCGCGGAGTCTCGCGCGAGGGCTACGCCGCGTGCGCCGAGGCGGTCGGCGACTGGGACTTCCGCGGCGAGGTAGTCAGGATCTCGGTGCCGACGCGCGTGATCTTCGGCCGCGACGACCCGGTGACGACGCCGGAGGTGAAGCGGCAGCTGTCGCTGTTCGCGAGCGTCGAGATTCCGGGAGCGCACCTGGCGCCCGTCGAGTCGCCGGACGAGTTCAACCACCACCTGAGGAGCGCCGCATGAGCCACGAAGACGGGATGCGCGTCCGCCGTGAGGTCCTCGGCGACGAGCACGTCGACCGCGCAACCGGCCGGACGCAGGAGTTCCAGGACCTGATCACGCGCTACGCGTGGGGCGAGATCTGGGCCCGGCCGGGCCTCGACCGCCGCACCCGCAGCTGCGTCACCATCACCGCGCTCGTCGCCCGCGGCCAGTGGGACGAGCTGGCGCTGCACATCCGCGCCGCGCGGCGCAACGGGCTGAGCGACGAGGAGATCAAGGAGGTGCTGCTGCAGTGCGCGATCTACTGCGGCGTGCCCGCCGCGAACAGCGCCTTCCACGTCTTCGAGCAGACATCGGAGTGAGGACGCAGGTCGGCATCGTCGGTGCCGGCCCCGCCGGCCTGACGCTCGCGCGCCTGCTCGAGCTCCAGGGGATCGAGACGGTCGTCTTCGAGGCGCGCAGCCGCGAGTACTGCGAGCACCGGATCCGCGCCGGCGTCCTCGAGCACCGCATCGCCGAGCTGCTGCGCGAAGCCGGCGTCGGCGCGCGCATGGACGCCGAGGGCATCCCGCACGGCGGCATCCACCTGCAGTTCGCGGGCGAGCGCCACCACCTGCCGATGCGCGAGCTCGTCGGCCGCGGGATCATGATCTACGGCCAGACCGAGGTCGTGAAGGACCTGATCGCGGCGCGGCTCGAGAGCGGGTTGCCGCTGCTCTTCGAGACGGCGGTCGAGAGCGTCGATCCCGAAAGCGGTGTCATCCGCCATGCGGGCGGCGAGGTCGAGTGCGAGGTGATCGCCGGCTGCGACGGCTTCCACGGCATCTGCCGCGCCGCCGTGCCGGCGCACACGTTCGAGCGCGAGTATCCGTTCGGCTGGCTCGGGATCCTTGCGGACGTCGGGCCGTCGATGGACGAGCTCGTCTATGCGCATCACGCGCGCGGCTTCGCGCTTCTCTCGCTCCGCTCACCCGAGCTGTCGCGCTACTACCTGCAGGTCGCGCACGACGAGGACGTCGCGGCGTGGCCGGACGACCGGATCTGGGCGGAGCTGCAGCACCGCACGGCGCTCGAGGGCTGGACGCTGCACGAGGGGCCGATCCTCGAGAAGGGCGTCATCGGCATGCGGAGCTTCGTCGCCGAGCCGATGCAGCACGGCCGGCTGTACCTCGCCGGCGACGCCGCGCACATCGTCCCGCCGACGGGCGCCAAGGGGCTCAACCTCGCGGTCAACGACGTCCGCGTCCTCGCGGAGGCGATCGTCGGCGGCGGGCTCGAGCACTACTCGGAGCGCTGTCTCCGCCGCGTCTGGCGTGCGGAGCACTTCTCGTGGTGGATGACGACGATGCTGCACCGCCTGCCGGGCGACGATCCGTTCGACGAGCAGCTGCAGCTCTCGCAGCTGCGCTACGTGACGGCGTCGGAGGCGGCGGCGCGGAGCCTCGCCGAGAACTACACCGGCATCGAAGGCCTCTGATCAGGGAATCCACGGATTGCCGTCGTGCCGCGGCCGCCTAGTGTCCGCGGCATGAAGGGGTTCATCCGCCACGAGATCTGTCAGCCGGACGAATGGACCTGGACCGGCAGGCCCCGCGTTCTCGTCGAGGGCCCCGACGCCTGGGCATGGCGGCCGCGCCTCGCGGCTGCGGGCTACGAGGTCGTTGCCTGCCGCGGGCCGAGCCCGTACGAGCAATGCCCGCTGCTCGTCCACGGCGAGTGTGCGACCGCCTCCGCGGCCGACGAGATCGTCTGCGACCTGCCGGCGAGCGAGCGCGGAGCCGTCGTCGATGCGCTCACCGAGCGGTATCCGCTCAGCCGGCTGCACCGGTCGCCGCGCGAGCTGCTGCACTGACGCGGCGCCCCGAGATCGTCGCGGTGACGCAGAGAAGGAGAAACGCGTCGGCCGCGAGCAGCGCGAGCGGCGCCGTGAAGGTTCCCGTCGCGTCGCGGACCGCGCCGAGCAGCGCCGGCGCGACCGCCGAGAGCGAATAGCCGACGCCGAGCATCAACGTGCTCATCGCGGCCACCTCGGCGCGGCCGTGCGCGGCATCGAGCGGGAGCGTCATCACGGTCGTGAAGAGCGCGCCGATCGCCACCCCGAGGAGCGCGGCCCAGGCCCACGCCGCGGGCGCGTCCGCAGCGATGAAGCTGCCGGCCGCGACCGCGGCGAGCGATGAGCCGACGAGGAAGATTCGCCGCGACCCGACACGGTCGGCGGCTACCGCCGTCGCGATGCCGACGACGAGCGCGACGCCGTTCATCGTCGCGGCGAGCCCGCCGGCGCTGGTCTCGCTCCAGCCGCGCTCGACGTACGCGTCGGCGAGCCACGCGTTGAAGCCGTAGAAGAGGATCGATTGCAGCGCGAACGCGCCGGCGATCGCCCAGGCGATCGGCAGGCGGAGCGGCAGCGGCGCGCGCTCGGGCGCAGCCGCAGCGGCATGGCGGCGCGTAAGCCACGGCAGGACGAGCGCGATCGACAGCGCCGAATAGCTGACGAGCGTCCACCGCCAGCCGAAGAGCACCGCGAGCGGCGCCGCCGCGACGGAGGCGACCGTCGCGCCGACGTTGATCCCCGTCGTGTAGACGCCGGTTCCGAGCGTCGGCCGCTCCGGATGCTCCTCCTTGACGACGACGGGCAGGAGCGTGCCCGCGATCGCGATCCCGACGCCGACCGGCACGGTGAAGAGCAGGACGAGCGCGGCGCCGGGCAGCACCGCGCGGAGCACTGCGACCGCCAGTCCCGCCGCGAGCGACACGCCGATCGCGAGCCGCGACCCGTAGCGGCGCAGCATCGGCGGCGCGAGCGGCGCGAAGACGCCCATGCAGAGCACCGGGATCGTCGCCAGCAGGCCGGCGACGCCGTGCGAGATCTGCAGCGACGACTCGATCCGCGGCAGCAGCGGGCCGACGCCGACGATCTGCGGGCGCAGCACGAGGCCGACGAGGAAGAGTGGGAGGAGGGATGAACGGCTCGTGCGTGCTGTTAAAGCACGCACGAGCCGTTGCGTGCGTCAGACCCGCAGCACGACGCGGGCGGGGATCCGTCCGGCGTCGACGTCCGCGATCGCCTCGTTGACCTCGTCGAGCGGCCGCTCTTCGTAGATCACGCGCGTCTTGCCGGCCTGGTGCAGCTCGAACACCTCGCGGAGATCGAGCCGCGTGCCGACGATCGAGCCGACGACCGTGATGCCCTGCAGCACCGTCTCGAAGATCGGCAGCTGGATGTAGTTGTCCTTCGGCAGGCCGACGAACACGAGGGTGCCGCCGCGCCGCAGCGAGCGGTATGCCTGCTCGAACGCCTTCGGCGAGACTGCGGTCGAGATCGCCTGGTCGGCACCGCCGAGCTGCTGGATCGTCTCGACGACGTCCTCCTTCGCGGCGTTGACCGTGAACTCGGCGCCGAGCTCGCGTGCGAGCTCCAGCTTCTCGTCGGTCAGGTCGACGGCGACGACACGGCCGCCGGCGATCGCGGCGTACTGCACCGCGAGGTGGCCGAGCCCGCCGATGCCGAAGACGGCGACGAGGTCGGACGAGCGCGTGCCCGCGACCTTGACGGCCTTGTAGGTCGTGACGCCGGCGCACGTGAGCGGCGACGCTTCGGCAGCGCGGATCCCGAACGGGACCTTGACGATGTACTTCGCGAAGGCCTTCGCGTACTCGGCCATCCCGCCGTCCATCGTGTAGCCCATCATCTGCTGGTTCGGGCACAGGGTCTCCCAGCCGGAGACGCAGTATTCGCAGGTCCCGCAGGCGAAGCCGAGCCACGGCAGCGCGACGCGGTCGCCGAGTGCGACCTCGGTGACGCCGGGGCCGATCGCGGTGACGAGCCCGACGCCCTCGTGGCCCGGCGTGAACGGCGGTGCAGGCTTGACCGGCCAGTCGCCGTGCGCGGCGTGGATGTCGGTGTGGCAGAGGCCGCAGGTCTCGATCCTGACGACGACCTCGCCGTGCCCCGGAACGGGGATCGGCTTGACGTCGATCGAGAGCGGTTCGGTGAAGCTGCGGACGACGGCCGCGCGCATCGTCGTCGTGACGGCGCGCTGATCGACCGGCAGCTCACGCTCGATGAGAGCCATGGTTGCTCCTTGTTGGACTACGGCCAATCGTCGAACGGGCACCGATCGCCCACATCGGGGAGAACGCGTACGGTTGCGTGGGAATGGAGCAGGTCGCCGAGATCGTCGCCGACGTGCGCGAGCGAGGCGCCGCCGCAGTCCGCGAGTGGGCGCTGCGCCTCGACGGCGTCGAGCCGGCGCGCGCGCAGCCCGGCGGCGACCTTCCCGCCGACGCCGTGCGCGAGCTCGCGGACCGCGTCCGGCGCTGGCACGAGGCGCAGCGTCCGGCCGACGTGCAGCTCGAGGTCGAGCCGGGGGTGGAGCTCGAGCGCCGCTGGGTCCCGCTCGACTCCGTCGGCATCTACGTGCCGCGCGGGCTCGTCTCGACGCTCGTCATGTGCGCCGTCCCCGCGCGGGCCGCGGGCGTCGAGCGGATCGTCGTCGTCACGCCGCCCGCGGGAGCATCGCTCGTCGCAGCCGCCGCGGAGCTGCTCGAGCTCGACGAGGTCTGGGCGGTCGGCGGGCCACACGCGATTGCGGCGCTTGCGTACGTCCATCGGGTCGACAAGATCGTCGGTCCGGGCAACGCGTTCGTGAACGAGGCGAAGCTCATCGTGTCGCGCGATGTCGCGATTGACCTGCCGGCAGGCCCGTCGGAAGTCGTGGTCGTGCTCGGCCGTGGGGGCGACCGCGCGATCGCTCAGCTCGAGGTGGCCGCGCAGCGGGAGCACGGGCACGAGGCGGTGTGCGAGGTGATCGAGGCGGATGATCTCGACGCGGCGCTCGCGCGCGTCGAGGAGCTCGCGCCGGAGCACGTCGTGCTGCTCGGTGCCGCAGAGTCGCTCGCGCCGCGGATCCGGAACGCGGGCGCGATCTTCGTCGGCGAGTCGTCGCCGGTCGCGAGCGGCGACTACGCGACGGGCGGCAATCACGTGCTGCCGACGGGACGGTGGGCGCGCTCGCACGGCGGCCTCGGGCTCGAGACGTTCCTCAAGCCGGTGACGACGCAGCGGCTGACGGCGGACGGGCTCGCGCGCGTCCGGCCGACCGTCGAAGCGCTCGCCGCGGCCGAAGGCATGCTCGCGCACGCGCGGGCGGTGGCGCGCTGAGGCCGCTCGGGCCGGGCTACGTGCCGGCGGTGTGGGCGCCGTCGACGGCGGAGCTGGCGCGGATGGCAGGCGTCACGCCGCGGGAGATGCTGCGCTTCGACGGCAACACGCCGCCGGAGCCGCTGCCGGGCACGCGTCCGGAGGTGCTCGCGGACGCGCTGGCGGAGATCAACTCGTACCCGCACGGCGGGTATCCCGGCATCCACGAGGCGATCGCCGACTACGCGGGCGTCCAGGCCGAGAACGTCGTCCTCGGCGCCGGCGCCGACGACCTGATCATGCTCGTCGCGCGTTCCTATGCCGGTCCGGGCGACGTGATCGCGATCCCGCAGAGCCCGACGTATCCGATCTACGCGATCGCCGCGGCGCTCGCCGGCGCGTCGGTCGGGACCGAATCGCCCGTGCTCACCTTCCTCTGCCGCCCCGGCAACCCGCTCGGCGACCTGCCGCCGATCCCCGACGCGAGACCGCTCGCCGTCGACGAGGCGTACTTCGAGTACGCGGACGGGGAGACGGCGGTGCCGCTGCTCGACGACGGCGTGATCGTGATCAGGACGTTCTCGAAGATCTTCGGGCTCGCGGCCGCGCGGATCGGCTACCTGCTCGCCGAGCGCGAGACCGCGGCGGCGCTCGCCGAGCGCCAGGCGCCGGCGCAGGTCTCGACGCTGTCGGTCGCACTCGCCCTTGCCGCACTCGAGTCGCGGCCCGATCCGGCGCCGGTGATCGAGGAGCGGGATCGGCTGACCGAGCAGCTGCGCACGCTCGGCTTCGCGCCGCTGCCGTCGCACGCGAACTTCGTCTACGTCCGCGTTGACGACGTGGACGCCGTTTGGCGCCACCTCGTCCTGCACCGTTGCGTCGTTCGGCGGCAGCCCGGCGGGATTCGCATCAGCATCCGCAACCGCGAGGACGACGACGTTCTCCTGCGGGCGCTGGCGGCGCTCTAGCCGCGACGGGAATCGCGCTGACGCGCGAGCGCGGCGGCGTCGCCGATCTTCTCGATCACCGTGTACGCCGGTGTCGTCGCGACGACGCGCTCCACGTCGGGGATCTCGTGCCCCGGCACGACGAAGAAGCGGACGGACGACGACCGCATCTCCTCGTAGGCCGCGAGCGTCATCGGCACCCGATCGGCGCACGACGCGTCGCCGCACTCGCAGAGGAACTCGAACGCCCGCTCGTCGCCGCCGCCGGCGAAGGAGTGCGCGACGACGCCGACGTGCTCGTTGAGGTCGCGGAACAGTGCCTCGTTCTCGGCGATCCGCCGCGCGCGGTCGTCCATGCCGACGACGCTAGCGCACGAGGCGCGTGGGTTCCATCCCGGCGCCGCGTGAACCTGAAACGAGGGAAGGCCCCGCAGTTGCGAGGCCTTCCCGACGTCGTGCGAACGAGCGGTTGCTACTCGGACGATTCCGACCGCTCGGCCTCGCCGGCTGAGCCGAGGCCGCCGATGGTGCCGAGGGACGGCGTCATGCCGAGGCCGCCGGAGGTCAGCGACTCCGTGGTCGGCATCGACATGCCCGACCTGCTCGTGCCGGTCCGTGCCGCGCTACTGCGCGACGTCGACCGCCGAGTGGTGCTGCTCCCGCCCGTGCGACGGGTCGTGCTGCCGGAGCTGCGGCTTGGTGTCGCCCGGGCGCCGGTACGGCCGGAGGTGCTGCGTCCGCGTGTGCTCGAGCTGCGGCGGGTCGTGCCGGTGCGGCGCGTGCCCGTGCTGCGGGTCGAGGCACGACCGCCGCGGGCGCCCAGCGTCTTCGCCGCGGCCTTCGCGCGGGTCGACGTACTGCGGCGCGTCCCGGTGCTGCGCTTTGCCGTGCTGCGCTTTGCCGTGCTGCGGCCCGTCGTCGTGCGGCGGGTCGTGCCGGTCCGCGATGTGGTGCTGCGGCGCGTCCCGGTGCTGCGCTTCGCCGCGCTGCGGCGGGCCGTGCCCGTCCGCGACGTGGTGCTGCGGCGGGTCGCCGTGCTGCGCTTTGCCGTGCTGCGCTTCGCGGTGCTGCGCTTCGCGGTGCTGCGCTTCGCCGTGCTGCGGCCGGCCGAGCCGGTCGACTTGCGGGCGGAGACGCGACCGCCGCGGGCGCCCAGCGTCTTCGCCGCGGCCTTCGTGCGGGTCGACGTGCTGCGGGCGGTGCTGCGCTTCGCGGTGCTGCGCTTCGCCGTGGTGCGGCCGGCCGAGCCGGTCGACTTCCGCGCCGAGGCACGGCCGAGCGTCTTTGCTGCGGCCTTGACGCGGGGCGAGGTGCTGCGGCGGGTCGTGCTGCGACCGGACGTGCTGCGGCGGGTCGTCCCGCCGCTCCTCGACGCGGTCGAGCGCGACGAGGTCGTACGGCGCGTGCCAGTCGAGCGCGTGCCGGTGCTGCGACTGCTCGTGCTGCGGCCGGATGTCGACCGCCGGGTGGTGCCGCCGGACGAGCGTGTGCTCGAGCCGGTGGACCTTCTCCGTGCTGTTGCCATCTGCTCCCTCCTAGTGGGCGATGTCGGTGGCAACGCTGACGTGTGCAGTATGCGCGTTGCCTCGGCTGACATTCAGCAAGAACGCCATCTCTCCTACTTCGAGATGTCCTCGACGAGATCACCTGTCTGCGTGTCGGACGCGTTGCGAGCAATGTCTGCCTGGGCAACGATGCCGACGAGTTTCCCATCTTCTTCGACGACAGGCAAGCGACGCACCTGATGACGTGCCATCAGCCGCAGCGCCTCGTCGAGGTCCTGCTGGGGGTCGATCGTGACGAGCTCGCGCGATGCGATCTCGCCGACCGTTGTCGACTCGGGCGACTTGCCCTCCGCGACGACGCGGATCGCGATGTCGCGATCGGTGACGGCGCCGACGAGCTTTTCGCCCTCGACGACCGGGATGATGCCGGCGTCGACTTCACGCATCAGCCGCGCCGCTTCGACCACGCTGCTGCTGCTCTCCACGGAGCGCGGATCCTGTGTCATGAAGTCGCGGATGCTCTCCGCCATGAAAACCCCTTTCGTCTTCCGCTGTTTGCCATGTGGATAACTTCCCCTAAACATGCATTGCAAACGACGCGCGCATGCGCGCGTGTCGCCTGCACGCGTGTCGCGACGCGCTACGAGCTCTTGCGCGCGGTCGCCTTGCCGCCCTTGCGGCCGGCAGCTTTCTTCTGAGCGGTCGTCCCGCCCTGCGACGAGTTGCTCCGCGACGAGCTGGAGGAACCGGACTTCTTGCCGCCGCGACTCGACGCGCCGGGTGAGTTGGCGATCTTCGCAGCGCGCTCCTTCGACATCCCTTTGTCCTTGAGCGCCTCGTACTGCTTCTCGTTCTTGACGTTGCTGCTCTTGTTGGGCATGGATACGAGATACCCGTGCAAATCGAAGTCGAACCGGGGTCGCGAGCAGTCGTTCCTGGTCACCGCGTACGACGGCGGGGACCGGATCGGGCATGCGTTCGTCCACGAGTTGCCGCGGCCGACGCGAGCTCGGTCGATGTTCCTCGTCTACGACGTGAGGTGTCAGCTCGGACGTGGTGATGTGGGACTTCGCGTCCACGGACGACTGACGTCGCTCCGGCCGGCGACCGCCGGCGACGTCGACCGGCTCGTCGCGTGGCACGCCGACCCGGACGTCGCGCGCTACTGGGACGGGGAGACGTTCACGACCGCGGAGATGGCAGAACGGCTGGCGCGCGACGACGTCGACGCCTGGATCGTCGAGGGCGCCGGCGGCGAGCCGGTCGGCTACCTGCAAACGCACCCAGAAGGGATCGACATGTTCCTGATCCCGTCGGTGCGCGGCCGCGGCCTCGGCCCCGATGCGGCGCGCGCGATGACCGAGCACCTGCTCGCGTCGGGGCGGACGCGCGTCACCGTCGACCCCTACGAGTGGAACGAGAGCGCGATCCGCGCCTGGCAGCGCGCCGGGTTCGTCGAGGTGTCGCGCGGCCACCCGCCCGACGAGGACCACGCGTCGCCCTGGGTGCTGATGGAGTACCGCGCGGCGCGTTAAGACGCTCTCACACAATGAGCGATTGAGCCGCCAGGCCGCGCTCGGCGGCACATCGCGGCGTCCTCGGTCGGCCCGATAGCTGGGCTATCGGGCCTCCCTGCGTCCTTGCGCTGCACTCGCCGATCACGCCCGGATCGACGAACGACATTGTGTGACAGCTTCAATCCGCTTCGGGATCGTCGCCCGCGTCGGTGTCCTTCGCGGTGGGGTCCGGCACCGGCGACTCGTCGAGCTCGTCGTTCCGATCGTCGTCGCGCGGGTGTTCCATATCCTGTTCGCTCATGAAAGTCGTCCTGCCCGACGCGAGCGAGCTTGAACTCCCGGCCGGCGCAACCGGTCTCGACGCTGCGCGCGCGATCGGCCCCAAGCTCGCCGAGCAGGCAGTGCTCGTGCGCTCGAACGGGCACGTGCAGGACCTGCGCCTGCCGCTGCGGGACGGCCAGCCCGTCCAGTTCCTGACCACGCGCGACGCGCACGACCCGGACGCGCTGTACGTGCTGCGCCACTCGAGCGCGCACCTGCTCGCCGAAGCGGTGCGCCGTCTCTACCCGGGCGTGAAGATCGCGATCGGCCCGCCGATCGAGAACGGCTTCTACTACGACTTCCTCTTTCCGGAGCCGCTGCGCGAGGAGGAGCTCGAGAAGATCGAAGCCGAGGTCAGGCGCGAGATCAAGGAAGGGCGGGAGTGGACGCGAGAGGAGATCGCGCGCGACGACGCGAAGGCGCGCTTCGCCGCCGAGGACGAGCCGTTCAAGGTCGAGCTCGTCGACACCGCCGACGGCGACATCTCGCTGTACACCCAGGGCGACTTCACCGACCTGTGCCGCGGCCCGCACCTGCAGAACGCAAAACCCATCAAGGCGTTCAAGCTGACGCACCTCGCCGGGGCGTACTGGCGCGGGGACTCGTCGAAGCCGCAGCTGACCCGGATCTACGGCACGGCCTTCTACACGCAGGAGGACCTCGACGCATACCTGCAGCAGCTCGAGGAGGCACGGCGACGCGACCACCGCCGGCTCGGCGTCCAGCTCGACCTGTTTCATCTCTCGGAGCACTCGCCCGGCTCGCCGTTCTGGCATCCGAAGGGGATGGTCATCTGGAACGCGCTCGAAGACCTGCGGCGCCGCGAGAACGTGGAGCGCGGCTACGTCGAGGTGAAGACGCCGCTGCTCTACGACGTCGAGACGTACATCACCTCGGGGCACTACGACAACTACAAGGACAACATGTTCTTCGTCTCCTCGAAGGAGGACTCGGAGAAGCAGTTCGCGCTGAAGCCGATGAACTGTCCGGGCCACATGCTCCTGTTCGGCTCGCAGCTCCGGTCCTACCGCGATCTCCCGTACCGGTACGCCGAGTCGTCGACGCTGCACCGCGACGAGCTGGCCGGCACCCTGCACGGGCTGCTGCGCGTCCGCCACATCACCCAGGACGACGCGCACATCTTCTGCTCGCCCGAGCAGATCGAGGAGGAGATCTTCGGCTGCCTCGACTACGCGTCGTATCTCTACGACCTGTTCGGCGTCGACGCGCGGTTCGAGCTCTCGACGCGGCCGGAGAAGAAGGTGGGGACCGACGAGGAGTGGGACTTCACGGAGGGCGCTCTCCGCGCGGCACTCGAGCGGCGCGGGATCGAATACGACCTGAACGAGGGCGACGGCGCCTTCTACGGCCCGAAGATCGACCTGCACATGACCGACGCGCTCGGCCGGTCGTGGCAGATGGGGACGATCCAGCTCGACGCGATCATGCCGCAGCGGTTCGGCCTCACGTACATGGGCGCCGACAATCACGAGCACACGCCGTACGTGATCCACCGGGCGCTGCTCGGCTCGCTCGAGCGGTTCGTCGGCATCCTCACCGAGCACTACGCAGGCGCCTTCCCCTTCTGGCTCGCGCCCGTCCAGGTGCGGATCCTGCCCGTCGCCGAGGCGCATGCCGACGGCGCCGCCGCCGTGGCGGCGGCGTTGCGGGACGCCGGCCACCGCGTCGACGTGGCGGCGCCGACCGAGACGATCGGCAAGCGGATCCGCGCCGCCGAGCTCGAGAAGATCCCGTTCGTCGTCGTCTACGGCGACCGCGAGAGCGAGCAATCGCTGGCGATCCGCGAGCGCGGCGGCGGCCAGACCCAGGAATCGCTTGCGGATTTCGCCTCGAAGCTTGCTACGCTGAAACTCTGAAAAGCAGGGGCGGACCCGTTCCTCACCTCCAAGACCAGAGAGTCTTCGCGGGGTTCAACCGAGTCGGCAGTGCTGGCTTCAAAACCAGATGACGAGGAGACGGGCCGCTGCATGCAGCGGCTTTTCGGTTTCTTGGAATCGAGATCAGGAGGAATAAGCCCAACTTGGTGATCAGTCTTTGAGGCCGAGGCGCCGGCCGGTCGAGCACACCCGCCCCGTCAACAGGGACACGACGCGGATCAACGAGAACATCCGCGTGCCGCGTGTCCGCCTGATCGACGCAGACGGGGCGCAGCTCGGGATCAAGACCACCGACGAAGCGCGCGAATACGCCTATGCGAAGAACCTCGACCTCGTCGAGGTGGCCGCACAGGCCGATCCGCCCGTCGCGAAGGTCATGGACTACGGGAAGTACAAGTACGAAGAGGAGCAGAAGCGGAAGCAGGCTCGGAAGCACCAGAGCCAGATCCACGTGAAGGAGATCAAGCTCCGCCCGAAGATCGGCGTCCACGACTACAACACCAAGAAGGGACACGTCGAGCGCTTTTTGAACCAGCGCGCCAAGGTGAAGGTGACGATCATGTTCCGGGGTCGCGAGACGACGCACCCGGAGCGCGGCCGGGATCTGCTCCTCCGGCTCGCGGACGACGTCAAGGAGATCGGGGCGATCGAGTCCCAGCCGCTTCTCGACGGACGCAACATGGTGATGGTGCTCGGCCCGACGAAAAACGCAGGAGTGAAACGAGATGCCGAAGACGAAAACACGGAAGGGCGCGGCGAAGCGCTTCTCGGTGACGGGGACGGGCAAGATCATGCGCCGCCGGCGTCACCGGACGACGCCGCCGGGCCACTTGGTGAAGAGCAGCCCGGGGAAGCGGAAGCGCGGCCGGCAGGGCGCGCAGGTCGCGCCTAGCGACCGCAACGCGCTCAGGAAGATGTTGGGGTTCTAGCGATGCCTCGCGTAAAGAGAGCAGTCCACGCACAGAAGAAGCGCCGCAAGGTCCTCGAGCAGGCGAGCGGCTACTGGGGGCGGAAGAGCACCCACTACCGCTACGCGAAGGAGCAGGTCGAGCACTCGCTCGTCTACGCCTACCGCGACCGGAAGAACAAGAAGCGCACGTTCCGTCGCCTCTGGATCACGCGCATCAACGCCGCGGCGCGGGCGCACGGTCTCTCGTACAACCAGTTCGTGAACGGCTGCGGCAAGGCCGGCATCGAGCTCGACCGCAAGGTCCTCGCCGACCTGGCGGTCAGCGACCCCGCCGCGTTCGGCGTGATCGCCGAGCGGGCGAAAGCAGCTTTGCAAGCCTGATCACTTCGCGCGACAACGAGCGGCTCAAGCTCGTCCGCAAGCTCCACGACCGGCGCTGGCGCGACAAGCTTGGGCTGTTCGTCGTCGAGGGGGAAGACCTGCTCGCGCCGGACCTCGAGCCCGTCGAGCTGCTGATTGCGGGAGAGACGGTCGACGCCGCCCTGCTCGCCGAGGTCTCGACGCTCGCACATCCGCCGCGGGTGATCGCGGTCTACCGGCGCGACGACCTGGCGCGCGGATCGCGCCCGGTGACGCTCGCGCTCTGGCGGGTCGCCGATCCCGGGAACGTCGGCACGCTGCTCCGCGCGGCCGACGCCTTCGGCGCCGGCGTCGCGCTCTCGAGCGGCTGCGCCGACCCGACGGCGCCGAAGGCGCTGCGCGCGGCGATGGGCGCGGTGTGGCGGGTGCCGCTGTCGGACTTCGACGCCGCGAACGGAACACGCGTCGCGCTCGTCCCCCGCGGCGGGACGCCGCTGCCGGACGTGTCGCTCGACGGCGACGTCACGCTCGTGCTCGGCGCGGAGCGGGAGGGGTTGCCGCACGACGTGCTGGAGCGGTGCGACATACAGGCGTCGATCCCGCAGCCGGGCGAGGCGGAGAGCCTGAACGTGGCGATGGCCGGCTCGATCGCCCTGTACGAGCTGAGCCGCCGCGCGTAGAAAAAGGTTCAGCGAGCCGGTGGCGCTTTCGTCCACCTCGTCCAACCGGCCTTCCGCCTCGGGGTTGCCCCCTCTTCGTAGAACCGCTCGGTCGAGGTCTCGACCTAGTCGCGCTCCGTGCTCGCTGCACACGGGAAGCTACGGGGCGCGCGCCGGCGGCGCAAGAGGTTCGCCCAGGAAAAGTTGTCGCAAATTGCGAACTTACCGTCGGTGTGCGATGAAGATCGTGTCCTCGCCGCCGCTGTACGGCCGCCGGTCGAACCACCCGTAGACGTCGGTGACGGTGAAGCCGGCAGCTGCGAGCAGCGCGAGCCACCGTTCCGGCTCGAGCCACCAGAGCTGCATCGTCGTCTCGCTGTGCGCGTCGCGCACCGACAGCGTCAGCGTCTGCGCGTCGAGATCCCAGTCGGCGCGCTCGTCGATGCCGGGCTCGCGCTCGATCCACCGGCCGTGCGTTTCCTCGACGTCTTCGACCGACGGGCGGAAGACGTCGAAGATCAGCCGGCCGTCATCGACGAGCAGCCCGCGGGCGGCCTCGAGCGCGGCGAGCCGGTCGTCGTCGTTCGTCAGGTGGAGGAACGCGCGGAACGGGCAGGTGACGAGCAGGACGCGCTCGCGCACCGGCGGCTGCCGCAGGTCGCCGTGCCGGAGATCGAGCCGCTCGGCGACGCCGGCCTCTTCCGCGCGCGCCGCGCAGACCTGGAGCATCCCGAGCGAGGAGTCGACGCCGATCACCTGGGCGCCGGCCAGCGCGGTCGGGATCGCGATCCTGCCGGTGCCGCAGCCGAGCTCGACCACGGGCGAGCCCGCGGAAGCCAGCGCCTCGTCGACGTAGAAGGAGATGTCCTCGATGACACTCGCGCTCCACGGGTCATACAACGCCGCGATGGAGTCGTAATCGCTCACGTCCCTGGCCGCCTTTCGCCCGCGCGCGGCCGAGCCGCGCTCCGCGAAAGGCTGACGACGCTCGCGCCACGTCGCGAGGTCCGCGGCACCGAGGCCGTACCCGACCGTACTGCCCTCCGCGCGGCGAACGATGCGCCGCGGCGCGAGCGCCGCCCCAGGAACGTGAGCAAGCTCACGGCTTGCGCGTGACGAAGACGAGCTCGGGCGAATCGTCCTCCAGCGGCCGCCGGTCGAACCAGCCGTACTCCGCCTCGAGCTCGAGCCCCGCAACGTCGATCAGGCCGTGCCACTCCGACCGCGTCGCCCACCAGAGATGGAGCGCCGCGCCGTCGTCCCGTTCGATGTCGATCCGGTTGTCGGCGGGCGCGTAGCGGTTGACCGTGACGATCCCCTCGCGCTCCTGCCGCTGTCCGTCGAGCTGTGCTGCGACGGTATGGCTGAAGGCGAACGCATTGAACGCGAACCGCCCGCCCGGCCGGAGCGAGGCGGCGACCCGCTCGAAGACCTGCCGCTTCTCGTGCCAGCCGCGGAGGTGGAGAAGCGACCGGAACGGGACGTAGATCAGCGCCGCCGGCTCGTCGAGCTCGAGGTCGCGCACGTCGCCGAGCCGCAGCTCGATCGGCAGCCCGGCGGCACGCTTCCGCCCGATCTCGAGCATCGCCGGCGACGAGTCGATGCCGAGCAGCGGCTTGCCGGTCGCGCGCGCGACCTCGATCGCGACGCGGCCGCTGCCGACCATCAGCTCGACGATCGGCCCGTCGGCCTCCCGTGCCAGATCGACGTAGTGCGCGACGTCCTCGGTCATCTCCGAGGCCCATGCGTCGTACACGGGCGCCCAGGCGTCGTAGCTGCTCACCCGGGCAATGCTGCCCGATACAGTCGCCGCCGTGGACCCGGATGGTCTGAAGAACGAAGCGCTCGCCGCGGTTGCCGCTGCGCGCACGCTCGACGAGCTCGACGAGGCGCGCGTCGCGTATCTCGGCCGTAAGGCGCCGCTCAAGCTCGCCCTCCGCGACGTTCGCGACCGCGAGAGCGGCATGGCGCTGAACGCCGCCCGCGAGGCGATCGAGACGGCGGTCGGCGAGCGTCAGGACGAGCTCGAGCGCGCCGAGCTCGAGCAGCGTCTCGCCACGGAGAAGGTCGACGTGACGCTGCCGTCGCACCTCCTCGGCGAGGTGAAGCCGCGCCGGCGCGGCTCGCTCCATCCCTCGACGCAGGTGCGCCGCGACGTCGAGGACATCTTCCTCGGCCTCGGCTACGAGATCGTCGACGGCCGCGAGGTCGAGACGACGCGGTACAACTTCGACGCGCTCGCCTTCCCCGAGGCGCACCCCTCGCGGTCGCCTCGGGCGAGCCTCTACCTCGACGACGACACGGTGCTCCGCACCGAGACGTCGCCGGCGCAGATCCACAAGATGGAGTCGACGCGGCCGCCGATCTACATGGTGTCGATCGGCCGCGTCTACCGCCGCGACACGATCGACGCGACGCACTTCCCGATCTTCCACCAGTTCGAGGGGCTCGCGATCGACAAGAGCATCACGATGGCCCACCTCAAGGGGACGCTGCTCTACGTGATGCGGCAGCTGTACGGGCCGGAACGCGAGGTGCGGTTCCGCACGCACTACTTCCCGTTCACCGAGCCGTCGATGGAGCCCGACGTCTCCTGCTTCAACTGCGGCGGCGCCGGCTGCGCGATCTGCAAGCACTCCGGCTGGATCGAGATGGGCGGCTCGGGGATGGTCGACCCGTACCTCTACGAGTTCGTCGGCTGGGGGCCGGAGGAATACACCGGCTTCGCATTCGGCATGGGAATCGAGCGGACCGCGCAGCTGCGGCACGCGATTCCCGGCATCCGGCCGTTCTGGGACAACGATCTCCGCTTCCTGAGGCAGTTCTGAATGAAGGTGCCGATGTCATGGCTGCGGGAGCACGTGCGCACCGAGGCGACCGTCGAGCAGATCGCGAACGCGCTCTCGATCGCGACCGCCGAGGTGAACGGCGTCGAGCGGCGCGGCGTGCCGGGCGACCTCTCGCTCTTCCGCGTCGGCCACGTGCTCGAGGCGGAGAAGCACCCGAACGCCGACCGGCTCCAGCTGACGAAGGTCGACGTCGGCGAGGACCGGCCGTACTCGATCGTCTGCGGTGCGTGGAACTTCGGCGCCGGCGCGAAGGTGGCGGTCGCGCTGCCGGGCGCGACCTTGCCGAACGGATTGACGCTGGAGCGCCGCAAGCTCCGCGGCGAGGTGTCGGAGGGGATGATCCTCGCCGAGGACGAGGTCGACCTCGGCACCGACCACAACGGGATCATGGTGCTCGACGACGCGCTCGAGCCGGGGACGCCGCTCTCGACCGTGCTGCCGCTCGTCGAGGAGGTGCTCGACGTCGAGGCGACGGGCAACCGGCCCGACCTGTTGTCTGTGTACGGGCTCGCCCGCGAGGTCGCCGCGTTGTTCGACGGCGAGCTCGTTCCGCTCGACGAGACCGAGCCGCCGTGCGCAGGCGCGTACGTCGACGTCCGCGTCGAGGATCCGGAGGGGTGCCCCCGCTACATCGGCCGCCTGTTCCGCGAGGTCGCGATCGGCGAGTCGCCCGTGTGGCTGAAGGCGCGCCTCCGTGCCGCGGGCGTCCGCGCGATCTCGAACGTCGTCGACGTGACGAACTACGTGATGCTCGCGCTCGGCAGCCCGCTGCACGCCTTCGACTTCGACACGCTGCACGGCGGCCGCGTCGTCGTGCGCCGCGCGCAGGCGCGCGAGGAGCTGCGGACGCTCGACGGCACGCTGCGGACGCTCGATCCGCGCGACCTGCTGATCGCCGACGCCGACCGCGCGATCGCGCTCGCCGGGATCATGGGCGGCGAAGAGACGGAGGTGGCGGGCGAGACGACCTCGATCCTGCTCGAAGCCGCGAACTTCGAGCCGATCGGCATCCTCCACAGCTCGGAACGGCTCGCGCTCCGCACCGAGGGCTCGAACCGCTGGGAGAAGGGCGTCGACCCGCACGTCGCCGGCCCCGCGGCGACGATGGCGACACGGATGCTCGTCGAGCTCGCCGGCGCGCAGTGGGCGGGCCACACCGACCTCTCGGCCGAGCTGCCCGAGCGCGCGGTGATCACGTTGCGGCCGGAGCGCGTCACCGCCGTGCTCGGGCTCGAGGTCGCCGACCAGTCCGAGATCCTCGGCAGGCTCGGCTTCGAACAGTCAGACGGCGGCTACCGCGTCCCGACTTGGCGGGCGCGGGACGTGACGCGCGAGATCGACCTCGTCGAGGAGGTCGCGCGGTTCCGGATGGAGGAGATCCCGTTCACGCTGCCGCGCCGCGACGTCACGTTCGGGCGGTTGACGCAGTGGCAGCGGACGCGCCGCGTCGTCGAGGACGTGCTCGTCGGCAGCGGCTATGCCGAGGCGTACACGCCGACCTTCGTCGCCGCGGGCGACTACCGGCTGCCGGAGCCGATCTCGAGCGAGGCGGCGGCGCTGCGCACGGCGCTCGCGCCGTCGCTCGTCGACGCGGCCCGCCACAACGTCGCGTGGGGCAACGGCGAGATCGCGCTGTTCGAGATCGCGCGGGTCTACCGCGGCGGCGGCGAGGGACTGCCCGTCGAGACGTGGCACGTCGCCGGCGTCGCCGAGGGCGGCATCGCCGACGCCGCCTGGGCCGTCGAGCAGCTGTACGGCGCGCTGAAGCTCCCGCTCGACCTCGAGCGGTCGGACGAAGCGCTGCTCCATCCGGGCAAGGCGGCCCGGACACCGCACGGCTGGTTCGGCGAGCTGCATCCGACGGCGCTCGACGGCAGCTGGGGTGCGTTCGAGCTGGATCTCGACGCGCTCGCCGGCGCCGCCGGCGGGGCAGTCGCCTATGCAGAGGTCAGCCCGTTTCCCGAGGTGCGGCAGGATCTCGCGTTCGTCGTCGACGAGGACGCGCCCGCCGCTGCGCTCCTCGCCGCGATCCGTGAGGCGGGCGCGCCCGAGCTCCGGGACGCCCGCGTCTTCGACGAGTACCGCGGCGCGCAGGTCGGCGAGGGCAAGCGGTCGCTCGCCTTCAGGGTCGCCTTCGGCTCGCCGGAGCGCACGCTCACCGACGAGGAGGCGACCGCCGTGCGCAGCCGCATCGTCGGGGCGCTCGCGGCGCAGTTCGGCGCAGTGCTCCGGGCGTGAAATCCGGTCTGGCCGGCGGGGCGTAGGAGGGACGTGGGTCTGAGGATCGCCGCAGCAGCCGTGCTCGTCGCGCTCGCCGCCACGGCCGGGTCGGCGCGCGCCGACAACCCCGTCCTGACCGGGACGGTCGGCACGGGCGACGATTTCGTCCTGACGCTGACCGGCGCCGACGGCCAGGTCGTCAAGCACCTCGATCCGGGGACGTACACGATCGTCGTGCACGACCAGTCGACCTTCCACAACTTCCACTTCTTCGGGCCGGGCGGCGCGTTCACGACGACGGTGAACGGCACGGGCGACCAGACCTTCACGCTCAACCTGACCGACGGGACGTACACGTACCAGTGCGACCCGCACGCTGCGTCGGGGATGCTGCAGCGGTTCACGGTCGGGACGCCGCCGACGACCGCGCCGCCGCCGAGCCCGCTGCCCTCGCCGCCCGTCAAGCTGACCGGGTCCGTGACCGGCGCGCGGGCCTCGCTGAGCGGGGTCGCGGGCCTCTCCGCCGGCAAGGCGACGATCACGATCGCCGACCGCTCGAAGACCGACGGGTTCCTCCTGCAGGGGCCGGGGGTCAGCAAGAAGACGGGGATCGCCTTCACCGGCAGGGTGACCTGGAAGGTGACGCTCCGGGCGGGCAAGTATGTCTTCGCGCCGGTGCGGCACCCGAAGGCCCGGCGCACGTTTAGCGTTTCTCCTGCATAACCGTATCTCTTTCGACGCGTAATGCGTTGCTAGGCCGAACCCCTCCGGTTCAGGCCATTCGAGAGACAGGAGACGAACGAGATGAAGCGGCAGTACGCGTATCTCGCGGCCCTATGCGCGTGCGCGGCCGTGACGGCCATCTTCTGCGCTGCGGCGCTGGCCGATCCCGGTAGCGGCAACGGCAACTCGGCCAGCGCGCCGGGACAGCAGAAGCAGGAGCAGACGGCACCGGCACCGGCGCCCGCCCCGGCGGCACAGCCGGCCGCACAGCCGGCGCAGACGCCTCCCGGCCAGGCGAAGAAGGCGGAACAGGCGCCCGCTCCGGCGGCCTCGACCTCGCCGGCTCCGGCGACGCACAGCTCGCCCGGCCAGGCGAAGCAGGCGGCGAAGGCGTCGAGCGCCTCGCCGGGCGTCAAGCCGGCGAACAGCACCACGCACTGGACGCACTGCACAACCGGCTCCTCGGCGTCGGGCGCGACCTGCACGTCCTCGGACAGCGGGCACACGCCGCAGGCGAAGACCGACGTCTCGAAGCAGTACGGCAACGGCAAGACGGCGGCGCAGATCGCGGTCTCGCGCGGCGGCGTCAACGTCCAGCTGACCGGCCCGGGCAACAGCCAGCCGCACAAGGTCTCCGTGTGCGGCAAGCCGAACAACCCGAGCGGCGGCGTCGACGTCCATGCGGTCAAGAGCTACAACCCGGCCGCGTGCGCACCGGCGCTGGCGGCACCCCAGGTGATGCAGACGCAGACGAGCGTGTGCGGCCAGACGACGATCACGACGACGTCCACCGAGGTCGTCGGCGTCCTGCACGGCAAGAGCCCGCACCTGATGACGAACGTGCACTCGGCGCACTTCACGAAGCACGCCGATCAGAAGGTGACGGCGACGAGCGTGCAGACGCAGGTCGTTCCGACCGGCGAGAGCTGCTCGTCCAGCAACCAGCAGACGCAGCAGGTGCAGCAGGCGCAGCAGGCGCAGCAGAGCTCGTCGAGCACCTCGAACACGTCCAGCTCGACGTCGAGCACGCAGTCCTCGACGTCGTCGCAGACGTCGGTCGCGGCCGCCGTCGCGCCGGCGACCCCGTCGGCGAGCAGCGGCGTCGCCGGCGTGCAGGCGACGTTCGCGAAGCCGAAGGCGAAGTCGGCGCCCAAGCACGGTGTGCTCGGGACGGTGACGCGCGTCACCGGCGGCACCCTGCCGTTCACCGGCTTCCCGGTCTGGCTCGCGATGCTCGTCGCGGCCGGCCTGATCCTCGGCGGCGTGGCACTTCGCCGGCGGCCGTTCGCCGCCCGCAGCTAGCGGCACCGGATCACGTGAACCGTGAAGGGCGGCC
>DASXWV010000092.1:0-25722 GCA_036503495.1 Gaiellaceae bacterium
GAGCAGCGTCTTGAAACGGCCGTCGTGGTAGAAGCCGCGCTTCGACCGGGTGAACAACGACTGGAGCGGTGCGATCGTGTACGTGCCGTCGGGGCCGCGGTCGGCGGCGAACGCGTCGGTGCAGATCGCCGACGGCGCGACCGCGTTGTACCCGGGTGCGGTGCCGAGTGAGCCCATGTGGCAGCTCGCGCACTTTCCGGCGCCGTTGAAGACGGTCTTGCCGCGGGCGGCGGCGGCCGCGTTGAAGCTGCCCTTCGGCGGCTTCGGCGGCGGCAGCGCGTGCTGATAGAAGTCGAGCGCGCGCAGCGCCTCGGTCACGCGGTCACGCGTCTGCGCCTGCGCGGGTGCCGGGAGCACGCCTTGCCCGACGTAGGGTCGGGTGTGCCCGAACCGCGCCGCGGCGGCGATCGGGAACTTCGCCTTGTTGTCGAGGCGCGGGTCGAAGAAGTTGCCGGTCCCGTGCATCTCGAGGTTCGCGACGAACGCGTTCCAGTAGGTGACCGAGCCCCAACCGCCCTCCCACGTGTGCAGGTTCTGCCCGTCCTTGCCGAACGCGCTCGGGATGCGGGTCGCGGCCGAGCGCGGAGTGCCGTCGGGACCGACGGCCTTGCCGTCGAGATTGAGCTCGGCGTTGAAATAGCCCGGGCCCCAGCCGAGCAGCACCTTCTTCAGGGTCGCCTCGTCGACGTTCAGCGCGGCTTCGAGCGGCTTCAGGTTCGGTGCGGCCGCGACGATCGCGCCGACGTTCAGATCCTGGTTCGGCCAGCCGTCGAGCCGGCGGCCGATGCCCGGCGCGAACGAGTTGTCGACGGTCGAGTGGCAGACGGCGCACGTGATCCCGACGCTGCCGAGGCGCCCTCGCTTGTCGAAGAAGCCCCGGACGCCGACGACCGCGTTCAGCTTCAGGAGCGTCACGGTCACCGCGGGGTCGTCCAGATTCACCTTGCCCGCCTTGATCGCGGCGGCGACCTTCCCTGGGATCTTCGTCGCGTCGACCTTCAGGCCGAGGGCGAGCGCGGTCTTCGGGCTGACGCCCGCGCCGACGCCGCCGAGCTTCGCGCCCTCGATCGCCTTGTGCAGGCCGAGCACGCCGCCCCAGACGGCTTCGTCGCCGAAGGTGTCGTAGCGGAAGACATTCCGGCCCTGGGCGACAAGCCTGGCCGAGCGTGACGTGGTCGGGTCGCTGCTTCGTGCGATCGCCGCGAGCCCGCTCACCGTGCCGGTGAGCACCATGCTGGCGAAGACGTACACGCCGACGCCCGCGAACACGGTGAGAAACAGCCTTTTCAGCACCGGCAGCGAGTGTTCCC
Organism: Gaiellaceae bacterium; assembly: GCA_036503495.1. Classification (GTDB taxonomy): domain Bacteria; phylum Actinomycetota; class Thermoleophilia; order Gaiellales; family Gaiellaceae; genus Palsa-739. The sequence continues at coordinate 1,311 of DASXWV010000092.1, forward strand.
GCTCGGGCGTCAAAACGGCATCAGCGTCGGATCAGCGTTTCATCAGGACGGCTCACGCCGCCTCGCACACGGGCGCGACGAGCTTGAAGCCGACGCCGCGGACGGTCAGCAGCCGCCTCGGCCGGGCGGGGTCGGCCTCGATCTTCCGGCGCAGGTTGAGGACGTGCGTGTCGACGGGATGCCCGTCGCCGAAGTACGCCCCTCCCCACACGTGCTCCATGATCTGGCGGCGCGAAAAGACCGTTCCGGGACTGCCCGCAAGCAGCGCGAGGACGCGAAACTCGGAAGCGGTGACGGCGACCGGGACGTCGCCGACGGCGACCTCGTGGCGCGGCACGTCGATCCGCAGCCGGCCGACCGCGAGCACCGACCGTGCGGCCGCCGGCTCCCGACGCACGCGCCGCAGGATCGCGCGTCCGCGGCTCGCCAGCTCGAGCGGCGAGAACGGCTTCGCCAGGAAGTCGTCCGCCCCGAGCTCGAGACCGAGGACGCGCTCCGCCTCGGAGGCACCGGCTCCCACCATGATCACCGGAACGTCGTGGCGGCCGCGGATCTGACGAAGCACGTCGATGCCCGAGGCGTCGGCGAGCACGACGAGGTCGAACTCGGTGTCCCGCAAGCCCTGCAGTGCCGCAGCGCCGCTCGCCGCCACCGTCACCTCGAAGCCCGCGGCGCGTAGAGCCAGCGACGCCGTGTCGAGCGTGTCGGGCTCGTCGTCGACGACGATTGCGCGCGGGACCACCTCGCGCTGCGGCAACCCCGGATCGATCGACATCTACGAACCCCTGCTCACGGCACCACCGATTGACTACGGCCGCAACGCGACCTCGGATTCGCCGACGCTGCGCGAGCGGCCGCATCGTCTGCGACCGCTCGCGCACCGTTCCTAGGCGCGTCGCGGCCGAGCGGTCAGATACGCGGCCAGGAGGAGCGCTGCTGCGGCTTCGGCGGCCAGGGCGATGATGATCGCCGCCCGGTAGCCGTAGTCCTGGAAGCCGAACAGCGGCCGGCGTTCGCTGATCAACAGGAAGGCGAACGAGGTCGCAGCGAGCCCGATTCCGCCGAGCGCGAGCAAGACGTGCACCGCTCGCATTCGCGCCTGCGGAATCAGCAGCCCGAGGCCGATCACCGTCGCCGCGATGAAGTTGAGCAGGAAGAGCGGGCCGATCACCGGCACGACGTTGAAGTGGACGCCGAAGTACTGCTCGAGGTGCACGGCTCCGACGACGAGCACGGCGATCGCGCCGAGAACGCGCAGTGAGGCGGACGTACCGAGCCTGCGGGTCTGCGGCTCGTCCACCACCACCTCGTCGGGAAGCGGCCTGGTCGAGCGGGCCGTCCGTTCGCGCAGCTGGTTCATCAGTATCCACCTCCACCGCTGTCCGAGCCCGGTGACTTCATCCCGGATTCCGGTTCGATCCGCTTGCCGGCACCGTCGACGAGGTACCAGCCGGCACCGAACTGCTCGATGTCCTCACCCTTGGTCTTCCCGGGTGTGCTCGCGTCGGCGGCGTAGTAGTAGAGCGGGTGGCCGTGGTAGGTCACCTGCAGGTCGCCGTCGTCACGCTTGATCGTTCCGAGCGCCGAGCGGTCGACGCCCGCGCTCGCCGTCGGTGTCGAGTCCGTTTCGAGCGGCGGCCAGACGGCGGCGCAGGCCCCGTTGCAGTAGCTCTCGCCGCGTTCGTCCTTCTCGAACAGGTACAGCGTGTGCCCGTCGGCGTCGACGAGGAACTGTCCTGCCGCCGAGCCCGTCAGCTTCAGCGCCGCGGCGCCGCCGTCGGAGCTGGGCCTGGCACCGCCGCAGCCGGCGAGCACAAAGGCCAGTCCGATCGCCCCCACCACGACCGCGTGTAGAGGCCGCATGGCGACCCTCCTCTCGCGAGATGGCTTGTCAGGAGTACGGGCGCGCCGGCCAGGCGGATTGCGCTTGACATTGGACACTGCTGTCTGATTTATTATCTCAGACAGCGTCGTCTAATTTAATGGAGGGACGTCATGCAGCACAACAAGCCCGCAGCCGGCAAGCAGAGCCTCGTCATCCTGCTCGTCCTCCTCGTCGCGCAGCTGATGGTGATCCTCGACATCACCGCCGTGAACATCGCCCTGCCGAGCCTCGCGAAGGACCTGCAGCTCACGGGTTCCCAGGTCAGCTGGACAATTACGAGCTACTCGCTCGTCTTCGGCAGCCTCCTGCTGTTCGGCGGGCGCGCCGCCGATCTGCTCGGCCGCCGCCGCCTCTTCCTCACCGGCCTCGGCATCTTCACCGCGTCCTCGCTCGCCTCGGCTGCGGCCGGGACCGCGAGCCTGCTCTTCGCGGCGCGCGCGGGGCAGGGCCTGGGCGCGGCGATGCTCTCGCCGGCGGCGCTCTCGATCATCACGTCGTGCTTCCACGGCGCCGCGAAGGCGAAGGCGCTTGCCGCGTGGGGTGCCGTCGGGGGCGCAGGCGCGGCGATCGGCGTCGTCGTCGGCGGGGTGCTGACCGAGTTCGCCGACTGGCGGATGATCTTCTTCGTCAACCTGCCGGTCGCAGCCGCGCTCGCGGTCACCGCCGTCAAGGTCATTCCCGCCGACAGGGCGAAGCCGCGCTGGCGCGGACTGGACCTCCGCGGCGCGCTCGTCGCGACGACCAGCCTCGGCGCGATCGTCTACGCGATCACGCAGGGCGCGACCGCAGGCTGGACGTCGACGCAGACGCTCGGGTTCGCCGTGGCCGGACTGCTCGGGCTGGCCGGCTTCGGCCTCCTCGAGACGAAGACGAAGACGCCGCTGCTCGAGATCCGCCGGCTCGCGGACCGCGCGGTCGGCGGCGGGCTTTTCCTGATGCTCGCAGCTGCCGGCTCGATCTTCGGGCTCTTCTTCCTCTGCTCGGTCTATCTGCAGAACGTCCTCGGCACGAGCCCGCTGCTGACGGGCCTCGCCTTCATTCCGCTCGCCGTCGCCGCCGGGATCGGCGCCCATGCGTCCGGGCACGTCGTCGCCCGCCACGGCGTGCGTGCGCCGCTCGTCTCGGCGTTCGCGATCGCCGCCGTCGGGATGGCACTCCTCGCCCACGTCGGCGAGAACGGCACCTATCTCCGCAACGTGCTCCCCGGGATGCTCGTCGCCGGCTTCGGTCTCGGCATCGCCGTCGTCTCCGTCTCGATCGCCGTCCTGACCGGTGCTCGCGCGGAGGAGTCGGGGATGATCTCCGGCCTCAGCTCGACCGGCCACGAGATCGGCGGGACGATCGGGATCGCCGTCTTCTCGACGATCGCGGCCGGCTCGGGCGCCGCGCTCGCCGGCGCCGAGGCCGCGGCGGCGATCTCGCACGCGTTCGTGGCGGCCGGGGTCCTGGCTAGCCTCGCGAGCATCACCGCGTTCCTCGTCCTCCCGCACGCCCGGCACTTCCTGCCGAAGCTCCGGCTCAACCCCGCGGCGATGCCGGTGCACTGAGATGGCGAAGCAGACGGCACCCGCGACGACGCAGAGGCGCCGCCGCGCGGACGCAGACCGCAGCGTCCAGGCGATCCTCGATGCTGCGCTCGACGCGTTGGCGGGCGATCCCGAGGCCAGCATGGCCGAGATCGCCCGCCGCGCGGGTGTCGTGCGGGCGACGATCTACGCCCACTTCCCGACGCGCGAGGCGCTGCTCGACGCCGTGATGGAGTACGCGGTCGCGCAGGTCGCCGCTGCGACCGCCGCGGCCGAGCCGACACGCGGCGAGCCGGCCGAAGCGCTCGAGCGAGTGGTCCGCGCGACGTGGCGGAAGCTCGACCTCTTTCACGCCCTGCTCGCGATCAACACGGCACGACTCTCGGCGGAGGAGCTGCATCGCCGTCACCTGCCCGTGATGCAGCACTTCGGGCCGCTGATCGAGCGCGGGCAGAAGGCGGGCGTCTTCCGGCGCGACGTTCCGGTCGCGTGGCATCTGGCGGTGCTGCGCGCGATCGTCCACGCCGCAAGCGCGGAGCTCCGGAGCGGGCGCCTCACGGAGGCGACCGTCGAGCAGACGATGCTGACGACGGTGCTCGCCGCGGTCGCGTCTGCGGCACGTTGACGTCGAAGTAGACGCCGACGAGGCGGACGACGAAGCAGACGGCAGCACCGACGATCGGGAACGCGAGGTTGTGCGTGCCGCTCTCGGACGCGCCGACGACGATCGCGGCGCCGACGAGCGCGGGAATCGCGTAGAGGCCCGTCCGGAGGACGACCGGGATCTCGCGCACGAGGATGTCGCGCAGGACGCCGCCGCCGACGCCCGTGATCGCCCCGAGCACGATCGCTTCGACGGCGCCGACACGATGATCGAGCGCGGTGCTCGCACCCGTGACGCAGAACAGCGCGAGCCCGGCCGCGTCGAGGACGAGGATCGGCCGCTCGAGACGCTCGAGCGCCGGGTGCGCGAGAAACGTGACGAGCCCGGCGCCGCCCGCGACCGCGAGGTAGCGCCAGTCGCGAAACGTCTGCGGCGGGATGCCGATCAGCAAATCGCGCGTGATGCCGCCCGCCAGGCCGACGACGACGGCGAGCACGACAACGCCGAAGGCGTCGAGCCGTGCCTGCACGCCGGCAAGCCCGCCGCTGAGTCCGAACACGAACGTCCCCGCGAGGTTGAGGACGAGCAGGAGCGTCGGGTCGAAGCCGCGGAGGACCGAGGTCACGGCGAGCACCGCTACATCGTCACGGTTCTCCGAGCCAGGCGCACGCTGCGGCGACCAGCGTCTCGACGCCGGTCTCGAGCGTCGGGTGGAGCACGGGCGCGAAGCGCGGGTTGTGGTTCGTCGGCAGCTCGGACAGCCGTCCGTCCTCTTTCGCCCGCCGGTAGGTCTCGCCGTCGGTGCCGCCGACCGTCCAGAAGACCGAGGGCGCGTGCCACTCGCTTCCGAACGAGCCGAAGTCCTCGCTGGCCGAGATCGGCGGGATGTCGACCACGCGCTCCTCGCCGAAGCGCTGCCGGAATGCGCTGCGCACCCGGGCTGCGGCGTCCGGGTCGTTGCGAACGAGCTGGTACTGGTCGAGCGGCGTGATCTCGGGCGGCTTCGGCGCCCCCGACGCCTGTGACTCGGCCTCGACGATCCGGCGGATCGCGTCGAGCACGTGCTTGCGGACGCCTTCGTCGAACGTGCGCACGTTCAGCTTGATGACCGCGTCGTCCGGGATGACGTTCTCCTTGGTGCCGGCCTGCAGCGCGCCGATGGTGACGACCGCCGACTGTGCGGCCGCGACCTCGCGCGAAACGATCGTCTGCAGGCGCAGGACGGTGGCGGCCGCCATCACCACCGGATCGATGCTCGCCTCCGGCATCGAGCCGTGCGCGCCGCGTCCGAACATGCGGATCTCGAAGCTGTCGGCGGCCGAGGTGATCACGCCCGTCCGCGTTCCGATGCTTCCGGCCGGCGCGGGCATCACGTGCTGGCCGAGGATGACGTCCGGCTTCGGGAAGCGCTCGAAGAGACCGTCGTCGATCATCGCCCGCGCACCGGCCGCCGTTTCCTCGGCGGGCTGGAAGACCGCCAGCAGCGTTCCGTGCCAGCCGCCGCGCGCTGCGGAAAGCCGCGCCGTCGCGCCTACGAGCCACGCCACGTGCATGTCGTGACCGCACGCGTGCATCACACCGTCGGTCGTGCTCGCGTAGTCGAGGCCGGTCTGCTCCTGGACCGGGAGCGCGTCCATGTCGGCGCGCAGCATCACCGTCGGCCCGTCGCCGTTCCGGAGGAGGCCGACGACGCCAGTCTTGCCGACGCCCGTCGTCACCTCGAAGCCTGCTGTCTGCAACCGCTCAGCTGCGAGCGCGGCGGTGCGTTCCTCCTGCATCGACAGCTCGGGGTGTCGATGCACGTCCTTGTAGAGCTCCTCCAGGTCGTCGAGCATCGTTCCACTCCTTCTCATTTGCGACGCCGCGGCTGGACGCGTCAGAGCATCTTGACGCTATGAGGTGGTTATGGCGCCAAGTGGTGTGGCTAGCGGAGCGCGGCGAAGGCCCGCGACCGCAGCTCGACCCACGTGTCCTCGCTCTGGCACATCGGGCAGCGGTCGGGCGGCGTCGCTCGCGCCACCCCGTAGCCGCACGCGGCGCATTCGAGCACCTGGTTCGGGCGCGCGCACGCCCGCGCCTGCAGCTCGACCCAGTGGAACGCACGCTCGAGGTGGAGCTTGTCGAAGAGGATCAGGCCGGACTCGCGCGCGCGCTCGCGATACGCCGACGGGTCGGCGGTCTGCAGCGCAATCCGTGTCTGCGGCTCCTGCTCGCGCAGCGTCAGCGCGACCTCGATCCCGCTCAGCCGCGGCATGTTGACGTCGAGGAGTGCGATCTGCGGCCGTCGTTGCAGCCCGATCTGCAGCGCCTCGGCCCCGTCGCCCGCCTCGAGCACCGTGAGCGAGCCGACGGTGTCGCGCGCGTACGTCGCCAGCAGCGAACGCAGCCGCGCGTCGTCGTCGGCGAGGAGCAGGTCGATGCGGCTTGCCATGCGAGATGTCCTTTCGTCGATCAGCGGCCCGGTCGAGAACGGTCGTCGGTTCATGCCTCGAAGGTAGGCCGCCGACGGGCGGACGGAAATGGGGTCGTGACCCGATCGCAGCCGAGTGGCTTGTCGGCGACGCTGACGACGTCGTTTTCATCGACCGAAGGAGACGCGAGATGCAGGAGACGGTGATCACGCGCGAGGGGCTCGAGCGCCTGCGCGCCGAGCTGGAGCTGCTGACGACCGAGGGGCGGCGTGAGATCGCGGAGCAGCTGCAGCACGCGGCGGGCTCCGAGGCGAACCACCTCGAGAACGCGGACTACCACGGCGTCCGCGAGGATCAGGCGGCCCTCGAGCGGCGGATCGCGCTCCTCGAGGCGCGGCTGCGCTCCGCCGAGGTCGTCGAGCCGCAGCTCGGCAACGGCCGCATCGACGTCGGCGAGCGCGTCCGTCTTCGCGATCTCACGTCGGGCGAGCGGTTCGAGGTCGAGCTCGTCGGCCCGCACGAGTTCGACGCGACCGCCGGCCGGGTCTCGCTCGCCTCGCCGCTCGGCCGGGCGATCGTCGGGCTCCGCCGCGGTCAGATCGCCGAGGTCGACGCCCCGCGCGGGCGCCGCCGCTTCAAGATCCTCGCCGTGGAGGCCTGAGGATCGCTTCGAGATCCCCGCGCAGCTCGTCGCGCCGCGCCGAGCAGTGCAACGAGCTGCCGGGATTCGTGATCAGGTCGCGCGCGCGGACGACCGCGCGCGGGGAGACGGCGCGGTCGTCGAGCACGTCCGCGACGGCTGCGAGCAGGTCGTCGGCCCGAAGACGCGCATACGACCGCAGCGCGCCGGCGACCGCCTTCCGCTCGCGACCGAGCAGCTCGTCGACGCGCCACGCGAAGGCGTTCGGGCTCGGCGCCGCAGCGGTTGCGAGCCAGTCGTCGGCGACGCGTCGGAGGTGTGCACGGCGGCGCGCGGCGCGAACCGCCCGCTTGGCGGCGGCAGCGACGAAGACGAGCGGCAGTCCGATGCGGAGCGGGACGCCGAGTGGAAGGGCCGCGGCGGTCGCCGCCGCGGCAGCGTAGGGCAGCGCGACGGCTACCGGATGGTCGACGGGAATCCGGCTCACACCGAAAGCGTGCCCGCGGGCACGCGCGCTCCGCAATCGGGGCGGGCCACCATCCGGCGCCACGCGGCGGGAAATGGGGCATTCGCCCCATCGCGGCGACGCCTCCCATCGGCGACGCTGAACTCGACCCGAGAGAAAACGAGGAGGAACGATGATGACCGGAGGAACGATCGTCTGCGGAGTGACCGAATCGGCCGACGGCCGGGAGGCGGCGGAGCTCGCGCACGCGCTCGGCGCGAGGCTCGACCTGCGCCTCGTGCTCGTGCACATCGTCGACGGCGTCCCGCCGGGCAGCGACGAGAGCCTGACGGCCCGGCAGCGGCAGGCGGGCGCCGAGCGGACGCTCGACCTGATCGCGCGCGACATCGGCAACGGCACCGAGAAGCGGGTGCTCCTCGGCGAGCGCGCCGAGGGGCTCGCGCAGGTGGCGGCCGAGGAGGGCGCCGACCTGATCGTGCTGGGCTCGCGCTCGACGGGGCTCGGAAACCGCAAGCTCCGCTGCACGCTCGCCCGCGAGCTCGAGGCGGCGACGCCGGTGCCCGTGGTCGTCGCACCGCCGACAACCCGGAAGCGCAGCGATCACCGGCTGCGCTAGAACATCACATGGGCTTCTCGCGGCTGCCGCTGCTCTGGCGCGTCTTCGCGATCAACGCGACGCTGCTCGCGGTCGCGACGCTGCTGCTGGCCGTCACGCCGGTGACGATCCACGCACGGATCGCGGTCGTCGAGGCATTCGACCTCGCGGCCGCGCTCGTCCTGATGCTCGTCGCCAACCTGCTCCTCCTCCGCCACACGATCGGCCCGATCGACCGGCTCGTCGAGCGGATGCGGACGATCGATCTGCTGCGCCCCGGGCAGCGCTTCGCGGAGCGCGGCGGCGTCGAGGTGGTTGAGCTGACCCGGACGTTCAACGAGATGCTCGAGCGCCTCGAGACGGAGCGCCGGGAGAGCGGCCTGCGCGCGCTGCGCGCCCAGGAGGCCGAGCGGCGGCGGATCGCGAGCGGTCTGCACGACGAGGTCGGGCAGGTGCTCACCGGCGTGCTGCTGCAGCTCGACGACGAGGAGACCAAGCAGGCCGTGCGCCAGGCGCTCGAGGAGGTGCGGCGGATCGCGCGCGAGCTCCGGCCGGAGATGCTCGAGCACCTCGGCCTCGTCAGCGCGCTGACAGAGCTGTCGCGCAAGTTCGCCGACCAGAGCGGCATCCGCGTCGAGCGCCACTTCGCGGACCAGCTCCCGCAGCTGTCCGACGAGGCGGAGATCGCGGTGTACCGCGTCGCACAGGAGAGCCTGACGAACGTCGCGCGACACGCAGCAGCGTCGCGCGTCGACGTCGAGCTCCATCCCGGAGCGGACAGCGTCGTCCTGCGCGTCGTCGACAACGGCCACGGCCTGCCGGAAGACGCGGCGACCCTGAACGGCCACGCCGGGATCCGCGGCATGCGCGAGCGCGCACTGCTCGTCGGCGGCGCGCTCGCCGTCAAGCGCGGCCGCGCCGGCGGCGTCGAGGTGCGGCTCGAGGTTCCGGCGGGCGAGCGCTGATGCCGATCCCGCTCGTCACGCGCATCCTCGTCGCCGACGACCATCCGATCGTCCGCTCCGGCCTGAAGAGGGTGCTCGACGCGCAGCCCGACCTCGCGGTCGTCGCCGAAGCCGAAGACGGCGCCGAGGCGGTCAAGAAGGCGCTCGCCGAAGACGTGCACGTTGCGATCCTCGACGTGTCGATGCCGAAGGCGACCGGCATCCAGGCGGCAGAGGAGCTGCACAAGCGCAAGCCGGAGCTGAAGCTGCTGATGCTCTCGATGTACGACAGCGAGCAGTTCCTGTTCGAGTCGCTGAAGGCCGGCGCGTCGGGCTACGTGCTGAAGTCGGACGCCGACCAGGACATCGTCGAAGCGGTGCGCCGCACGATGCGTGGACAGTCGTTCCTCTATCCGTCGGCGGTCTCGACGCTCGTCAAGGACTTCGTCGAGCGGGGCCGGCCGGACGACGAGCAGTTCGACATCCTGACGCCGCGCGAACTGCAAGTGCTGAAGCTGATCGCCGAGGCGTACACGTCGAAGCAGATCGCGCAGGAGCTCGTGATCAGCATCAAGACCGTCGAGCGACACCGGCAGAACATCCTCGACAAGCTCGGCATGAGCGACCGCGTCGAGCTGACGCGCTACGCGATCCGGCGCGGGCTCATCCAGGCGTGAGCGGGAGCAGCGCTCCCTCGTGCTCGAGCAGGAAGCGCTTCGTGTCGAGCCCGCCGCCGAAGCCGGTGAGCGAGCCGTTCGCGCCGATCACGCGATGACACGGGAGGACGATCGGCAGCGGGTTCTGGCCGTTCGCGGCGCCGACGGCGCGCGCGGCGTCGCTGCCGAGGCCGAGCCGGCGCGCCTGCTCGCCGTAGCTGACCGTCTGTCCGTACGGGATCGTCGCGAGCGCGAGCCAGCAACTCCGCTGGAACTCGGTGCCGTGCAGCTCGAGCGGAATGTCGAAGGTCAGGAGCTCACCGGCGAAGTACGCCTCGAGCTGGCGCGCGGCCGAGACCAGGACGGCCGACCGGCCCTCGGGACGGATGCGGCGGCCGTCGAAGAGCACGGCCCGCAGGCCGGTGTCGGAGGCGACGAGGCCGAGCGGGCCGATCGGCGTGTCGAGGACGGCGCGAGGCATCTCAGCGGTATTCAACGCACGGCACCGGTCGTCCGTGAGGCCGTGAAGGAAGCCGGCGCCCGGCTCGTCTAAGCCCTGATGGAGATCGACTCCCGCGTCCTCGCGAAGGCACGCCGCGGCGATCCGCGCGCCTTCGCGGCGTTGATCCACCACTACGACGAGGGTCTGCGGGCGCTCGCCTACCGGCTGCTCGGCGACCGCGACCGGATGGACGACGCGCTGCAGGAGGCGTACGTGCGCGCGTTCCAGGCGCTGCCGCGTTTCCGGGGCGACGCGTCCGTGGGAACGTGGCTCTACCGGATCGCCTACAACGCGTGTCTCGACGAGCTCCGGCGTACGCACCGGGTCGTGCCGCTCGACAGCATCCGCGAACGGAGCGACCCACGTCCCGGCGCGGACGAGACCGTTCCCGCGCGACGCCGGCTCGCGGACGCGCTCGCGGCGCTCGCGCCGGAGGACCGCGCGGCGGTGCTGCTCGTCGACGCGCAGGGCTTCGACTACCGCGGCGCGGCCGAGATCCTCGGCATCCCCGAAGGGACCGTCGCCTCGCGGCTGAACCGCGCCCGCGCCGTCCTCCGCCGCTGCCTCGACGACCGACTGCAAGGAGCATCAGAACGATGACGAACGATCGCGATCACGAGCTGGGCACCGCGCTGCGCGAGCTCGACGCGCCCGAGCACCGCGCCGACTTCCACCGGGAGCTGCGGCGACGGCTCGCCGACGAGCGCTCGGCGACCGTGCGCCCGTCCCGGACCCGCTGGACGTTGAGGCTCGCCGCCGTCGCCGCCGCCGTCGCGATCGGTGTCGTCGCGATCGGGATCCCGCGCGGGCACCACACGGGCCCGCAGGTCGCGAGCGCCGCGGTCGTCAAGTCGCACCTGCGGACTGCACTCGCGACGCTCCGCAATCTCAGCGGCGTCGTCGTCGCGAGCGGTGCCGGGCAGAACGGGACGGAGCGGTGGCGGTTCACACTCGACGCAGCCGGCAGCGTGCGGCTCGAGGGGCCGGCCGCCGGCGACGTGATCACCTACGACGCGTCGAAGGGCGTGGTCCGGTCGGCGCAGCACAGCGTCAGCGCCGGCGGCGACACCGTGTTCTATGCCGAGCGCGACGGCGTCGCACCCGGCCGGCCCGACCTCGGCCCTCCGACGTGGGTCCTGCCGGACGAGCTCGCGGCCTATGTCCGCGCGGCGCTCGCCGCGAACGACCCGGCCGTGCGCGAGACGACGTACGCGGGCCGGCCCGCCTGGCAGCTCGACGTTGCGAGCGTGCCGAACGCGGTCGCGCCCGACCTGTCGGGCGACCGTTTCCGCATCACCGTCGACCGCCGCACCGGCATGCCCGTGCGCGTCGTCGAGCTGAAGCGCGGCTCCGTGCTGCGCGAGCTCCGGATCGAGCAGCTCGCGGTCGACGCGGCACCGCCTGCGGACGCGTTCCGGCTGCAGTTCCCGGCGGGTGCGGAGGTGATGCGGAGCGGCGACGGCTTCCGGCGCGTCGAGCTCGGGGCGGCCGAGGGGATCGTCGGCTACTCCCCGCTCGTCCCGTCGTGGGTGCCGGACGGGTTCCGGCTCGCCGAGGTCGCGGTCGCCCGCACGGGCGCGCCGACGGGCAAGGAGGGCGGCAACCCCGCGTCGGAGAAGGTCGTCTCGCTCTCCTACCGGCGCGGCTTCGAGCAGTTCCTCGTCACGACGCGGCTGCGCGGCGACGGCACGTGGAGCGATCCGCTCGCGAGCGCCGAGGGCTTCATCGACCACCCGGAGACGATCACCGTCGGCGGCGGCGCGCTCGCGGGGACGAACGCCGAGCTCGTCCTGTCGCCGCACGCGCAGCCGCACGTCTGGGCGCTCACCGACCGGCTCGTCGTCACCGTCGGCGGCGACCTCAGCCGGGCGGAGCTGCGCCGCGTCGTCGAGTCGCTGGCGAGCTGACCGCTCAGCAGCTCCAGCCGCCGCCCTCCAGGCCGGGTGCGGTGATGTCCGGCCGGTTCGCGCCGCCGCCACCCGGATAGACGGTGTCCCACCACTCGGTGAAGAACTTGCCGAGCTGCGCCCGGCACGACGTCGTCGGGCTCGGCAGGTGCGCGGTGAACGCCGCGACCAGTTGCGGCTCGGTGATGCTCGACTGACGGTACGTCTGCTGCAGCTCCTGTAGCGCCGCGTCGAAGTTCGCGGTGCCCAGGATGCGCCGCAGCGCGATGTACGAGATCCCCGGCCGCGTGTACGTCTTCGACCCGGAGAAGAGGTTCGCCGGACGCGGATCCGACGGCGCACCGGTCCACAGCAGGTCGGAGCCGTCGTAGGCCGCGTTGAAGCTGTCGACGAGGCTCTGTTCGTACGCCGCGCTGCCGATCGGGCCGGCGAGCCGCGCCGCGAACAGATACTCGCCGAGCGTTGCGAGCCCTTCCTTGAAGAAGGTCAGGTTGAAGCTCGCCTCGGAGACGTTGTCGCCCCACCACTGGTGCATGTTCTCGTGGTGCAGCGTGTCGAGATCGATCGACGCGTTCGCGAAGGTGATCTTCGTCTGCATCTCCTCCTCGAACCCCGCCGCCGGCATGCCGATCACGACGCCGTCGGTGGTGAAGGGATACGTGCCGTTGAACGCGGACTGGTAGGTCAGCACGTCCTCCTGCTGATCCATGATCGCCTTGTTCTTCGCCGCGGTGTTGTGCGGCACGTTGACGTCCTGCGCCTCGTAGTACTGGATCCCGCTCGCCGCGAGGCGAACGCTCAGGTCGTACGAGCCGATGCTGTTCTCGACGAGATACGACGAGATGCCCTCCGGCGAGTGCCAGTGCCACGTCGTCGAGCCGCCCGGGAAGTTCGCGTCGGGGAGGTTCGCCGTCTGCGCGACGAGCTCGCCGTTCGCGATCGCCGTCTTGCCGACCGCGACCGTGTCGTAGACGTCGTACGTCGGCTTCGCGCTCGGGTGGTTGTTCAGCGGCATCCAGTCCTCGGATGCGACCGGCTCCGTCGTCACGAACCCGCCCTCGTCGCCCGGTTGCGAGACGCGGAACCAGCCCTCCGTCGTCCCGTCGCCGTCGTTGTGCACGCCGGGCCGTCCCGTGTAGTCGATCTCGACGTTGAACTTCGAGCCGCTCTGGATCGGCGCGTTCGGCGTGATCACCAGCTTGTTCGCGGGGCACTGCGTGCCGGTGAGCGAGTCCTCCTTGTTCGGGTTCGTCGTCAGCAGCTCGGGCGAGCACGCCGGCGGGAACGGGTTGCTCTCGGGGCCGCCGACCGGCGTCAGCTCCGACGCCTCGTGCGCACGGGGGTCGGGATCGTTCTGCCCGTTCGGGTCGCCGGGATAGGTCGGCTGGACGAAGGTGAAGCTCGCGCGGCGGCCGTTGACGAAGACCGCGCCGACGGTCAGATCGGGGCCGTCCTTCGTGTTCGCGGAGCTGCGCTCGAAGTCGACGCTGAAGTCGGTGAGGCACTGCGTCGCCTGGTCGGTCAGGACGACGTGCGTCCCCGGCAGGAAGAGATTCGCGATCGCGTCGTAGCTGATGAAGACGTCGGAGTGGAGGCTCGTGTAGCCGCCGTTGCCCATCTCCGGATAGACGTGCATGCCGTACGTCGAGAGCGTGTGGGAACCGGACGAGCACGTCCTCGCCGGCGCGGCCGCGGGGACGCGGACGCGCGGCGCCGGCCCGACCTGAATGTGCCGCTCGGCGGTGGCGCAGCCGAGCGCGCCGTTCGTACGCGGCACGCAGGCGACGACGGCATAGGAGCCCTTCGCCAGCGTGTGCGGGATCCGCACGCGCACCGCGTAGTCGGTCGAGCCGTGGGCGCGGAGCGATACCGCTCCCCGGCCCACCGTGAGCGGCCGGCTGCCGACACGCAGGAGGTGCACGACGACGCGCGCGCGCGCAGCGGCGCTGCCGTCGTTCAGGACCGTGCCGCGGACGAGGCTCGCGGCGTGCAGCTGCACGCGCGTCACGCTCAGATGCGGACCGGCGATCGCGCGCGGCGGCGCGGCGAGCGCGGGGACCTGCGGCACGCCGTGGGCCGCGGCCGGCGGTCGCGCGGCTGCGGTCAGCGGCAGGAGCAGTGCCAGGACGAACGGCAGAGCGAGCAGCACGGATCGGCGCCCGGTCCTCATTTCCCTCTCCCCTCGGTCGACGTGCTGCGTTTATCTCGCGGCGGGGCAGTGCCTGTCAAGCACGCAGAGCGGCGGGGATCAGCTCGCCGTGCGCCTCGAGCAGCTCGTCGACGAGCCGGCAAATCTCCGCCAGCGACAGCTCGGCGCCCGTGTGCGGATCGAGCATCGCGGCGTGGTAGACGTGCTCGCGGTTGCCGTCGAGGGCGGCGCGCACGACGAGCTCGTGCACGTTGAGGTTCGTGCGGATCAGGGCCGCGAGCTGCGGCGGCAGCGGGCCGACGGAGTGCGGCGTCAGGCCGTTCGCGTCGGCGACGACCGGCACCTCGACGATCGCCTCCTCGGCGAAGTCGGAGAGGAGGCGGCCGCGGTTGGGCACGTTGCCGTTGAAGGTGAACGGCTCGCCGGTCTCGATCGCGTTGACGATCCGCGCGCCGTACTCGGCGCTCGGCCGGATCTCGATCTCGTCGCCGCGCTCGAGCTTCGCGCGCAGGTCGTGCCACGTGTCGATCTGCTCCTCGCAGCGTTCGAGATACGCGTCGAGGGGGATGTTGAACCGCTCGATCAGGTCGTCCCGGCCGTCTTTGATGAACCACGGCGAGTACTCGGCGAAGTGCTCCGACGACTCGGTGACGAAGTAGCCGAAGTGGCGGAGCAGCTCGTAGCGGACGCGGTTCCAGTCGGGCGGCGTCACCTCGTGCAGCCGCGGATAGACGTCCTCGCCGCCGTGCTCGAGCCGGAGGTAGAAGGCAACGTGGTTGATCCCGGCACAGAGGTAGTCGAGCTCGTCCGGCGCGATGCCGAGATCCCGCGCGAGCTGGCCGGCCGTGTGCTGCACCGAGTGGCAGAGCCCGACGGCGCGGATCGTCGTCGCCTCCGCGATCGCCCAGCAGTTCGGAACCATCGGGTTGACGTACTGGAGGAGGAGCGCGTCAGGGGAGAGCTCCTCCAGCTCACGGCACAGGTTGAGCAGCACCGGGATCGTGCGGAGGCCGCGCATGATCCCGCCGACGCCGAGCGTGTCGGCGATCGTCTGCCGCAGGCCGTATCGCTTCGGCACCTCGAAGTCGGTGACCGTCGCAGGGCGGTAGCCGCCGACCTGCATCATCGTCACGACGTAGTCGGCGCCGTCGAGCGCGGCGCGGCGGTCGCTCGTCGCAGTGATGATTGCGCGGGAGTCGAAGTGGTCGGCGACGCGGCGCGCCACCGTCTCGGACGTGCGCAGCCGCTCCTCGTCGATGTCCATCAGCGCGAGCTCGGTCGAGTCGCGCAGCGCCTCGAACCCGAGCAGGTCGATCGTCAGGTTGCGCGCGAAGACCGTCGACCCCGCGCCGATGAACGCCACCTTCGGCATGGCGGCGAGACTAGCCGCGCGGAACGATCGCGCCGAGCACGCCGCGGACGCCGACCTCCGACGCGCCGCGCCAGCGGTGCGGGCCCGCGGCATAGAAGAGCGTCGTCCGCGGGCCGCTCATGCCGCCGCGGCCGAACGCGATCCCCCACACGCCGGGGACGCGCACGCCGAGCCGGCCGGCGAGCCCCCAGCCCGTTCCGCGGCGGAGATAGGCGTTGATGCGCCCGCTGCCGAAGTTGGCGACGAGCAGCGCACCGCCGAGACGGCCGAACCCGTTCGGCGCAAGCGCGACGCCCCACGGCTCGTCGAGCTGCTCCGACCGCCCGACGCGGGCGAGGAGCCGGCCGTCGAGGCCGAACTCGTCGACGTAGCCGCCGCTCGGCGCGTCATTCCCGTTGACGGGCGCGCGCCACGCATACGTGACGTAGACGCGGTCGCCGAGGGCGGCGATGCCGAACGGCGCGTACCCGTCCGGAATCGTCGGATCGGCGAAGGCGCCGCGCCGCGCCAGCCGGCGCCAGCGTGAGTCGAAGACGACGACGCGGCCGTTGTGGAAGTCGGTCGCGTAGAGCCGGCCGCGGGCAAGCGCGAGACCGCGGTAGAGCGCGCCCGTCGGCCCGGACTCGACGGCGACGACCGCCTCCGTCGACCAGCCGTTCGGCACGGTCGGCGACCAGGCGCGGATCGTCCCGTCCTCGCACGCGTAGATGAACCGCGCAGATGCCGAGCGGCCGCCGCCGCGGACGACGAAGCCGCGGCCGCCGTTGTAGACCACGCCGGTCGGGCCGCCGTCGACGCGCACCGTCAGCGCCTGCTTCTTCCCCGTCGCCGCGTACAGCGTGCTCGAGTCCTGCGCCTCGTTCGACACCCACCACGGCCCGGTCGGCGACGCAGCCAACCCCCACGGGTTGACGAGCTGCGGATCGGCGCGCGTGCCGACGACCGGATGGACCGTGAACGCCGCCAGCGCCGCTGCGAGCGCACGGATCACGCCGCGACGGCGTCGAGTGACGCGATCTCGATCGTGCGCCCCTCCTCGGCCGAGCAGAGGATGGCGTGGATCGTCTCGAGGACGTGCACGGCGAGCTCGCCCGAAGCGCGGTGCGGCCGGCCCGCGCGCACGGCCTCGACGAGGTCGTGCAGCCCGATGCCGCGGGTCTCCATCGCCTCGTCGGCGCGGTACGCGACCGGCGTCCAGTCGCCGTGGTCGCGGCGCACCTTGACGTCGCCGCCGAAGGCGTTCGCATCGGGGAGCGCGAGCGAGCCCTCGGTGCCGTGGACGACGAGGCCGCTCTCGTACCGCCCGCGCGCCTCGAAGCTGACGGTGATCGTGCCGAGCGCGCCCGACGCGAAGCGCAGGGCGCCCGCGACATGCGTCGGGACCTCCGTGCCGAACCGCTCGCCCGCACGCGGGCCGGTTGCGAGCACGCGCTCGCGCGTCGGCGTCGCGGCGAAGCCGGTCGCAGCTGCGATCGGGCCGAGCAGCGAGACCATCGCCGTCAGGTAGTAGGGGCCGATGTCGAGCAGCGGGCCGCCGCCGGCGCGATAGAAGAAGTCCGCGTTCGGGTGCCACCCCTCCGGCCCGCCGGTGAGCATCGTCGCCTCGGCGCCGATCGGCTCGCCGATGTCGCCGCGCGCGATCGCGGCGCGCGCCGTCTCGTAGGCCGCGCCGAGGAAGGTGTCGGGGGCCGCGCCGATGCGCACTCCGGCCTCGCGCGACTGCTCGACCAGTGCCCGGCCGGCGTCGACCGAGATCGCGAGCGGCTTCTCGGTGTACGCGTGCTTCCCGGCGCGCAGCGTCGCCGAGACGAGCGCCGCGTGCACCGCGGGCGGCGTCAGGTTCAGGACGACGTCGACCGACGAGTCGGCGATCAGCTCGTCGACCGAGGAGAACTCGATGCCGTGCAGCTCGGCGAACGACCGGCCCGCGACCTCGTCGACATCCGCGCACGCGACGACGTCGAAGGTCGGGAAGCCGTTCGCGCCGTCGACATAGTTGTGCGCGATCACCCCGCAGCCGAGGACGCCGACGTTCATGCCGCCAGCGCCCTCAACGAGCGTTCGAGCGCCTCGGCGGGCGCGCGGTCGAGCTCGTCCTGCTCGACGATCAGCCACTCGACGCCGAGCTCGGAGGCCTGCGGCACGAGGCCCTCGTACCCGACGTCGCCGTCGCCGACGGGGCAGAACTCGCGCGCCTCGCGGCCACGGAGATCCTTGACGTGGACGAGCGGCGTGCGGCCGTGCGCCCACGTCAGCAGCTCGAGCGGCGAGGCGCCGGCGTACCACGCCCAGCCGAGATCGACTTCGAGCCAGATCCACGCGGGCAGGCACTCGAGCAGCGACGCGCCGTCGTCGAGCCGCGGGACTTCGCTCCAGTGGTTGTGGAACCCGAAGTCGAGGCCGGCGGCGCGTGCGCGCGTGCCGAGGTCGACGATCTCCGCAACGGCGGCGTCGCGCTCGGCGACGGTCGAGACGGGATCGATCCACGCGAGCGCGACGCGGTTGCAGCCGAGGATCCGCGCGTCCTCGGCGAGCGCGTCGACGTCGGCGTCGAGGCCGACGTGGCGGCCGGCGACTGCCAGGCCGAGCTCGTCGAGGAGCGCGTGAAGCGCGCTCGTGTCGTGGCCGCGGTACAGCTCGACGCCGTCGTAGCCGAGCTCTGCGATCGTGCGCAGCGTCCCGTCGAGGTCTCGCTCGCACGCCTCGCGCACGGTGTAGAGCTGCACGCCGATGCGCGGAGTCACGCGACCGGCTCCAGGCTGCGGATGCGCTCGCGGTACCAGTGGAAGCTGTCCTTCGGCACGCGCTCGAGCGTCGTGTAGTCGATGTAGACGATCCCGAAGCGCTTCGAGTAGCCGAGCGACCACTCGAAGTTGTCGAGGAAGCTCCAGACGAAGTAGCCGTCGACGGGCACGCCGTCGTCGCGCGCCTGCATGACCGCGTCGATGTGCGTCGCGAGGAACTCGACGCGCTCGACGTCGTGCACCTCGCCGTCGTGCGTGCGCACGTCCGCGAAGGCGGCGCCGTTCTCGGTGATGTAGATGGACGGCGGCGCATAATCGCGCGCGACGCGGACGAGCAGCTTGTGCAGCGACTCCGGGTGGATCTCCCAGCCCATGTCGGTGCGCTGCGCACCCGGCAGCTCGACGATCTCCGGCCCTTCGCGGACGACGAACCGGAAGTAGTTGTTGATCCCGAGGAAGTCGATCGGCGCGGCGATCGCGGCGAGGTCGCCGTCGTCGACGGGCGGCACGAGCGCGACGTCGGCGGGATACGCGCCGCGGAAGAGCGCGTCGAGGAACCAGCGGTTGGCGCGGCCGTCGACCTCGCGCGCCGCGGCCGTGTCGGCCTCGGAGTCGGACGCCGGGTCGACGTGCTCCAGATTGAGGACGATGCCGACGCGGGCGTCGGGCACGTTGCTGCGGATGGTCTCGACCGCCCAGCCGTGCGAGAGCAGGAGGTGGTGCGCAGCGTCGACTGCGTCCTGCTCGCTGCTCCGGCCCGGCGCGTGCATCCCCCACGCGTGGCCGAGCCACGCGACGACCCACGGCTCGTTGTGCGTCGTCCAGTGCGCGACGCGGTCACCCAGGCGCCGCACGACGTGCTCCGTGTACTCGACGAACGCCTCGGCGGTGCGCCGCGACGTCCAGCCGCCCTCGTCCTCGAGCGCCTGCGGCAGGTCCCAGTGGTAGAGCGTCGGGAACGGCGTGATCTCCGCCGCGAGCAGCTCGTCGACGAGCCGGTCGTAGAAGTCGAGGCCCGCCGCGTTGAGGCGGCCACGGCCGTCGGGCAGGACGCGCGGCCACGCGATCGAGAAGCGGAACGCGTCGAGGCCGAGCTCGCGCATCAGCGCGATGTCCTCGGGGTAGCGGTGGTAGAAGTCGCACGCGACCGCACCCGAGTCGCCCGCGCGCACCTTGCCCGGCGTCGCGCAGAAGCGGTCCCAGATGCTCTCGCCGCGGCCGTCCTCGTACGCCGCGCCCTCGATCTGGTACGCCGCCGTGGCCGCGCCCCAGATCACTGCAGAACTCCCGGCGCAGTCACGTGGCAGCGTGCCGCCTGCTGCGGGCGCGCCTCGACGAGTGCCGGCGTCACCCGCGAGCAGACGTCGATCGCGAGCGGGCAGCGGCCGACGAAGCGGCAGCCGGGCTTCGGATCGACGGCGGCGGCGGCCTGCCCGCGAGCCTCGAGCCGCGAGCCGGGCTGCAGCGCCGAGAGCAGCAGCTGCGTGTACGGGTGCAGCGGCTCCGCGAGCACCTGCTCGATCGGGCCCTGCTCGACGATCTGCCCCGCATACATGACGAGGATGTCGTCGGCGACGTAGCGCGCGCTCGCGAGATCGTGCGTCACGTAGAGGAACGCGAGCTGCCGCTCCTCCTTGAGGCGCAGCATCAGGTTGAGGATGCCGATGCGGATCGAGACGTCGAGCATGCTCGTCGGCTCGTCGGCGAGCAGCACGACGGGCTCGACCGCGAGCGCGCGTGCGATCGCGACGCGCTGCCGCTGGCCGCCGGACAGCTGGTGCGGGTACTTCGCGGCGACAAGCTCGGGCGGCACGAGCCCGACCGTCTGCAGCAGCTCCCGCACGCGCGCGTCGACGTCGCGGTCGGGGACGATGCCGTGGATCCGCAGCGGCCGTGCCAGGTGATGATGGATCGTCTTCGCCGGGTTCAGCGAGCCGAACGGATCCTGGAAGATCATCTGCACCTGCACGCGATAGCGGCGCAGCGCACGCTTGCTGCGGTCGCGAGCGACGTCGCGCTCGCCGAGCTGGATCTTGCCGGCGGTCGGTGCGTGGAGGCGGACGAGCAGCCGGGCGACGGTGCTCTTGCCGCTGCCGCTCTCGCCGACGAGCGCCGTGATGCGCCCCGGCGCGAGCGTGAAGCTGACATCGTCGACCGCGTGCACGCGGCCGCGGCCGCCGACGATGCCGGTCGTCGCCGGGAAGTGCTTCGTCAGCTCGCGGACGTCGAGCGCGCTCACGCCGTCCTCCCGGCGAGATGGCAAGCGACGAGATGCCCCGGCTCGACCTCGCGCAGAGCGGGCCGCTCGGTCAGCTGCCGCCGGTAGAGCGGCTCCTGCGGCACGCAGAGCTGGCAGCGCGGATGGAAGCGGCAGCCCGCCGGCGGGTCGGCGAGGTCCGGCGGCGAGCCCGGTATGCCGACGAGGCGGGTGATCGCTCCGGTCAGCGGCGGGAACGACGCCATCAGGCCGCGCGTGTACGGATGCTGCGGCTCGGCGTGGAGCCGCTCGGCGTCGGCGAGCTCGACGATCTCGCCGGCATACATGATCGCGATCCGGTCGGCGAACTCGACGAGCAGCGAGAGGTCGTGCGTGATGAACAGCACCGCGAAGCCGAACTCGCGCTGCAGCTCCTCGATCTGCTGCAGGATCTCGCGCTGGACGACGACGTCGAGCGCCGTCGTCGGCTCGTCGAGGATCAGCAGCTCGGGCGACAGCGAGAGCGCGATCGCGATGATCACGCGCTGACGCATCCCGCCGGAGAGCTCGTGCGGGTACGAGCGCAGGCGCCTCGGGTCGATCCCGACGGTCTCGAGCAGCTCGCCGGCGCGTGCGAGCGCCGCCTTGCGGTCGATGCGCTCGTGCGCCTTCATCGCGTCGACGAACTGGTCGCCGACGCGCATCACGGGGTTGAGCGCGCTCATCGCGCTCTGGAAGACCATCGCGACGTTCCGCCAGCGGTAGCGGCGCAGCTCCTCCGCCGACTTGCCGACGAGGTCGTCGCCCTGGAAGAGCACCGAGCCGCCCGCGAGGCGTGCCGGCGGGCGCAGGATCTGCATGACCGCGTTCGCGACCGTGCTCTTGCCGCACCCCGACTCGCCCGCGAGGCCGACGATCTCGCCCGCGCGGATCTCGAGGTCGACGCCGTCGACGGCGCGGACGGAGCCGTAGTCGACCATCACGCCGCGCAGCTCGACGAGCGTCTGCGTCGCGACGGCGCTCACGACTGGCCCCGGAGCCGCGGATTGCTGACTTCGTCGATCCCGGCGAGCAGCAGCGTCAGGCCGAGCACCGTGATGCCGATCGCAAGGCCCGGGAAGAGGAACGACCACCATTCCCCCTGCAGCACGCTCGAGTTGACGGTCGCCCAGTAGAGCGCGACGCCCCAGCTCGGCTTCGTGTTGTCGCCGAGGCCGAGGAACTCGAGGCCGGCATCGACGAGGATCGCGATGTAGAAGACGAGCACGAACGCCGCGCAGATGCGGCTGATCATGTTCGGCATCAGCTCGCCGAAGACGATGCGCCGGGTCGACTCGCCGGCGACCTTCGCCGCGAGGATGAAGTCGCGGTTGCGCAGCGTCAGCGCCTGGCCGCGCAGCACGCGCGCCTCGAACGCCCAGAGCGTGCCGGCGATGCACAGCATCATCACGACCATGCCGCGCGTGTGCAGGAACGCGGTGATGTCGATCAGCAGCGGGATGACCGGGATGACGAAGAAGAC
This sequence comes from Gaiellaceae bacterium, assembly GCA_036503495.1. GTDB lineage: Bacteria > Actinomycetota > Thermoleophilia > Gaiellales > Gaiellaceae > Palsa-739. The sequence goes on from DASXWV010000092.1 coordinate 23,431, forward strand.
GTTCGTGACGACGTTGAGCAGGTCGTCGACGATGCCGCCGACGTAGGCGGCGAAGATTCCGAGGACGCTCGCGATCACCGTCGCGAGCGCGCCCGCGCCCGCGCCGAGCAGCAGCGATTGCCGCGCGCCCCAGACGACCTGCGCCCAGACGTCCGATCCCTGGTCGGTCGTGCCGAACAGGTGGTGCCACGACGGCGCCTGCCGCGTCGCGAGCAGGTTGAAGTCGGTCGCGGTCGACCGCTCGGCGACGAGGGGCGCGATCAGCGCGAGCACGACCATCCCGCCGAAGAAGACGAGCCCCGCACGCGCCTTCGGGTTGCGCAGCACGAGCCGAACCCAGCCGGGGACCTGGACGCGCCGGCGCGCGACCGGGGCGGCGAACGGCTCGAGGAGCAGCGGCTCGGCGGCCATCGCTACGCCGTCCGGACCCGCGGGTCGAGCACGAGGTTGAGGAGGTCCATGAGGAAGTTCGCGACGATCGGGCACAAGGCGAACACGAGCAGCAGCGCCTGTGTCAGCGGGTAGTCGTTGCCGAGCGCGGCCTGCTGCAGCGTGTAGCCGGCGCCGGGATAGCTGAAGACGAGCTCGACGAAGATGACGCCGCCGACCGCGGTCGCGAACTGTGCCGCGAAGCCGTTGAGCGGCGGCAGGATCGCGTTGCGCGCGGCGTAGCGCGTCATCACGCGGCGGTCGCGCAGACCCTTGGCGCTCGCCATCGTCACGTAGTCCTCGCCGAGCGTGTTGATCATCACCGTGCGCATCGTCAGCACCCAGCCGCCCGAGTACGCGAAGACGATGACGAGCGCCGGCAGGAAGCCGTGCTTGACCGCGCTGGAGATGAACTGCCAGTTCAGGCCGGGCGAGAGCCCGTTGTCGTACGCGTGCTGGATCGGGAACCAGCCGAGCTTCAGCCCGAAGAAGTACATGAGCAGGAGCGCCGTGAAGTAGGCGGGGAACGCGGCGAGGCCCATGAAGATCGGCACGAAGATCGAGTCGAAGCTGCCGCCGCGCCGCCAGGCCGCGACCATGCCGATCGCCGTGCCGAGCACGAACGCGAGGAAGAACGCGATCCCGACGAGCACGATCGAGTACGGGATCGTGCGCGCGACGACCTCCGACACCTTCGTCGGGTAGTTCGACGTCGAGATGCCGAAGTTGAGCGTGGCGACGCGCTGGAGGTACTGGACGTACGCGTGCCAGATCGACTCGTGCCCGCCGCCGAAGAGCGTCTCGTACGTCTTGATGATCCCGGGGTTCGCCTGGATCTGCGACGGCGACAGGTGCTGGAGGATGCCGCCGATCGGGCTGCCCGGCATGAGGCGCGGGAGCAGGAACGTCAGCGTCAGCGCCATCCAGGTGGCGAATGCGTAGAAGCCGAGTCGACGAAGGAGCCAGCGCATTCGAATCAGTGCCTATCACGGATCGGGGCGGGAACGATGATCCCGCCCCGATCCTTCTGGAGGGTCGCTGTCCAGAACGTGATTACGCGCCCGCCTGGCCTCCGGGGCAGATGCGCGTGAAGGAGAGGACGTTGTCGGGGGCCTGGGTGAAGATCGGGTCGCCGTAGAAGTTCTTCGGCGACGTGAAGCAGTGGAAGTACTTGGTGCTGTACGTCGACCAGCGCGGCCCGACGAAGAGCGGCACGATCGGCTGGCTCTTCAGGAACATCTGCGCCGCCTGCTGGAAGTACTTCTTCTGCACCTCCGGGTTGAGCGACGTGCGCCACTTGCCGATGACCGGCGTCGCGCCCGGGTCGAAGAAGTGCGCCCAGTTGCCGGTGTTCGTTGCATCCTCGCCCGACGGCGTGAACTGCGCCTTCGAGAGGTTGGAGAGGAAGAAGCCGAACGGGGAGCCCTGCGATGCGTCCTGCCAGAGCAGCGACGGGAACTTCGTGCTCGCCGCGTTCGGATACCACGAGTTCCAGTCGGGCTCGAGCGCGACCTTCGAGTCGATCCCGATCGCCTCCAGGTTCTTCGTGATTATCTGGTTCGACGCGACCCAGTCCGACCAGCCCGAGATGACGTGGATGTCGAGCTTGACCGTGTTGCCCTTCGGGTCCATCAGCGTGCTGCCCTTGTACGTGAAGCCGGCGCCGTCGAGCATCGACTTCGCGGCAGACACGTCGTACCGCGCGAGCGCCTTCGCGCTCGCCTTGACGCCCTTGTCCACGACCCACTTCGGGAAGAGACCGTTCAGCCCGATCGCGTCGGTCGGCGGCGCGTAGCCGTACTCACCGAGCTTCGAGACCGTCTTGCGGTCGATGGCCATCGACAGCGCCTTGCGGAAGCTGAC
>DASXWV010000093.1:0-34627 GCA_036503495.1 Gaiellaceae bacterium
GCCGGCGACGTCCGTGCGCGTATCGGCGCGCTGGCGCACGTTCACGAGGAGTGGGCGGAACGCGTGCGCCGCTGGCGCGAACTCACGGGCGGCCTCGACGATCCGAACGAGGAGTACCTGATCTGGCAGACGCTCGTCGGCGCGTGGCCGATCGTGCCGTCGCGGCTCGAGCGGTATCTCGAGAAGGCGCTGCGCGAGGCGAAGCGCAACACGAACTGGCTCGAGCCGAACACTGCGCACGAGGGTCGCGTCAAGACGTTCGTCCGGACGCTGTACGAGAACCAGGGGTTCCTCGACGACTTCGAGCCGTTCGTGCAGGAGGTCGCGCGCGCCGGTGAGCATGCATCGCTAGGCGCGCTGCTGCTGCGCTTGACGACGCCGGGGCTGCCCGACATCTACCAGGGCGACGCGTTCTGGTCGCTGAACCTCGTCGACCCGGACAATCGCCGCCCCGTCGACTGGCGCCGGCACCGGCAAGCGCTCGCGGAGGAGTCGCCGCGGCGCGAGACGATGAAGATGCACCTGATCCGGCGCGTGCTGCACGTCCGCGCCGAGTTCCCGGAGGCGTTCTTCGGCGCATACGAGCCGCTCGACCTGGGGCCCGATCATGTCGGGTTCGTCCGCGGCGGCCGCGTGCGGGTCGTCGTGCCGCTCCGGCCCGGCGCACGCGTCGAGGGCGCGGAGGACGACCTGCTCCCCGAATTCCCCCAGGAACTCTCCCTGCTGCGGTGAATCCGCATACTTGTGGCGATGACGTCCGACGCCTGGCCTTCTCCCGACGCGCAGCCGGGCCCGCTGCCGCGGATCGAGGATCTGCCGATCGCCGAGCAGGGCTATGAGCAGGAGGCGGTGCGGGCGGCGTTCGACTCGTTCTACCGCCACGCCGCCCAGCTCGACGCGTCGCTGCGCGCGCTCGAGGCGGTCGAGGTGTTCCGCCGCGACGCGGATGCGCTCCGCAACGACCTGCGCGCGATTCGCTCGCTCGGCCTCGGCGGAGCGGCGGAGCCGGCGTGGGCGACGCAGACGTACGAGCGGCCCCGCCCGCAGGTGCCGGCGACCGCGCTGCGGCTGGCCGCCGAGGCGGCGCTGATCATCGCCGTCGCCGTGATCGCCGGCGTCGCGAACCTCGGCACCGTGCCGATCGTCGCGCTGATGGCCGCGGCATTCCTCGTCGTCGCGCTGAGCGAGTGGCTCGCGGCGCGCGCGCGGTTCGTGTCACCGGTCGGCGGCTTCGTCACCGCCGAGTCGCTGGAGCCTGCGCCGTTCGTCGAGGCGCCCGCACCGGTGCCTGCGCCCGCGTGGGGCGTCGCGCCGGTCGAGGACGAGGACGAGGAGCCGGACGAGGAGACCGAGCCGGAGGCGCTGACCATCGTCGAGGGCGCGAGCAGCGACCCGGCGAGCACCGACCCGTGGGAGCAGAGCGAGAGCGAGAGCGACGGCGACGAGCCCGACGAGTCGGACGAGCCCGAGTCCGAAGCGGACGCCGAGTCGTCCGAGCGCGGCTTCCTCCGCCGCCTGCGCCGCTAGCTCCGCGGAAGGGTGCCCGGCGCCCCGCAAACGCAGGGGAGGCGGAAGACGGGGCGCCGGACGCTTGTGGAGGGAAGTGCGCTGGACTCATCGTGCCCACCGCCGATGAGACGGCTTTAAGAGATCGAACCAGAATGAGCGACTGTGTCGCGCGGCCGCGCTCGGCGGCACATCGCGGCGTCCTCAGTCGGCCCGATAGCTCGGCTATCGGGCCTCCCTGCGTCCTTGCGCTGCATTCGCCGATCACGCCCGGATCGACGAACGTCATTGTGTGAGAGCTTCTAAGACTTGGCTGAAGGCGTCAGCCGCAGCCGCAGCAGCGCGCCGCCGCCCGGGGCCGGCTCGGCAGCGACGGCGCCGCCGTGCGCATCGGCGACCTCGCGGACGATCGCGAGGCCGAGCCCGGAGCCCGGGAGCGACCGTGCCGCCGCCGCCCGGTAGAAGCGGTCGAAGATCCGCTCCCGGTCCTCCGCCGCGATCCCGGGCCCGTGGTCGCGGACGGTGAGCTCGCCGTTGCGGAGCCGCACCTCGACGGGCTTTCCGTTCGTGCTCCACTTGCCCGCGTTCTCGAGCAGGTTCCAGACGGCGCGCTCGACCCGCTCGGGCACGGCCTCGATCTCGGTCGGCTCGAGGTCGTCCTGCCAGTTGACGTCGGGGAAGCGCGTGCGCGCGCGCTCGACCGCGGCCTCGACGAGCTCGTCGAGCTGAACCTGCCTGCGCTCCAGGTTGGCGCCGCCGCGCGCGAGCTCGAGGAGGCCGGTGATCAGGTCGCGCATCTCGTGCGCCTCCCGCTCGAGGTCGCCGAACAGACGGGTCCGCTGATCCGGGTCGAGCCGCTCGTGCTGCCGCAGCACCTCGATGTTGGTCTGCATGCTCGTCAACGGCGTGCGCAGCTCGTGCGATGCGTCGGCGACGAAGCGCCGCTGCGTCTCGAGCGACTCCTCGAGCGCGCCGAGCATCGTGTTGAACGCGCCGCCGAGCCGTTCGAGCTCGCCGCCGCCGCCCTCCGACACCCGCTCGCTCGGATCGCGCGTGCGCGCGATCCGCTCGGCCGCCGCCGTCAAGCGAAGCACGGGCGCGAGCGTCGCGCGCGAGACGAGCGCGCCGGCGAGCGCGGCCGCCGCAACGGCGCCGAGCGACACGAGGATCAGAATCAATCGCAGCCGGTCGAGGTCGTGGTCGATGTACGTGACGACGCGGCCGACGACGACCGCGCCGCCGCCCGACAGCGGTGCGATCACCTGGCGAACGCTCACGCTCTTCCCCTGGTCGTCCTTGGCACTGATCGTGCGGTACGACGTCGTCTCGCCGATGTGGATGGCGAGCGGCTGCGTGTCGCCGCCGGCGTTGCCGTTCGCGTCGACGATCGTCACGTAGTCGCCGCCGAACTGGCTGATGCCGCGGAAGACATCGCCGGGGTCGCGCTGCAGGTGCCGGGCGTGCGTGCCGATCGTCGAGTCGACCTGCGCGTAGAGCTCGTGCCGCATCACGAAGTACGTCGTCGCGGAGGCGGCGGCGACGACGACGGCGACGACGCCGGCGGCAACGAGCGTCAGCCGAAGGCGAAGCGTCACGGCTCGCGCAGGACGTACCCCGTCCCGCGCACGGTGTGGATCAGGCGGGCGTTGCCTTCACCCTCGGTCTTGCGCCGCAGATAGCCGACGTAGACGTCGAGCGCGTTCGACGTGTGGCTGAAGTCGTAGCCCCAGACGCGTTCGTAGATCAGCGGCCGCGGCAGCACCTGGCGGGGATTCCGCATGAACAGCTCCAGCAGGTGCGCCTCCGTCGTCGTCAGCTCGAAGCGGCGGCCGCTACGCCGCGCCTCCATCGACCCGACGTCGTACGTCAGGTCGGCGAAGCGCAGCAGCTCCGCCGGTGCGGCATCGGCGCGCCGGAGCAGCGCGCGCAGCCGCGCGAGCAGCTCCTCGAGGGCGAACGGCTTCGGCAGGTAGTCGTCGGCGCCGGCGTCGAGGCCCTCGACGCGGTCGCCGACCGCATCGCGTGCGGTCAACAGGAGGATCGGCACGCGGTTGCCCTCGCGGCGCAGCCGCCGCGTCACGTCGAGCCCGTCGTAGCCGGGCATCATCACGTCGAGAATCAGAGCGTCCGGTGTGCGGTCGGTCGTCGCGGACAGCGCCTCGTTCCCGTCGGCGGCGAGCGCGACGTCGAAGCCGTTCAGCTGCAGCGCCCGCTCGAGCGCCTCCCTGACCGCACGGTCGTCGTCTGCCACCAGGACCAGCATCGTGGTCCAAGTTTGCCGTGCCGCGTGAGACGCCGCTAAGAAGCTCAGTGACGCGGGCCCGCCATCGCGGCGTTGTGTCGCCTGATCGCGGCGGCCCGCGCGTTCATGTCGGCGGCGGTGTTCACGAGCGTCTTCCGGCCGGGAACGGTCAGCGCCCACCACTCGCCCGTCTCGACGGTCGCCGCGAGCTGCGCGTCGGTGACGTCGGCCGGGATGGGGCGGCTCCGCAGCTCGAGCGCCCAGAAGGCATCGCCCGCGACGTCTCGGTTCCGCTGCAGCGCCGCGAGGAATGCCGTGAAGGCGGCGAGCGTCGGCCAGTTCGTTCTGTCCCAGCCGTACTCGTACGCGAGGTACGGCTTGTGGGCGCGTGCGCAGGCGCCGATGCGCGGCCGCGCGAAGTCCAGGCCCTGGTCCCAGTGCGGATAGATGAACGAGACGCACGCGTCGACGTTCTTCAGACGGGCGTTCGACGCGTCCGAGAGGATCAGGTGGTTGCGGTCGATGCTGCGGACGTAGTTCGCGATCTCCCGCGTCCATGCGGGTGGGCTGCCGCCGCCGTTGATCAGATCCCAGCCGAGGATCGTCGGATCGTTCTTGTAGGCGACGTGCGTGTAGACGTTGACGTGGTCGAGGACCGCGCGCACGTGCTCCTCGACGTCGGCGGCCAGCTGCGGGTCGGTGAAGAAGGGGTCCATGCGCAACAGCGAGCAGTCGGGCGGGTCGTAGCCTCGCCACCGCAGGTAGACGCAGCCGCTGCCGCCGGCGGCCGCGTCGTCGCCGACGATCGTCGCGATCACGCGCAGCCCGTGCCGCCGCGCGGCGGCGAGCGCGTAGTCGACGTGTGCGAACGCCGTCGCGTTGAACGCGCCGAGGCTCGGTTCGAGGCAGAGGTCGCAGCCGACCGAGTCGGCAAGCGTCTGGCTGCGGACGACACGCGCGCCCAGCGACTTCGCGGCTCGCAGCGCCGCGTCGACCTCTGCGTGCGAGGGATACCGCGGTCCCGACGGCGAGGCCGGCCCGTAGTCGGAGAGCCCGAGCCATTCGACGTTCGCGCCGCCGAAGCGGTACGGCTTGCCCTGCAGCGTCAGGTGGGTGCCCGAGCGATGCACGTATGGACTCGCAAGCGCGAGCGCCGCGAGCGCTGACCCCAGGAAGCGCATAGGCATGATGGTGCCGGATGGGGCCCCTCGCCAGCGTCGTCGCCGCTGCCGCCGTCTCGTTCTCGCAGCACGGCGGGCAGCTCGTCGTCACGGCGCCGGCGTACCGCGTCGAGCTCAGCGCGCGGAACGGCCGCATCCTCGAGATCGACGATGCCCGCGGCCGCAAGCTTCTCGGCGGGGCCTACGGCTGCCTCTGGTGGGCGAACCCGAACCACCACGCCTCGTCGACGGGCGGCTGCAGCGTCCGCCCGGTCGTCCGCTGGCGCGCCGGCACGCTGACGCTCACGTACGGCGCGACGGCGACCGTCTCTCTGCGCGCGCGGCCGGGGTACTTCGACCTGCGGCTGCGTTTGCGCAACGGCAACGCGGTCCGCGACCAGATCCGCTTCCCGGCCGGCCTCGCCGGCGACACGCGCGCCGTACAAGCCGGCTATGCGCCGAACGTGCTGCCCGGCGTGAGGCTGAAGCCCGCGTTCTTCTCCCGCGCCGGTGACGCGACGCAGGTCTACCCGTCCCGCTGGGCGTTCGCCGACTACCTCGCGCTCGACGCGAACGGCGGTCACCTCGCGCTCTACACCGTCAACCGCGGCCCGATCGCTCCCGCCGACCTCGGCTTCCTGCACCTCGGTCCGGGCGCACCCTGCTCGGGACCGATCTACTGCGTCTTCCACCAGTTCGAGACGTGGGTTCGACCACACGACGTCTGGACGAGCCCGATCGTCCGCATTCGCGTCGGCCGGACCGCCGAGCAGACGATCCACGACTACCGCATCGACAACGGCATCGGCGCCTACCCGTCGCTCGCCGACAAGCTGGGTGCGCGCCTGCAGGTGCTTGCGCGGGCTCCGCTCCTCAAGGCGGACGCCGTGAAGGTCGACGAGCCGTTCAGCGCGTGGGCGGCTGCGCTCGCCCGGCTGCCGTCGCCGATCCTCCTCCATCCCGTCGCGTACGAGCCCGGCGGCCACGACGTGCGCGATCCCGACTTCCTGCCTCCCGATCCCGCCTGGGGCGACATCGGGGCGCTGATCTCGGCAGCCCACGCGCACGGCGACCTCGTCATGCCGTACGACAACTTCTCGTGGTGGGATACGCGGTCGCCGACGCTGTCCTCGACGTCGGCGGCTGCAGTGGCCGCGCTCGACTCCGCCGGCGCCGCGCAGACAATCGAGTACGGCGCGCACAGCGGCGTGATCGTCTCGCCGTTCGCACCGCTCGTGCGGATGCGCGCGGGCTCGGAGCTCGCACAGTGGCAGGCGCTCGGCGCGGACTGCGTGTTCCTCGACCAGCTCGGCGCCCGGCCGTGGCTGCGCGACTTCAACCCCGCGAGCCCGTCGCCGCTCGCGTACGACGACGGGTGGCTCTCGCTGCTCGCGCCGTATCGCGACCGCTGCCTGATGGCCGAGGACGGGTGGGACCGCCTCGCGCGGACCGTCGTCGGCTTCCACGGCGGGCTGCTGATGATGCAGCGCGAGCTCGCTGCCGCCGATCGCTACTTCGGTGCGGGCAACTGGGAGCCGTACCCGCTCGCCACCTGGCTCTTCCACGACAAGGTGCTGATGTACCAGCACGACCTCTACCCGTTGACGATGGCGATCGACGGGGAGGTGCTCGCGTGGAATGCGGCATTCGGGCTCGTCGAGTCGTTCGAGTGGCGGCCGGGCGACGAGCGCGACCCATGGCTCGTGCTCGCCGCAGACCTGCAACGTGCCCTCGGCCCGCATTACGTCGGCGTGCCGCTGCGGCGGTTCACGGTGCTCGCACCGGGCGTGACGCGGAGCGTCTACGGCGACCTCACCGTCGACGCGAATCTCTCGTCGGCGGACTATCGCGGCATCGCCGCGCACGGCTTCCGCGCGCACGGCGACGGCGTCGACGTGCAGACGTCTCCGGGCGGGCACTGGGTGCTCGAGGAACGGGAGGGTGACGCAACGGTCGTGCGCCAGCCCGTCGGCGGCGACACGACGGTCACCGTCCCCGTCACCGCGTCGAGCGTCGTCGAGCTGCCGAGCGGCCGGACCGTCGCGTTCACGACGAACGGCGGCTCGACGAGCTTCGTCTACTCGGCCGGGATCGAGGCGTACCGCGTGCGCTGAGCGGGCAGGACGCGGCCATGTGGCGGGCCGTTGCAGTCGCTCTGCTCGTATCGGCGGGTGCGTTCGCCGTGCTGACGGTCTGGACGAACCACACGACTGCGTCGGCGCATGAACGGAGCCGCGAGTTCGCCCAGGACGCGAAGTCGATCTGCGAGCAGGCGCCGCACACGCCGGCCGGTTTGCGCCGCGCCGCGGACGAGATCGCCGCGCTCGACGCACCGCGCGACCTCCACCGGGCGGTCGCGCGGCTCGAGCTGCACTGGCGCCGGCTCCTCACCTCCGAGCCCGGCTCGAAGGCGTACCGCGCAGAGCTGAAGCAGGCCCGCCTGTCCGCGCATTTGCTTAACGTCACCGCGTGCAGATCGATCGCACCGCACTAGGGCTCGGCGCCACGGTCGTCGCCACGGCGGCCGCCGGCGTCCTCCACTACGCGACGAGCTCCGACGTCGCGACCTTCGTCGTCGCCGCCGTCGCGCTCGGCGGTCTCGCCTGGATCGTCGGCGTCGGGACGGAGTCGGTGGGTGCGCGCTTCGGCCCGGCGGCGACCGGCGTGCTGCAGTCGACGCTCGGCAACCTCCCCGAGCTCTTCATCGTCCTGTTCGCGCTCGGCGCCGGCGAGACGGTGGTCGCACAGACCTCGGTGCTCGGCTCGCTGTTCGCGAACGCGCTGCTCGTCCTCGGGCTCGCGATCGTCGCCGGCGCACGCGCCGCAGACGACGGGATCATGCGCTTCAGCGCGCGCCTGCCGAACGACACGGCCGTGCTCTCGCTCCTTGCGTCGTTCCTGATCGTCATCCTCGGGATCTCCGACCGGATGGGCGACCGGGCGAGTCGCCACCAGGTCGCGATCTCGGCCGCCGGCGCCGTCGTGCTGCTGCTCGTCTACGCCGTCTGGCTCCTCGACTACCTGCGGAACGACGGCGCAACGGAAGCCGCGATCGAGCAGTCGCCGCACCATCTGCCGTTCACGCGTGCGCTCGTCCTGCTCGCCGGCGCCGGCGTCGGCGCCGCGTTCGTCTCGGACTGGTTCGTGACGGCGCTCGACCCGGCCGTCAAGCAGCTCGGCATCTCGAAGGCGTTCACGGGCCTCGTCATCGTCGGCATCGCCGGCAACGCGGTCGAGAACGTCGTCGGCGTCACGCTCGCAGCGAAGGGCCAGGCCGATCTCGCGGTCTCGGTCGTCAAGAACTCCGTCGCGCAGATCGTCGCCTTCCTCTTCCCGGCGCTCGTGCTCCTGTCGCTGTTCTTCAGCTCACGCCTGACGTTCGTCGTCAACCCGGTGCTTGCGAGCGCGGTCGCGCTGAGCGCGGTCGCCGTCTGGGCGATCACGGGTGACGGCAAGGCGGCGGCGTTCGAGGGCTGGGCGCTGGCGGGGTTCTACGCGATTCTCGCGGCGCTCGTCTGGTTCGAGTAGCCGCTAGCCCGACGTCGTGGTTGTCGCTGTCGTCGCCGGCGTGGTGGTGCTCGTCGTCGTCTGAGTCGTCGTCGTGGTCGTCGCCGTCGACTGCGTCGTCGTCTGCGCCGTTGTCGTCGTCGCCTGGGTCGTCGTCGCCGGCGCGGGCGTCGTGGTCGTCGCCCCCGACGGCGTCGTCGTGACGGTCGGCGTCGTCGTCTTGTTCGCGACGAGCCCGCTGTCCTGGAGCGCCTGGTCGATCTGCTGCTGCACCTTCCCGCCCCTGGCCGCGATCGCGGCCGGCGAGGCGCCGGCGCCGAGCGCGGAGATCGCGTCGAGGCTCTTCAGCGCGGCTCGGATCCTGTCGACGAGCTCCTGCGTCGGCTCCGAGCGAAGCGTGACGACGATCTGGTCGGCGATCGCGGTCGTCAGGCAGGCGGGGCAGTCGACGTTGAGCGCGCCCGCGGCGTTGCCCGGCGCGACCACGCTGCTCTCGCCGACGACGAGCACGACCTGGAACGCGACGGCGACCGTCGTGCAGGACGTGCAGCTGGCGAACGCATACGCGCCGTTCGTGTTCGTCACGGCGTCGCCGTCGCGCACGGTGACGAGCGCGTACGCGACCTTGTAGAGAACGCCGCCGTCCGTCGTGTTCACCGCGAGCGCCTGTGTGTCGCCTGCCCGCGGTGCGGCCGGGAGCTTGAACGGAAAGGCGGTGTGCGTCCTGCCGTCGCTCCAGATCGCGGCGGCCGGGTGGCCGTCGCTGCCGGGCAGGAAGTAGACGGCGGGATGCTCCTTCGTCACGCCGCCGACCGGGATCATCGCCACCGCGAGGTGCGTGCCCGGCTCGAGCGAGATGCCCTGCGGCTGCGGGCGCGCGACCGCCGCCGGCGCCTGGACGAAGCTGACGAGCGTCCCGCGGTCGGTCGGGCGCACCGCCTGGTACTGGCCGGAGGGGAACCACGCCCAGGCGGCCGCAGCCGCGACCGCTGCCGTCGCTGCGACGACGACGGCGCGCCTGCCGGGCCGGCCTTCGCTCCACGATCGACCCTTCGCGATCGCGGTCCGCGCCAGCTTCTGCGTCACGAGCAGGCTGCCGAGCGCCGGCAGCGACAGGGCGAGCAGCCGGACGAGCGAGGCGCCGATCCCGGCGGCGCTCTCGTGCGGCATCGCGGCGGTGATCGTGCGCCCGCTCTCCCACGCAGTCGCGATCAGGCGCGGCAACACGACGATCGCCCCGAGCATCAGCGCGATCAGCACCGGCACGACGACGAGCACCCAACCGGTGACGAGCGCCCGCGCGCGGCCCTTCAGGGCCGAGGGCTCGGGCTTGCGCCACGGCAGCAGCCGGCGCAGCGTCGGCCCGATGTGCGCGTAGAGGTCCGGGATGCCGGTCGCGTCGGCGAGGATGTGGTACCCGTCGGAGCGGATGACGGGCGAGAGGTTCTTCACCATCATCAGCAGCTGCAGCGCGATCAGCAGCAGGAGTGCATCGCGCCGCCACGCGAGCCACACGGCGAGCGTGACGACGGAGACGACGGCGTTGAAGTAGAGCCCGCCGAGATCGACGCGCAGCCGGTCGCGTCGCGGCAGCCGATAGGCATCCGTGACGTCGGTGTAGAACGCCGGCCACACGAGGTAGAGGCCCATGCCCATGCCGCCGGGTGTCGCGCCGCCGTAGCGGCACGCGGCCGCGTGTCCGAGCTCGTGGAACCCGGCCGACAGGATCGCGAGCGCGAAGATGAGCAGGAGGAACGCCGGGCTGTGGAACGCCTGGCTGGTCGCCGACGCCACGCCCTTCCGGAACAGGACGAACCAGCAGACGGCGAGGAACGCGAGCACCATCGGCGCCGCGATCCACGGCCGGTAGAGGAACGTGAACGGCGCCGTCAGGCGCGACGTCACCTTCGGATTCGTGACGAGAACCTTCCAGCGGAGGGCGAGCAGCGGGTTGCGCCGCGGCGGCGCATTGTGCTCGTGGCCGGCGAGCAGACCCTGGGCTGCGAGCTTCTCGGCGAGCGCGCGGACGGCGTCCTCGTCGCACGGGCGGCCGAGCCGCTCGCACATCACGGCCGAGAGCTCGGCGCGGTCGCGCCGCCCGTCGATGCTCTCGAGCAGCGCGTACATCAACGGGCCGAGCTGCACGACCTGGCCGTCGGCGCGACGCACGAGCGCGGCGCCCTCGCGGTAGCCGGAGCCGTGCACATCGCCCAGCAGCTCGATGCCGTCCGCCCGGTCGAGCGGCTGCTCCGACGGGCGGACGGCGGGCTCAGCGATCGCGGTCATCGCGCCGCGTGCTCAGCTCCTACTTCTGGTCGACTTCGGCGTCCTGCTGTGCCGTCGCGTCGGCCGTCACGCCGTCGAGGTGCTGCGAGATGTTCACCTCTTGCGGCGCGAGCGCTTCCGCCGTGGCGCCGGCCGAGCCGACGTTCGCGCTCACCGCGGCGTCGATAGGTGCGGCGACGTTCGCGTTGGCGGCGACCGCGCCGTCGATCGGAGCTGTGAGGTTCGCGTTCGCGTCGATATTCACGTTCGCATCGAGCAGGCTGCCGCCGCCGAGGAGCGACTCGACGCCGCCGGTCGTCCCGCCCGTCGTGCCGCCGGTGTCGCCGGTCGTGCCGCCGGTCGCGTCGCCGGTGCTGTCCTGCGAGATGCCGGCGTGCTGCGGAGCGGTCGCCGTGGCGCTGCCGCTGATCCCTTGGTCGATCGACCCGTGCTGGTACGCCTCGCTGATCGCCTTCGCGTCCGGGCTGAGGACGTTCGCCGCGGCGGACGCCTCGATCGGGGCGGCGACGTTCAGGTTCGCGGCCGCCGCGAGGTCGACCGGAGCCGCCAGGTCGAGCCCGAGGTCGACGTTCGCGTTCACGTCGAGCAGGGACATCACTTCCTTGTTCGGCAGCGAGACCGCGCCCTCGGACTCGATCTCGTCCTTCGAAACGGGATTGCGATTCTTGTGCGCCACAGGTCCTCCCTCGGATCTCGTTTCGGGTCCTCACCGAAAACGACCGACGCGGCCGCCGGGATACGCGGGAAGGAGAAGGCGGAGCGGGCGCCCTACGGCACCCGCTCCGCTGCGGTTCGAGGAGCTACGGCGTCGTCGCGCCGTAGATGTTCTGGTCGAGCCCGCCCGCCCTTGGGCAGGTGTCGCCCGTGAACGCGCCGGACGACGTCTGCGTCCGGCACTGGAGGACGTCGGCAGCGTCGTCCGAGCCCTCCGTCTCACGCTGGTCGGTCCCGGCCAGCGTGTCCCGCCAGTCGGTCCATGTTCCGAATGCGGCAGCGCCGACAGAGCTGATCCACAGGTAGTCGCCGCCGAACGGAACCGAGCGGCCGTCGAACTGCTCGTAGTTCCCGTTCGAGGTGAAGTCGGTCAGCTGCGTCGCCGGCGCCCATGTTCCGCCGGCATTGGTCGACGTCGTCGCGAAGACGTCGAGCGCCGGCACGGTTAGACCGCCTGCGCAGTTCCCGACCGGCCGTTGCCGGCTGTAGCACGTGTCGTTGCGGGTGTCCCACCAGAGCGCGTGCAGGATGCCGCCGTCCGCCGAGATGTCGGGGAACAGCTGGTGCCCGACCGGCTCGTTGTCGAGCAGGACCGGCGCCGTGTGCAACCCGTTTGCACCGTTCAAGCGCGTGAAGTACACGGCTTCCTGGCTGCCGACGCCGGGTGCGACGGATCCGTACGTCGTCCCGGTCGACACCTCGGTGCCGGGCTTCGACGGGTCGTAGACGATGTACACCCATTCGTTCTGCTTGTCCTTCTGGTCCGCCGTCGACCGCGGCGCGGTCGTGTGGCGGAAGAAGGTGTAGCCCGACTTGCACGAGTCGGCGAAGTCGCCGCAGTCGCGTGCGGTCGAGCCGGCCTCGGCCGCTTCTGCGGATTCCGCCGACGGCGGGTCGTCTTGACCCGTCTGGGCAGGCGTCGGCTGCGGGCCCGCGACGTCCTGCGCGTCGTACGGCTCGAAGCTCAGCAGCGTCGTCGGCCTCGAGAACGTCTGGCCGCAGTCGACGGACTTGACGTACTGGATCGAGTCCGGGTTGTGCGACTGCTTCGTGGCGTAGACGCGATACGTGACGTACACGTGGCCGTTGCCGGTGATGGAGATGTCCGGGTCCTGCACGTCGGAGACGCTCTGCGTCAGGACGAGCGGGTTCGAGAACGTCACACCGTGGTCGGTGGAGCGGACGAAGTAGATGTTGTTCGGGTTCGCGTTCCCACTGAACCGCGACCAGGCGAAGTACACGTTCGCGTCGCACCGGCCGCCCGTGCGGTCGGCCTCGAGCGACGTCTTGTCGTTGAACTTGCCGAGGAGGTTCGGCGCAGCCGATCCCTTTGCGACGACCGTCGTCCCGTAGTACTCGACGCCGTCGCGGATCGTCGGGCCGCCCTCGCCCATCGGGTTCCGGAACCGCGCGACCCAGACGTCGCCGAATGTCTTCGCGGTCCCCTCGGGATCGCCCGACGCCTCGGCGCCGAAGAACGCGCGACCGTGGTTGTCCCAGGCGATCACAGGATCGCCTGCCGTCGCGGTCCGAATGTCCGCGAGCGCCGCGTACGGTGACGAGTCGTCGGGATACCCCGGAACGAGTGAGCTCGTGAAGCTGGTGCCGCCGTTCTCCGAGCGGTAGTACCCGAGCCAGACCGGCCCGGACGGGATCGGTGCGCCGGCGGAGTCGGCGCCGTCGTTGTAGACGCCGCAGTAGTCGTTGGAGCTGCCGAGGATCACCTGCGGGTTGCGCGGGTCGAGCTCGTCGGCCGGTTCGTTCTGGCGGCCGCGCGAGCGGCTGCACTCGGCGAGTGTCGCGTCCGTGTACGGCACACCGGTCGCGAGCGTGTACTCGCTGACGTAGCCGCCCGCGGCCGGGCTGTCGTTCGAGAGCCGGACATCGGCGGGGCCGGCGGCGCCGGCGGCACCGACGCTCAGGAGCACCACGCCCGTCGCGAGCGCGACGATCGTCTTTCGCATCTCTCCCCCTCTTTCGTGTGCGAAACGGGCGCCCGCGCGTGCGGGCGCCCGGCATTCTTACTGGTTCCTTCCCGTCGATGGGCTCCAGAGCGTCCGGCCCGTTGCGGCGTCGAGCGCGAACATGTTCTGGTCGGTCGGTCGGGCCGTACAACGCGCCCGCGCTCGTGGCGAAACCCTGGATTCAGGACCTCGGCTACACCGGGAACAGATTGGGGCTCTGCAAGCACGCCACCCCGTAACGGCTTCTGCGCCAGGGACGGGCCGCCGCGGCTCGTCCCCGGCGCAGCGAGCCGCGCTGCGCAGAAACCGGGACGGCGGCGCGCCAGCCGCAGAGGCGCTGCAGCCGCCCCATCACGACGTACGCCAATCGCGGCGTTTGCGCCCCTGCCGGTCGGCTAGTTTCGCGAGTGCTCCCGCCGGAATCGAACCGCACGCGGTTCAGGAACGCGCGTCCGGGTGCGAGGAAGTGGCTGGAAACGACGCGGTTCGCACGCGGGCACGGTGCGTGTGCGCCAGTTTGTGCGCCACACGGGCATGTCGCGCTGCGTGTCCGTGCGTCGGTTCGTAGCGGAGCGGGGCGAAAGACACGGCCGGGCAACCGCTAGACGCGGATTATCCCGAGTTCTAGGGCCATGCGCCCACGAGCGCATGGTAAGGAGGGGGTCGAAGGTTCGAGTCCGTCAGAGGGCTTCGAAAGACGTCGCGCGGCGCGCTGCAGATGCGGCGTTTCTCGACTTCCCCCGTTGCCGGCCGTTGGGGCTTCCGGGGCGTTGACGGCCCCTCTTCCCGGTAGACGAACGCAGGTGCATGATTCACGCACGATGCAGGACGCGGTCGATGCCGAGCCTCTCCCGCTCGCCGAGCTGATCCGGGAACGGGACTGGGCGTCGACGCCGATCGGCCCGATGGAAAGCTGGCCGCAGAGCCTGCGAACGGCGTTGAGCATCTGCCTCGAATCACGGTTCCCGATCCTGATCTGGTGGGGGCCGGAGCTGGTGATGCTCTACAACGGCCCCTACGCCGAGCTGCTCGGTAACAAGCACCCAGCGGCACTCGGCCAGCGCGGCGCCGATTGCTTCCCCGAGATCTGGGATCTCATCGGGCCGATGCTGGCCGGCGTGCGCGAGCGGGGTGAAGCGACCTGGTCGCCGGACCAGCTTGTCGAGCTCGACCGCAACGGATTCCTCGAGGAGTGCTACTTCACGTTCGGGTTCAGCGCGATCCGCGACGAGTCGGGCGGTATCGGCGGGATCTTCACCGCCGTCGGCGACACGACGAACCACGTGATCGGCGGTCGACGACTTCGGATCCTCCGCGAGTTGGCCGCGGCAACGAGCGGTGCGCACACGCCGGTGGAGGTGTGCAGGCGCGCGGCGGACGTCTTCCGCGGGAGCATTGCAATCTCGTTCTCGCTCGCATACCTGTTCGACTCCGATTCGGCAGTCGCGCGCCTCGTCGCGACGTCTGACGTCGAGGGCGACTGCGTGACCGCGACTCCAGGGCTTGTCGACCTCACCGACTCCGAGAAAGGCCCCTGGCCGCTCGCGGCGATCGCGGCCGACGGCGAACCGAGATTGCTCGACGACGTCGTCGAACGAGTGGGGAACGGCTCTGGAGCCGGCGGTCTCTCCCGACGAGCGCTCGTACTGCCTCTGCGGCAGGGAACTGAAGCGCCGGTTGGCGCGCTCGTGCTCGGCGTCAACGAGCGCCGGCCCGTGGACGACGACTATCTGGCGTTCCTGAAGCTCGTTGCCCGGCAGGTGGCGACCGCGATCTCCGAGGCTCGTCGCGCCGAGGCCGAGCGCCAGCGCGCCGAGGCGCTCGCAGAGCTCGACCGCGCGAAGACGCTCTTCTTCACGAACGTCAGCCACGAGCTGCGGACACCGCTGACGCTGATCCTCTCGCCGCTCGAGGAGTTGCTCGCCGAGCCGGATCAGCCCGCCGATCGAAGAGAAGAGCTCGAGCTGGTCCGCCGGAACGCGCTGCGGTTGCTGCGGCTCGTGAACACGTTGCTCGACTTCGCGCGGGCGGAGTCGGGACGGATCGACGCGCTCTTCCAGCCGACCGACCTGGCAGCGGTCACCGCCGACCTCGCGAGCGCGTTCCGCTCCGCGATCGAAGCTGCCGGGCTACGCCTCGAGGTCGACTGCGCGCGGCTTCCCGAGCCGGCTTGGGTCGACCGCGAGGCCTGGGAGAAGATCGTCCTCAACCTCCTCTCGAACGCGCTCAAGTTCACGTTCCAGGGCGAGATCTCAGTCTCCCTGCAGCTCGAGGGCGACGACGTCGTCCTGCGCGTCCGCGACACCGGCGTCGGCGTGCCCGAGCAGGAAGTCCCGCACGTGTTCGAGCGCTTCCATCAGATTCGCGACGTCGCGGCGCGCAGCCACGAAGGGAGCGGGATCGGCCTTGCGCTCGTCAACGAGCTTGCCCGGCTGCACGGCGGGACCGTGCGAGTTGACAGCAGGCCCGGCGAGGGCTCGACATTCACCGTGTGCGTGCCGCGCGGAAGCGCGCATCTGCCGGCCGACAAGGTCGGCGGCCCCGAAGGAACTGCGGCGCGCAGCCTCGGTGCTGCGCCGTATGTCGAGGAGGCGCTGCGCTGGCTACCCGACGAGGCGCGACTGGAGCACGGGACCGGCCTCGAGCTCCTGCGCGACGATCTCGTCCGGGAGTCCGGCGCGCCTCGGAGCACAAGCGCCCGCATCCTGATCGCCGACGACAACGCGGACATGCGCGCCTACCTCGCGCGACTGCTGCGCCGTTACTGGCAGGTGGAGACCGTCGCAGACGGTGCGACAGCACTCAGCTCCGCGTTCGAGTCGCCTCCCGATCTGCTCCTCAGCGACGTGATGATGCCGGGGCTTGACGGTTTCGCTCTGCTGCGTGCGCTCCGATCCGAGCCGCGCACGAGCAGCGTTCCCGTCGTGCTGGTCTCCGCCCGTGCGGGGCCCGAGAGTGCGATCGAAGGGCTCGAAGCCGGCGCCGACGACTACCTCGTCAAGCCGTTCTCGGCGCGCGAGCTCGTCGCACGGGTACGCGCGAACCTCGAGCTCGCGCAGCTCCGGATCGACAATGCGGAGCTCAAGGCGGTCGCCGCCGAACGTGCTCGTGCAGAGCGCGTGCTGATGACGCTTCCCGAAGGCGTCTTCACGGTCGACGAGACGGGCGCGATCGACCTCTGGAACCCGGCTGCCGCGCAGATCACCGGACTCGCCGCCGAGACTGTCGGCGGCCGCCCTCTCGTCCAAGTCCTGCCGGGGTGGGACGCGCTCGCGCCGCACCTGACGCTGCGGCAGAGAAAGCCCATCACCTACCCGTTCGTGCTCGGCGACCGGGAGCTCTGGCTCTCGGTCTCTGCAACCCCCTACATCGACGGAGCGCTGTACGCATTTCGCGACGCGACCGAGGGCGCACGGCTGGAGCAGATGCGCCGCGACGTGATCACAACCGTCGCGCACGAACTACGAACGCCCGTCAGCTCGATCTACGGCGCCGTCGCGACGCTCGCGCGCGACGACACGCCACTCACCGACGACACCCGCAAGCAGCTGATCGCGATGCTCCACGCCGAGACCGAGCGCCTATCCCGAAACGTCAGCGACCTCGTCACCGCCAGCTCGCTCGCGAACGACGATACGCTTCGGCCGCCCGGCGACTGCGACTTGACGGTTCTCGTCGACCGTGTCCTTGAACGCGCGCAGGCACGTTGCCCAGAGAAGCTTCGCCTGCGGAAGCGACTTCCCGCGCCGGCGGAGCCGTGCGCCCTCGATGAGGAGCGTGTCGAACAGATCCTCGACGCCCTTCTCGACAATGCGGTCCGTTACAGCCCGAACGGCGGCGAAATCGAACTCGCAGTCGAACGCTCCGACCACGCCGTCCGCTTCACCGTCGGCGATACCGGCATCGGCATCGACACACGCCACCACCCCCACATCGGGGAGAAGTTCTACCGGGTCGACCCTGAGCTCCATACCGGCGCCGCCGGTCTCGGGCTGGGCCTCTACATCTGTAACCAACTCGCCTCGCTGATGAACGGTCGCTTGTGGTTCGAGTCGATCGCCGGCGCCGGATCCACGTTCTTCCTCGAGCTCCCTGCGCTGCCGTCGACGAGGTCGCACGAAGGTCGCGCCGTAGGGTCAAACGTGGCGACGCGCGCCTAGTGCGGTTCGAGTCCGTCAGGAGAGGCGGCGATCCGAACGACGAGACATCCCAAAAACGCGGAGACGCAATAACGACTGATCCTTCTCGGGTATGTGCGCCAGTTGTGCGCCGGTCGACGCCTCCGCGCACCGGTACCTAGCCGACTTGAGCGGATGACGGATCGTCGATTCATGCCGCCGAAGTCGCCGTACAGGGCGCATTCGGCCTGAACAACGCGACGATGCCCCCGGCAAGAATCGAACTTGCGCACGCGGTTTAGGAAACCGCTGCTCTATCCACTGAGCTACGGGGGCGAGTCAGGGCAGACCGTAGCGTCAACCGGCATAGTCGAACGTCGCCGCGTACCCGCAGATCCCGCTCAGCTCGAGCGCGAGCGGGCCGTCGCTGATCGACAGCTCGTCGGCCACGAGCTCCTCGCCGGCGCGCTCGTGGCCGGGAATCACGCACGAGACGGCCGAGTCTGTTCCGAAGGCGCCGCGGATGCGCACGCTCACGTGGTCGCGGATGCGCAGCCGCTGCCGGCGGCGCGTGTGGTCGACCTCGATCTCGGCGCTGCGAACGCCGAGCGGCGTGCTCGGCTTCCAGGCCCATGGAAAATGCTTGAGCGCGTCGCCGCCGCGCTCGCCGCTGAAGATCTCGGACAGCGCCGCCTGCTGCTCGGCGTTTGCGTGCGCGTCGACGTAGAGCATCCACGTCCACGGCGAGCCGGGGACGTCGTCGTCGTAGCTCAGCGCGAGCGCGACGGGAATGCCGGAGAGATCGACTCCGTCAGCGTGCCCGGCCTCGACCACCCACGACAGCACGCCGGTGCAGACGCCGTGCGTCGAGCGGCCGCCGCCGACGCCGTCGACCCGCCGGCACGGGCAGATCGCGTCGCAGTTGCACGACTCGAAATACGTGCCGCTGATCCGCCAGCTCATGCGGCGGCGTCGCGCGCCTGCGGCCTGACGTCGAAGCCGGTGACCGCCCCGCCGCACGCCTTGCACGTGTGCTCGACCTCGAGCACCTCGCCGCACTCGTGCACCCACTCGTACCCGTTTACCTGGGGCGTCCACCGCTCACCCCACTCGCCGAGCGAGAGGAGGATCGGCCGGAGCTCCTGGCCGCACGCGGTCAGGTGGTAGCTGTGCCGCAGCGGCCGTTCCTGGTAGATGCGCCGCTCGAGGACGCCCGTCTCCTCGAGCCGCCGCAGCCGGCTCGCGAGGATGTCCCGCGGCGCCCCCGTGTTGCGCTGGATCTCGTCGAAACGGTGCACCCCGAGTGACAGCTCGCGGACGACGAGCAGCGACCATTTCTCGCCGAGCACGCCGAGCGCGGTCGCGATCGAGCAGGAGCGCGGAGTCATCGAGACAAGTGTGCCAGAGAGGGTTGACTTTTCCAACCCTCATATAGTAGGTTTTTCCAACTGACACGACGGCACTCCCGCTCCTCGCGTTCATGCACTCCCGCCTCCTCACCCCCAAGCGCGGCCCGACCCTCGTCGTCAGGCCGCTCCGGGACGGCGACACGGACACCGTGCTCGCCGTCTTCGGCCGCCTCGGGGAGGCATCGCGCCGGCTCCGCTTCAACGGGCCGAAGCCCTGCCTCCCCGAGGAGGAGCTGCGCCAGCTCGCGCGGATGGACGCCGAGCACCACGCGCTCGTCGCCTGGGTCGACGGCGACCCGCGGCCGGTCGCGATCGCGCGGCTCGCACGAACCTCCCGCGGCAGCGCCGAGATCGCCTTCGCCGTGGCGGACGCGCACCAGCACTGCGGCATCGGCGCCGCGCTCGCGGCCGAGCTCGTCGCCGACGCGCGCCTCGCCGGCATCACCGAGATCACCGCGCTGACGTCGGCCGACAACCCCGCGGCGCTCGCACTGCTCCGCCGGATCGCGAAGGTCGTCGACGTCTGCTTCGAAGGGCCGGAGATCTCCATCCGCGCCGCAATCGCGTAGCGATACCCTCCGGCACATGCAGCTGCGCGAGTTGATCGCGAACGCCGGCGACGAGCACGAGCTCTGGGCGCGCACGATCAACCCGCAGTTCGTCCGCGTGCTGCGCACGATCGGCTTCGACCGCAGGTGGATTCGCGCCGACGGCGCGCACCTCGTCGACGCGCACGGCGACCGCTACCTCGACATGCTCGGCGGCTTCGGGATGTACAACGTCGGCCGCAACAACCCGCGGGTGCGCGCCGCGCTGGTCGACGCGCTCGAGCTCGAGACGCCCGGGATGCTGGCCATGGGCGTCACCGCACTGCCGGGGCTGCTCGCCGACGCGCTGCTGCAGCGCACGCCGGCGCGGCTCGACCGCTGCCTCTTCACGAGCTCCGGCACCGAGGCGGTCGAGGCCGCGCTCAAGCTCGGCCGCGCGGCGACGAAGCGGCCGCGCGTCGTCTCGACCGACCACGGATTTCACGGGCTGACGCTCGGCGCGCTGAGCGCGAACGGCAATCCCGAGTTCACGAAGCGATTCGAGCCGCTCCTGCCCGGCTTCGACCGCGTCCCGTTCGGCGACCTCGACGCGCTCGAGCGCGAGCTCCGAACGGAAGACGTCGCAGTGTTCCTCGTCGAGCCGATCCAGGGGAAGGGCGTCAACCTCCCGCCGGCGGGGTACCTCGAGGGCGCCCAGGCGCTCTGCCGCCGCTACGGGACGCTCTTCTGCGTCGACGAGGTGCAGACCGGCTTCGGGCGGACGGGAACGATGTTCGCGTTCGAGCACTGGGGCCTCGAACCGGACCTCGTGCCGGTTGCGAAGTCGCTCTCGGGCGGCTACGTCCCCGTGGGCGCGCTGCTGATGGCGCGCGCCGTCCACGAGGCCGTGTTCGACTCGATGTCGAACGCGATGTCGCACGGCTCGACGTTCGCTCCGAACGACCTGGCGATGGCCGCAGGCCTGGCGACGCTGCACGAGCTCGACGACGCGCAGCTCGTGCCGCGGTCGGCGCGGCTCGGCGGGCGCCTCCTCGAGCTGACGCAGCCGCTCGTCGACGAGTTCGACGTGGTGCGCGAGGTGCGCGGGCTCGGGCTGATGTGGGCGATCGAGTTCGAAGGCGACGGCCGCATGTACAAGATGCTCGAACGCGCACAGCGCGGTCTCTTCGCCCAGCTCGTCGTCGTGCCGCTCTTCTCGGAGCACCGGGTCCTCACGCAGGTCGCCGGGCACGACATGGCGGTCGTCAAGGTGCTCCCGCCGCTCGTGCTCGGCGACGACGATCTCGAGTATTTCGTCGACGCGCTGCGTCAGACGATCAAGCGGGCGAGGCGGATGCCGTCGTCGTTGACGAAGTTCGCGCTGACCGCCGCCGGCGTACGCTAGAGCTCGCTGCCGAGCTCGCCAAGGTCGCTCCGCGACTGGATGCACTCGGTCGCCCAGTCCGATGCGATCTCGAGCACGCGCTCCTCGAGCCCGTCGTGCGTCTTCGGGATCTCGATCACGACCTGGCGCAAAGACAGCTCGACGTCGCCGCCGAACTCGTGCCGCTCCTCGGCGAGGATCGCGAACGATTCGACCTCGTCGCGCAATTCGCGGGCGAGATCGTCAATCTCCGCCTGCGTCGCGTTGCGGCCGGCGAAGACGCCGAAGTTCACCCGCACGACGAGCGCCGGCACGGGGGCGGGCTGCGCGCGGAAGACGAGCTCCGTCATGACGCCGTTGGCTCCCATCGGAATTTCAACGCAGAAAGGACGAGACCGGCTACGCCCCAGGCGGCGAGGACGCCCAGGGCCCCGGGTTTCGACCAGATCGTGTGCTTGTGGAGATACACCGCGTTCGTCAGGTCGACGAGGTACTTCAGTGGCAGCACGTCGCCGATCGCGCGGAGCACGCGCGGATAGTGCTGTGTCGGGCCGAACGCGCCCGTGAGGAACGCCATCGGCAGGACGATCAGGTTGACGATGGCCGACGACCCCTCCGCCGACCGCACGAGCCCGGAGAGGCCGATGCCGAGAGCCGCGAAGCAGACGATCCCGATCACGACGAGCAGCGCGAGCGACCCGATCCGGTCGGGGAACGGGGTGCCGAACACTGCCCGCCCGAGCAGGAACATCGCCACGACCTGGATCGCGAACACGATCAACGTCGACGCGAGCAGCGCGGCCACGAACGTCCAGGGCGGCAGCGGCGTCGCGCGCAGCCGCTTCAGCACCGCGTTCTCGCGGCGGATGACGAGCGTGATCGCGAGCCCCGCGAAAGCGACCATCACGCAGCCGTACGCGAGCAGCGCCGCGAGGAGCGCCTGCGATGCGGGAACGCCGTAGATATGGCCGGAGTAGACCGAGCCGAGCAGCAGGAAGAGCATCAACGGAAAGATGAACGTGAAGACGGCGGACTCGCGCGAGCGCCAGTACAGACGCTGCTCGGTGCGCAGCTGATGGAGCAAGAGCCTCATTCCGCTTGCTCGTCTTCCTGGACGAGCGCGAGGTAGACTTCCTCGAGCGACGGCCGCCGAACCTCCAGCCGGTCGAGCTCCTCGCCGCGCGCCACCGCCGCGGACGTCAGCTCGTGCAGCACGCGGGTCGGCTCGCTCGTCCGCAGCAGGATCTCCTCGCCGTTGCGGCGGTAGCGGATCTCGACGTCGATCTCGGCGGTCGTCAGCTCGCGCGGCGTGCCGACGCGGACGATCCGGCCCTCGCGCATCACCGCGACGCGGTCGGCGAGCTGCTCGGCCTCGTCGAGATAGTGCGTCGTCAGCAGCACGGTCTTCCCGAGCGAGCGCAGCGAGCGGATCATCTCCCACGCGGCGCGCCGCGCCGCGGGATCGAAGCCGGTCGTCGGCTCGTCGAGGAACACGAGATCGGGATCGCCGACGAGCGCCACGCCGAGATCGAGCCGTCGCTTCTGGCCTCCCGACAGTTGCTTCACGCGCGCGTCGCGCTTGTCCGTGAGGCCGACGAGGTCGATCACCTCGTCGACGTTGCGCGGCCGCTCGTAGTAGCCCGCGAACGCGAGGTGCACCTCGCGCACCGTCAGGCTCGCCCACAGCTGCGACTGCTGCAGCACGACCCCGATCCGCTGCCGGAACTCGGCGCCCGGATGCTGCGGGTCGTGGCCGAGCACGGACACCTCACCCGCGTCGCGCTTGCGGTAACCCTCGAGGATCTCGACGGTCGTCGTCTTGCCGGCACCATTCGGGCCGAGCAGGCCGAACACCTCGCCTGTCTCGATGTCGAAGTCGACGCTGCGCACGGCTGCGAGCGCGCCGTACGACTTGCGCAGACCGCGGACCGAGATCGCGCTCACATCAGATCCAGCGTGGCGTGCCCGCACGGCGGAAACGGCGGCTCCGCGATCCCGCCGAGGACGGCGGCGGCGCGGCCGCAATCGGGCTGGTGCCCGACGACGACGACGACCTCGCCGTACTCGTCGGCGACGGCACGCACGTCCTCGGGCGTCGCGCCGGGCGCCAGCCGCTCGTCGACCCGCGGCTCGCCGAGCGCGAGCGCGGCTGCGGTCTCACGCGCACGAAGCAGCGGGCTGCAGACGACCGCGTCGGGGGCGAGCCCGTCGGCGTGCAGCTGCTCGCCGAGCCGGCGCGCGCGCACACGGCCGTCGGCGGTCAGCGGGCGAAGCTCGTCGGGATCACCCGGTGCCGCCTCGGCGTGTCGAACGATCACGAGGCGCATCCAACCCAGGATAATCTCGCGCGGATGGACGACCTGTGGGAGCGATACCTCCTGCTCGGCCTGCGGCTCGGTCGTCACATCGACGGGCTCGTCGACGCGTACTTCGGCCCGGCGGAGCTGCGGGAGCGCGTCGACGGAGAGGCGCCCGCGCCCCCGGCGGAGCTCGCGGCGGAGGCAGCCGCGCTCGCGGAGCGCACGGACAGCAGGTGGCTCCGCGCGCAGCTCGCCGGCTGTGAGACGACCGCACGGCGGCTCGCGGGCGACGACATCTCGTGGGTCGACGAGGTCGAGCGCTGCTACGGCGTCCGTCCCCGGCGCACGGACGAATCGGTGTTCGAGTCGGCACACGACCGGCTCGACGCCGCGCTGCCCGGCGACGGCGACCTCGGCGAGCGCTACCGGGCCTGGTCTGCGCAGCAGGAGCTGCCGGCCGACGCGCTGCTCCAGGCGTCGGCGCGGTTCGCCGACGGGCTGCGCACGCGCACGGCCGAGCGCTTCGGCCTCCCCGACGACGAGGCCGCCGCGATCGAGCTCGTACGCAACGAGCCCTGGGCCGCGTTCAACTACTACCTCGGCCGTCGGCGCAGCCGTGTCGTCGTCAACACCGACCTGCCCGTGCACTCGTTCCGGCTGCCGGGGCTCGTCGCGCACGAGATCTATCCCGGGCATCACATTGAGCACGCGTGGAAGGAGCAGCTGCTCGTCGACGGCGAGGGGAACTACGGCGAGACGATCTTCCTCGTCGGCACGCCGCAGTCGACGGTCAGCGAAGGGATCGCATCGCTCGCCGGCGAGATGGTCGGCGCGTACGACGACGCGCAGTCGGTCTACGACGAGCTCGGAATCGAGTACGACGCCGCGACCGCCGACGCCGTGCGCGAGGTACGCGAGGACCTCGAGGGCGTCGCGGTCAATGCCGCGCTCCTGCTCCACGAGGACGGCCTCGCGCGCGACGAGGTCGTCGACTACGTCGAGCGCTGGACGCTCGGCCCGCGCGACTCCGCCGAGAAGCGCGTCGAGTTCATCACCCATCCGACGTGGCGTGCGTACATCAGCTGCTACTCGTCGGGGTACGAGCTGTGCAAGCGATGGGTCAACGGAGACGCGCAGCGCTTTCGGCGCTTGCTGACGGAGCAGCTCACCACAGCCGACTTGGAGATCTAGCCGTCGCGGCGCTCGTCGTCGGCCTCGCCGGCGACGACGGCGGCTTTCACCCCGTCGCCTGGGATCGCGCGCTGCTCGGGCTCGCGGTGGTCGTGCTGCTCTGGTCGCTACTCGTCCGTGCCGACCGCCCGGGGCGGGACGGCGCGGTCCTCATCGGCGCGCTCGCGGCGCTGACCGCGTGGACGGCGGCCTCGTGGCTCTGGTCGGAGTCGCCGGCGCGCGCGCTCGAGGAGGCCCAGCGGGTCGCGCTGTACGCGGCGGCCGCCGCGGCCGTTCTGCTCTGCTGGCGCCGCGTGCCGTCGTGGGTCGTCGTCGCGGCGGTAGCGGTGATCGCCTGGTGGAACCTGTTCTCCGGCGGCGGCAGCGGGACGGGCGCCGGCACGGCGCCGGTCGGCTACGCGAACGGCCTCGCACTGCTCTGCGTGCTCGGCCTCGTGCTGCTGCCGTCGCTGCCGTGGCCCGCCTGGCTGCTCGGCATCGGCCCGGCGATCGTGCTCGTCGAGCAGCGCAGCAGCGGCGCCTTCGTCGCGCTCGCGGTCGGCGTCGCCGTCTACGTCCTTCGTGACGCGCGGGCGCGCGTCGCGCTCGTCGCCGCGGCGATCGCGGTGCTGCTCGCGGCGCCGTTCGTCGTCTCCGGACACGAGCGCGAGCGGTACTGGCGCGTCGCCGCGCGCGAGGCGAACGCCAACGCGGTCCTCGGCTCGGGCGCGGGCACGTTCGTCAACTGGTGGACCCGCGAGCGCACCGTTCCGCTCTCGACGGAGGAGGCGCACTCGCTTTACGTCGAGACGCTCGCCGAGCTCGGGCCGATCGGGCTCGGCCTCGTGCTCGTCGTCTTCGCGGTGCCGATCGCACGCGCGCGCCGGCCCGAGCTCGCGGCGGGTGTCGCGGCGTACGCCGTCGGCGCGACCGTCGACTTCGACTGGGAGCTAGCAGGCGTCACGGTCCCTGCGCTTGTGCTGGCGGCGCTCGCCGTCGCCGACCGTCGCCCGCGTGCTTTACCGCTCTCGTATGTCGTCCCGGCCGCGGCCGCGCTTGCCGCCGCGGCCTTGCTCGCATACGCGGGCAACGCCCGGTTGACCTCGGCGCAGGACGCCGCGCGCCGCGGCGACTTCGCGCGCGCCCGGACGCAGGCGCGTGCCGCCGAGCGCTGGCTGCCGTACTCCCCCGATCCGTGGATCGTCCTCGGCGACGTGACGCGCGACCCCGCCGACTACCGGCGCGCGATCGACCGCGACCCCGCCGACTGGCAACTGTGGCAACGGCTCGCGAGCGTCTCGAGCGGGCAGCTGCGCCGCCTCGCGCAGGCGAGGGCGGCGCAGCTGAACCCGTTGGGCCGAACTAGCGGATCGTGACCTGCACGAGCCGGCGCGCGGACGAGCCGGCGAGCAGGGACTGGCCCTCGACGCGGGCGCGCACGAACATCACGAGTGCGCTCCGCGACAGCGGCATGTTCTGCGTCGGGATGATCGTCATCGTCGCCCAGCCGTCCATGCCGGTCCGAACCTCCGACCGGGAGTGCGCCCACGCGTACGGCAGGCCGGTCACCTTCACGAGCGCGTCACGCACGAGGAAGCCGCGCGTGTCGACGACGTGGAACCGCGCGGTGAATGCGTTGCGGCTCGTCAGGACGGTCGGCGTGAACTTGACGCCGTTGATGATCAGGCGCTCCGGCAGGCTGACGCTCGACGCCGGGATCGACGTCTGACCCTGCGTCGTCTTGATCGCGCCGGCGGGGCCGGCCTCCGTCACGACCGCGGTCTGTGCCGACGTCGCCGAGGCCGAGCCGCTCTTGTTCGTCGCGGTCACGACGACACGGAGCGTCGAGTTCACGTCGGCGCTCTGCACGGTGTACGTCTGCGCGGTCGAGCCGGAGACGGCAGCGCAGCTGTTCCCTGCTTTGTCGCACCGCTGCCACTGGTAGGTGAAGGTCGGCGTCGTGTCGCTCTTCCAGGTGCCGGCGTTCGCGGTCAGCGTCTGGCCGACCTGCGGTGTGCCGCTGATCGTCGGAGCCGCCGAGTTGACCGGCGCGTAGTTCGCCTGCGCAGCCGACGGCTGCGCGAAACCGGTGCCTGCGACCGCCGTCAGCGCGGCGACCAGGACGGCCACGGTCGCTGCGGCGCCGAGCAGGCGCGGAAGGGTCTTCCGGGTCATCGGACCTCCTCGTTTTCTTGCTTACGAAAGCTTCCCGTACCCGCCGAAAATCGATCGGAATCCGTCCTTACAGGGTTTTAACCAGGAAACCGAACACGCCGCTCGTCCGTTTCAGCACGTGATGAAGCTCGCGATCCTCGTCACCCTCTTCGTCGTGCCCGGCACCGTCACGGCGCTCAAGCACCGCTGGCTGCTCTTCGCGGGCGGCCTTCTGCTCGGGCCGCTCGTCTGGGTCTTCGGGCTCGTCTTCCCCGCGCGGCCGGGATCGTGGTGGCAGATCCACGTCGGACAGCTCGCGCGGCGCTAACGTCGGCGCATGATCCTCGCGCGCCTGCGGAGCGCGTTGGTGCTGGTCGCTGCGGTTGTCGCCGTCCCGAGCGCCGTCCCGAGCGCGCAAGCGGGCGGCCCGGCGCTCCAATGGCTGTCGGCTCCGGGCGCCGGCGCGCACCTGACGGTTCGCGATCTGCGGCGCCCCGTGCTGCGGATCAGCGCCGCCGCCGCGGAACCGCGCGCGCGCGTGACGATCTCGCTGCTCGGACGATCGCCCGTCCGGCTGTCGGTGCGTCGCGGGAATCCGGCCGTCGCCGTGCTGACGCTGCCCGGGCCGCAACCGTTCGGTGCGCGCACGCTCGGCGTGACCGTGGTCGCGCGGACGACGGGCCGCCACCCGGTCGCATTGACGCGCACCTTCGTGCTCGTGCTGCGGCCGACGACCATTTCGCTGCGCGGGCCGGGGCAGCGGTCGCGGTGGGCGTTCGTCCGGCGGGCGACGATCGCCCGCGGCGCGCCGAGCCGGCGCGCGCGTGCCGTGGCGGCGGTGCCGCGGACGACGCCGGACACGGCGCCGAACCTCGTGCGCGTCGACGCCGAGGCCCGGGACCCGTCCGGCACACGCTGGGTGCTGGCCGAGCTGACGGTGCTGCCGAACGGCCGAACGGGATGGATCCCGCGACGGGATCTCTCCGTGTACCACGTCGTGGAGACGCGTCTCGTCGTCGACCGCGCGCAGCTCGCGCTCACGCTCTACCGCGCGGGCCGGCAGGTGTTCCATGCCGCGGTCGGAATCGGCACGCGCGGCGCGCCGACGCCGCGCGGCGTCTTCTACGTCCGCGAGCGCCTGACACGCTTCGGCGATCCCTTCTACGGGCCGATCGCGTTCGGAACGAGCGCGCGCTCGCCGACGCTGACCGATTGGCCGGGCGGCGGGATCGTCGGCATTCACGGGACGAACCGGCCGGAGCTCCTCCCGGGCCGCGTCTCGCACGGCTGCATCCGGCTCCGCAACGCCGACATCGTGCGGCTCGCGCGGCTGCTGCCGCTCGGGACGCCGGTCGAGATCCGCTGACGGCGCGCGTCAGCCCGTAAGCACGGGCGGCCGGAACTCGCCGGGCACCGGCACCTCGGCCAGCGCGGCGGGGCACGCCGACGGCTGGACGACGCGCACGCGGAGGACGCCGGCGGCGCGCGGCGTGACGACGAAGCGTGCGTGCCCGGCGACGGTCTCCTTCGACTGCGAGACTCCGGCGCCGTGGATCGAGACGACGACCGGCTCGGCGGTGCCGCGGACCGCGACCGTCACCACTGCGGAGCGGCCCGCGACGAGCGGTCCATGACCGATCTTCAGCCGCGTGCAGACCGGGGTCGGCACGGCCGGCGGCCGGAACACGCCGGTGATCGGCGTCGTCACCTCGGCGCGGTTGTTCGCGCTGTTCGACTCGGGCGTGGACGTGCTGACGCTGGCGACGTTGCTCGCAGTTCCTTCCGTCTTCGCGATCGTCACGACCGTCACCGCACGTGACGCGCCCACCGCGAGCTCGCCGAAGCTGCACGTGATGACCGTCGTGCCCGAGCACGCCGGGTCGTTGACCGAGACGAGCGTCTCCTGCGGAGGCAGCGGGTCGACGACGACGACGTTGGCGGCCACGGCGGGCCCCGCGTTCGTCACCGTGACGATGTAGGTGATCTGCTCGCCGACGGTCGCGCTCGTGCGGTCGGCGACCTTCGTGATCGTCACGTCGGCGACTGCGGGCGGCGGCGGGGGCGACGGCGGTGCGGTCGTCGTGGTCGTCTCGCTCGTGGTCGTGGCGGTCGTCGCCGTCGTGGTCGGCGCCGTCGTGGTGGTGGGCGCCGTGGTCGTCGTGCCCGTCGTGGTCGCGGTCGTGCCCGTCGTGGTCGCGGTCGTGGTGGTGCCGGTTGTCGTCGTGCCGGTCGTCGACGTCGTCGACGTCGTAGTCGGCGGCGGGGTCGTCGGGCAGGCCTTGGAGCCGCCCTTCGACGCGATCACGAGCCGGGGCCCGTAGAGGCTGCCCGACACGATCTGCGGCAGCACCGTCCCGGTCGCGAGATCGAGCTGCCAGTAGCAGGCGGGCAGCCTGATCGTCCATGTGTACGTGCCTGCGTCGAGCGTCTTCGAGAAGCTGTCGTAGACCGCCTGCGGAAAGATCTGGTTCGGGCCGCCGAACATCTGATAGCTCGCGAACGCGACCTGCGTCGCGTCGCAACCTGCTTTGACGGTGAACGTCACGGTTGCGCTCGAGGCGCCGTACGTGAACGATGCGTTCTCGATCGAGCCGCTCCCGACCGGGCACGCGCTTGCACGCTGCTGCGCACCGAAGCTCGGCGTACCCACGACGGCGAACGCGGCGGTCAGCGCCGCCGAGACGCCGAGGACGACGAGCACGCGTCGCACGCGCGCCTGCTGTCGAAGGCGCGCGGCCGCATACGCGTCGAGCGCGTGGCGGAGCGCACGCCGGCACTCCTCGAGCTCAGCCGCCAAGGCCCGAAGCCGCAGTTCGGTTTGCCGCACAGAGACAGGATTACCGAAACTCCGAACCTCAACCGCGGCGCAACCGCCGCGCGGCTCTCAGCCGGCGGAGGGGGCGGCGGCGGCGCGGCGCAGGAGCATCCCGTCGCCGGCGAGGAATCCGCCGGAGCCGCGGTAGACGACGGTCTGGCGAGCCTTGATCGTCGTCGAGCCGTTGAAACGGCTCCACATGCCGCCGGCGCTCTGCGCGACGCGGATCGCGGCAAATCGGTATCCGAAGTTGTTGCAGACATCGCTGCCGCCGTCCCAGCTCTCGGCCGTGACGATCGGCCGCCAGCGGCGGTCGCTCGCCGGCAGGTAGATCGGGTTGGTCGCGGGCTTGCCGTCGACCCAGACGCGCCAGTAGTTGTGGCGTTTCCGCATCTCGAGGACGGCAACCCTTGCCGACGCGCCGGGGGCGACGCCGGCGCGCAGCTGCGCGTAGCGCGGTGCCGAGCCGGGGCGGGCGACCTCGTAATAGAGGTTGTGGCCGGTCGCGCCCGGGAAGGAGCTGAAACCGACCTGGAGCCACTCGTCGGCGCCGCCGACCCCCTGGCCCGGGCCGCCGATCCCGACCCAGCCGGCGACGTGCCCGGCCATGACGTCGAACGAGCCGACCGAGGGCGTGATCCGCGCGCCGACGCCGGCGACGCGGGCGTCGCCCGCCAGGCCGGCATAGACGTACCGGCCGTCGCCGCAGGCGGCTGCCGGGCCTGCGACCGCACCGGCCACGAGCAGGGAGGAGAGAATCCCGACGATCCGACTGCGTGTGATCACGCGTCGTGAATCGGCACCTCACCCCGGCGGCCACTCCCTCGAACGAGGCATCGGCACGTGACAGAATCGGCCAAAGGCCACCATCCGACCGGGAGGGAATGTGGACGAGCATCCGAACGTGGACAAGCTCCGGCAAGGCTTCGAGGTGAGGCGCCGCGCGCCGTTCAACGAGCGTGACATGGCGCTCCTCGACGAGCTGTTCACCGACGACATCACCTGGCACGGGACCGGTGAGGGGCCGTGGGGCCGGACCTTCGCAGCGCACGGCAAGGACGAGGTGTTCGCGCTCTTCGGCGCGATGGCCGCCGGGAGCGGCGGCTCACTCGACGTGCGGCCCGACCGGATCTACGCCGACGACGATCACGGCGTGATCATCGCGTCGCTCGACGGCAACATCGACGGCAAGGACTACCACTGGACGGAGGCGCAGATCTTCGCCTTCCGTGACGGGCGGATCTCCGAGTTCTGGGGCGTCCCCGATGCGTCGGGTGCGGCCGCGGCGCTCTCGCTCGCCGGGGCGCAGACGATGGACGGATAGCCGGGCGCCTGCCGCGACGGCGTCCCCACCACGGAGCGCACGACGGGAGGCACGGCGCTCGCTAGCCGAGCGCCATGTTGGGCTCGCCTCCGCTATCGAGCCCGCCGGTGTGCGTGCAGCTCCCGCTGCGAACCGCGCCGCCGTTCCACACCTGCCGTAGGCAGTTGCGGAGGGCGAGCTCGGCCCAGTACGACGGATGCAGGTCCTCCTGGAGCTGGTACGGCCCGAAGATCGTCGTCGCCGTCCGGATCTGCGAGACCCACTCGGTGCGATCCGCAGCGCCCGGCGAACGCCAGCTGGGCAGCCCGACTTCTTCGAGCAACCCGACCGTGTTCTCGCAGAGGCGGTGCCCGACGAGCGCGTTGCGGGCGTCGAGGACTCGCGCGTTCGTGATTCCCGACTGCGCGAGCCCGTTCGTGATCGTGCCGTTCAGGGTCGGGACGACGGTGTTGTTCGCCCAGTCGGCGTCGCGGTTCCACAAGCCGCAGCCGCCGACGCTCTGACGCGTATAGCCGCTCTGGGAGTACCGGAATTGCGACCCGTACGGGACGGGCGACGAGTACGTCTGCGCGACGAGCGTCCAGTCCGCGTCCGCGTAGCCCGCGTTCCGCATCGCCGTGCGGAGGTTGAGGAAGGCGTTCGCGACGCGCGTCGTGATCGCCGCGATGTTCGAGGCCGTGAAGCGCGAGCTGATGCTCGAGTCGTCGTAGCAATAGTTCGGCCACCACGACGGCGAGAGCAGCCAGTCCTCGACGCACTGCTGGACGATCGCCCCGAAGCCGTAGTCGTTTGCGCCGATGAGTGCGACGACCATCTTGACGTTGTGCGTCGACGCGTACTGCTGCAGCGCCTTCGCCTGGCCGATGTGCCCCGCGCCGTCGTCGTAGAAATCGAGGCCCGGCTTGAAGTTGCTGCCGCTCGAGTACGCCTGCGTGTACGTGCGCGCACCCGAGCACGCGAGGTTCGCCGAGAGGACGCCCGAGCCGATCCAGATCTCGGCGGCCTTCGAGCGGTGGCAGCCGGGCGCCGTCTCGGCCGAGCTCGTTGCGTTGTCGTCGTACGCGGTCGGGCCGAGCGCGTCGACGTTCGTGTAGCTCCCGTTCGTGTTGCCGGCCCAGCGGCCCGCCTCGCCCGAGATCGCCGAGTCGCCGGTCGCGACGACCGCAGGCGTGCCGACGTTCGGCCCGTCCGCGAGCGCTGCAGCCGTTTCGGTTCCCACCGAGATCGCGCCGGCCGCAAGCAGCGCGAGGACGAATCTCCTCATCGTGCCGGGTGTTCTACTCGAATCGTTCGAGCGTCGCAAGGACGCTCTCTGCTTGACTGCGCCCGTGCCGCGCTTCCGTTACGTCGTCGCCGACGTCTTCACGGACGCGCCGCTGCAGGGGAACCAGGTGGCGGTCTTCACGGACGCGCGCGACATCCCGGAGGAGCGGCTGCAGCAGCTCGCGCGGGAGATCAACTACTCGGAGACGACGTTCGTCTATCCCCCCGAGGCGGACGGGAATGTGCGGATGCGGATCTTCACGCCCGCGACCGAGCTCCCGTTCGCGGGCCACCCGACGCTCGGGACGGCCTTCGTGCTCGCCGGGCCGCTGCAGCTCATCGAGATCAAGCTCGAGACGGGGATGGGCACGATCCCCGTGCAGCTCGAGCGGGAGGGGGCGCGGATCTCGTTCGGCCGGATGCAGCAGCCGCCGCCGTCGGTCGAGCCGTTCGCGCAGGCCGGCGAGCTGCTCGCAGCGCTCGGCGCAGACGAGTCGCTGCTCCCGGTCGAGGCGTACGACAACGGCGTCCCGCACGTGTACGTCCGGCTCGCCTCGCGGGAGCAGGTCGCGGCGCTGCAGCCCGATCTCGGCGCCCTCGACCAGCTCGGCCGATACGGGATCAACTGCTTCGCCGGCGACGGCGCGAGCTGGAAGACGCGGATGTTCGGCCCCGCGCTCGGCGTGGCCGAGGATCCGGCGACCGGCTCTGCGGCGGGGCCGCTCGCGCTGCATCTCGCCCGTCACGGAGTCGTCCCCTTCGGGACGGAGATCGAGATCGTGCAGGGCGAGGAGATCCTGCGGCGGTCGGTGCTGTATGCGACCGCGCACGACGAGCAGCGCATCGAGGTCGGCGGCTCCGCGGTGATCGTCGCGCGCGGCGAGTTCCAGTTCTGAGTTACGCCGCGCGGCGCAGCACGTTCCCATGGTGCGAATGTGACCGTGCGATCGCGCGGAGCACCGCCTCGACGTCGACCGATGCGCCTGCGTCGAGACAGGACTCGAGCCACGACGACGCGGGAGCATTCGCGCGGCGGTGGTTGCACGACGCGCACGACAGCACGAGGTTGTCGAGCGCGTCGGCGCCGCCGTGCGAACGGCAGCGGATGTGGTCGAGCGTCGCGTGGATGCTGCGATACGAGGTC
This sequence comes from Gaiellaceae bacterium, assembly GCA_036503495.1. Lineage (GTDB taxonomy): Bacteria > Actinomycetota > Thermoleophilia > Gaiellales > Gaiellaceae > Palsa-739. Next base: position 32,988 of record DASXWV010000093.1, read on the forward strand.
GGTGTGCTGCACCAGACGCAGTGCTCGCCGTCGCGCTCGCCGAGGCGCAGCATCTTCCGCCGCGTCGTCGTCAGCGTCGACTCGAGCTTCTCGCGCTCGCTCGGCCCGGGCAGAAGGACGAGCTTGCGGCGCGCGGTCGCGACCACGGTCACGTCTTCCGCGTCGGCCAGCCACTCGAGCAGCGTCCGGCGCACCGGCCGCCGCAGCGCGCGCAGCTCGATCCGACCCTCGCGGCCCCACGGCTTGAGCAGCCAGCACGCTTCGCGGACGACGCGCGTCGCCGGCGCCCGCCGAACCGACTCGAGGTCGCCGAAGCCGATCGAGATCACGCGCTCGCCGCGGTACGACGCGGACAGCGCGAGCGCGGCATCGTCTCCTTCTTCGGCGCGGTTGAGACGCCTCACGCGAACAGCGGGCTCGAAGCGAAGGGTGGCGGCGGCGCCTAGGCCGGCCAATGACCGAGCAGTCGCACTGGCCGTTCAGTTCTCGTCGAGCCAGGCGATTCCTTCGATGTCCGGCAGCTCGAACGGCAGCGAGCGCCAGAAGACGCCGCCGTTCTCGGAGAGGTAGAGCCGGTTGCGGGCGGCGTAGAGCATCCGGTCGGGCGCGCCCTCGGCGACGGCGATCGCAAAGCCGGCGGGGAGGCCGCCGCCGGCCTCGGACCACGTCGCGCCGCCGTCGCGGGAGATCAGCAACGGCGGCCGGCGCTCGACGACGCACGCGATCGTGGCGCCCGCCTGCGCCGCCGCGACGACGCGCGGCAGGTCGACGCGCGGAGGCTCGGACGCCGGCAGCTCGGTTCCCATCCCGAGCAGCTCCTCCTCGGCGATGTCGACGAGGAGGACGCCCTCGACGGTGCCGACGGCGGCGATCATCGAACGCGTCCTGCGAGAAGCGCGCCGACGAGGGCGGTCGCGCGGCGCGCCGCCGACAGCGACGTGTGGCCGTCCGCGCGCGAGGCCATGTACGCCGCCGAGAACGCGTCGCCGGCGCCCGTCGGATCGGCGTCGACCGCCCGCGCCGGCACGTCGACCGCTGCGTCGCGCGTGACGATCGTCGAGCCGACCGGGCCGCGCGTGACGAGGACCTCCGGCACGCCGAGCTCGCGGACGTCGCCGACCGCCGCCGCCTCCTCCTCGGCGAGCTTGAGGATCGTGACGTGCTTCAGCACCGAGCGGTCGAGCGCGCCGCTCAGCTGCAGCGGGCCAACCTCGCGCACGCGCACGAGCCCCTGGCCGTCGAGGAGGATCCGACGGTCGCGCGCGAGCCATTCGATCGCGTCGGCATCGAAGTCGCCGTGCAGGAGCGCGGGCACGTGCAGCCACGACACGCCGCGGAGCAGCGCCTGCGGCAGCTCGTCGAGGCGCCACGGCTCGCCGACGGCGTCGACGAACATCGTCCGGACGCCGTCGGCGTCGTAGGAGAAGGAGAACGCCGTCGTCGTGCCGCCGCTCTTGATCGCGACCGGGATGCCGAAGGCCGCGAGCTGCCGGCCGAACGACGGACGGTCGTCCTCGCCGCACTTCGCGACGATGATCGCGCGATGGCTCAGCGCGTGGAGAGCGCGCGCGGCGTGAAACGGGCCGCCGCCGAGGCGGGCCCGGCCGCCGTAGGCGGCCGACTTTGCGGGCCGCGCGCCC
>DASXWV010000094.1:0-9852 GCA_036503495.1 Gaiellaceae bacterium
CGACCATCCGCCTGCTCGGGCAGGAGCCCCTCGCCGGCCGCGTGCCGACGGCCGCCCAGCTCCGGCTCGCGGAGCTGCTCGACGGGGCCGGCTTCGCGTACCTCGAGGTCTCCGGCGGCGGCTGCTTCGAGGCCGCGGTCAAGCGCGGCGTCGAGAGCCCGTGGGAGCGGATCCGCGCGCTCAAGAGCCGCACGAAGACCCCGCTCGCGCTCGCGCTGCGCGGACGCTTCCTCGTCGGCTCGCGGCCCGTCGACGGCGACTTCGCGCGGCGCTTCGTCGCTTCGGCCGCCGCGAGCGGCATCGACGTCTTCCGTCTCCACGACCCGCTGAACGACGTGTCCAACCTGCGCGAGGCGGCGGAGGCGATCGTCGCGGCCGAGCGGGACTTCGAGGCCGGCCTCGTCTACAGCCCGGGGCCGACGGGCGACGTCGACACGCTGATCGAGCGCGCGAAGGCGCTGCCGGAGCTCGGCGCCGTCCGGGTGCTGCTGCACGACCCGACCGGCTCGTTGCAGCCGCACACGGCGGAGTCGCTCGTCCACGCGCTCGCCGACGCGAGCGGCCTGCCGATCGGCATCTACATCCAGGGCTCCGGCGGCAGCGCGCTCGCGGCGAGCCTCTCCGCCGCGCGGGCAGGTGCGCAGCTGATCGCGTGCACCGTCTTCCCGCTCGCGCTCAGCCTGCACCGCGTCTCCGGCGAGGCGCTCGCCGAGGCGCTCGCCGGCATGGGCCTCGACCCCGGCGTCGACGTCGCCGCCCTCTGGGAGGCGACCGATCTCGTCGACGAGCACGTCGGCGACGAGCCGGTCGCGCCGCTCGCGCCGCGCATCGCCGTCCGCGCCGCGCAGCACGACGTCCCCGCCGGCCTCGTCGCCGGCGTCGACGCGACGCTCCGCGCGCAGGGCGCCGGCGACCGGCTCGAGGAGGTGCTCGAGGAGCTGGACCGGATCCGCGCCGAGGTCGGCTGGCCGCCGCTGGCGGCGCCGATCGGGGCCGTGCTCGCGAACCAGGCGATGCTGAACGTCCTCAGCGCGAGCCGGTACCTGACAATCGTCGACGAGCTGCGCGCGCTCGTCAGCGGCCGCTTCGGGACGCCGCCCGAGCCGATCGACCCCGTGGTCGAACGGGCCGTCCAGCTCACGCACGACCCCGAGACGGAGGAGGACATCGTCGCGCCGCTGAGCGAGCTGCGCCAGCAGGCCGAGGGCGTCGCCTCGAGCGAGGAGGAGCTCCTGCTGCTCGGCCTGTTCGGCGAGGATGCAGAGGAGCTGCTGCAGGCGATCCGCGGCCGCGCCCGTCGCGACGACGACGAGCTCGCGGGCGTCGACAAGGCCCGGGCCGAACGGATCCGCGAGCTCATCGAAATCGTGCAGGAGACCGGCATCGGCGAGGTGACGGTCGAAGAGGCCGGCATGCGCGTCACGGTGCGCGCGACGCCCGAGTTCGGCGCGACGCCGGCGCCGAACGCGCCGCTCGCGATCCCCGAGCCCGAGCCGGCGCCGATCTTCCAGCCGGCGAACGGGCTCGTGCGCGTCGAGTCGCCGATGGTGGGGACGTTCTACCGCGCGCCCTCGCCGGCCGACGCGCCGTTCGTCGAGGAGGGCGACCTCGTGGCATCCGGGCAGACGCTCTGCATCCTCGAGGCGATGAAGCTGATGAACGAGGTGAAGGCGGAGCTGGAGGCGGTCGTGCGCAAGATCCACGTCGACAACGCACAGCCGGTGGAGTTCGGGCAGGTGCTGTTCGACCTCGAGCCGCTCGCCGGGCCGCCGACCTTGTGACGCCGCAGCGGCGCGCGCTCGGCGGCGACATGCCGGCGCTCGTCTGGCGTGCATCGGGAACCGGCGCGTTTCTCGTGCACCCGGGCGGCCACGCGACACCGCGCGCGATCGACGAGCTCGGCCGGCAGTGGCTGCTCGCCCGCGTCAGCGCGTCTGCCGCGCGCTAGTCGACGGCTCGGCGTGCGGAGCCGTCAGATGACGCTCGACGCGCCGGTCGGGCACGAGCCAGAGGAGCGCAACCGCGACGTAGAGCGCAATGCCGATCCAGCGATTCGCGAACGAGAGACCGATCGCGAGGCAGTAGAGGACCGGCGAGATCTTGCCCTTGACGTCGGAGCCGATGGCGGCGCGCAGCCTGGAACGGTCGCCCTCGGCGTGGAGAAGGGTGGTCTGGAGGACGTAGTACGCGATCGCAGCGGCGAGCAGGACGATGCCGTAGACGGCGGTCGGAACGGCCGGGAAGTGGTGCTCGCTCATCCACGCGGTGCTGAACGGGACGAGCGAGAGCCAGAACAGCAGATGCAGGTTGGCCCAGAGGGTCGCGCCGCTGACGCGCGAGACGGCGGCGAGCATGTGGTGGTGGTTGCTCCAGTAGATCCCCAGGTAGACGAAGCTGAGGACGTACGCGAGGAGCACGGGCAGCTCGTGCCTCAGTGCGTGCCATGACGTTCCTGCCGGAGTTCGCAGCTCGAGCACCATGATCGTGATCAGGATGGCGATCACGCCGTCGCTGAACGCCTCGAGGCGTACCTTCGACATCGCGTCAGCGCTTCTGCCAGACGGAGACGTGCTTGCGGCTCGCCGCCGTGAACGGCGTGCGCTCCCAGTCCTGCCAGCGGTCGCGCAGCTGCATGCCCGCGATGCGTGCCATCAGGTCGAGCTCGGCCGGCCACACGTACCGGAACGGCATCGACAGCCGCCGTCCCGTCGACTGATGGTGCGAGATCAGGCCCTGGTTGACGGGGTCGTACTCGTCGACACCGACGTAGTCGTCGCGCACGGCGAACGCGACGTAGTGCTCGCCCGGCGGGAGCCGTTGCAGGTCGGGGACGCCGACCTCGATCACGAAGCTGCCGCCGGGCTCGAGATGGCGCGCGGCGTTCTCGAAGCACGCGACCTGCGCGTCCTGCGTCGTCAGGTTGTTGATCGTGTTGTAGACGAGGTAGACGAGCCGGAACGGCCCGTCGACGCGCGTTGCCGTCATGTCGCCGAGCTCGACCGGAATTGCGGCGCCGCCGGGCTTCGCGCGCAGCTGCTCGACCATCGCCGGCGACAGGTCGATCCCGTGCACCGGCACGCCCCGCGCCGCGAGTGGCAGCGCGATCCGGCCCGTGCCGATCGCGAGCTCGAGCGCCGCGCCGTCGCCGGCGAGCTCGGCAAGCAGGTCGACGGCCGGCTCGATCGCCGCCGCCTCGCCCATCGCGCCGAGGCCGGCGTCGTAGCGGTCGGCCCAGTCCGCGAACCAGTCTGTTTCGGGCGGCGCCGCCATCCGACGAGCATAGGAGGGGTCGGCAGAGTCCTGCTCATGTTGCGGACAGAACTCCGCCGACCCCTCCTAGACTCTGTTCGTGTTCAACCGCGTCCTCGTCGCGAACCGGGGTGAGATCGCCGTGCGCGTCATCCGCGCGCTGCACGAGCTCAACATCGAGGCGGTCGCCGTGTACTCGACGGCGGACGCCGATGCATTGCACGTGCGCCTCGCCGATCGCGCCGTGCGGATCGGTCCGCCGCCCGCGAACGAGAGCTATCTCCGCATTCCGACGATCGTCGCCGCCGCGACGACGACGGGCTGCGACGCTGTGCACCCCGGCTACGGCTTCCTCAGCGAGAACGACGACTTCGTGCGCGCGTGCGAGGACAACGATCTCGTCTTCATCGGCCCGCCGGCGGACGTGATGGCGAAGATGGGCGACAAGGCGCAGGCGAAGGTCGAGATGCGCGCCGCCGGCGTGCCGCTCGTTCCGGGGACGGAGGGCACGGCGACGCTCGAGGAAGCGCGCGCGGCCGCAGAGCACTTCGGCTTCCCCGTGCTGCTGAAGGCGGCCGCCGGCGGCGGCGGGCGCGGGATGCGCCTCGTCGAGGAGGCGGGCCAGCTCGACGACGCGTACGCCCGCGCCGGCGCCGAGGCGGAGGCGGCATTCGGCGACGGCACGCTCTACGTCGAGAAGGCGATCACGCCTGCGCGCCACGTCGAGATCCAGGTGATGTGCGATGCGCACGGCAACGTGCTCACCTGCGGCGAGCGCGAGTGCTCGATTCAGCGCCGCCACCAGAAACTGATCGAGGAGTCGCCGTCGCCCGCGCTCGACGCCGAGCTGCGAGAGGCGATGGAGGCGGCGGCCGAACGCGCGTGCCGGTACATCGGCTACCGCAACGCCGGCACGTTCGAGTTCCTCGTCGGGCCGGACGGGACATTCAGCTTCATCGAGCTGAACGCGCGCCTCCAGGTCGAGCATCCCGTGACGGAGCTCGTCACATCGATGGACCTCGTGCGCACGCAGGTGCGGATCGCGGCCGGCGAGGCGCTCGAGCACGGCGGCCGCGCCTCGCGGCACGGCCACGCGATCGAGATCCGCATCAACGCCGAGGACCCGCTGCACGACTTCCGCCCGTCCCCCGGGCGCCTGACGCGCTTCCGGCCGCCGCTCGGGCCCGGCGTGCGCGTCGACACGTTCGTCGAGGAGGGCTCGACGATCCCGCCGTATTACGACTCGCTGATCGCGAAGGTCGTCGTTCGCGACAACACCCGGCATCTCGCGATCGAGCGCGCTCGTCGTGCGCTGACGGAGTTGGAGATCGAGGGCGTGCCGACGACGCGCGAGATCGCGCTCGAGATCCTCGACAGCGACGAATTCCGCAGCGGCGACTACTCGACCTCGTTTCTCGACGAGGTGCAACTGGCGGCGCTCGCATGAGCGTAGGCTCGACGGAGCTCACGAAAGAGCGGAGGCGCCCGCTTTGCCGGCGCCGGGAGCGGGAATGACCGTCAGCCGTCGCGAGGCGCGCAAGTCCGCGCTGACGCTCCTCTACCAGTGGGACGTCACGGAGCGCCCGCCGGGCGAGCTCTACGAGGGCGAGATCGACCCGTACGCCCAGGCGGTGACCGACGCCGTCGTCCGCGACGCCGCTGCGATCGACGCGCGCATCAGCGCCGCCGCCGAGGAGTCGGGATGGACCGCCGACCGCCTGGGTGCGGTCGAGCGCACCATCCTCCGCATCGCGATCCATGAGCTCGACGCCGGCGAGATCCCGGCGGGTGCGGTGATCGACGAGGCCGTCACGCTCGCCAAGCAGTATTCGACGCGGGAGGCCGGCCGCCTGGTGAACGGCATCCTGGACCGCATCTACAGGGAGGCTGCGTAACGATGGCAACCGAAGATTCGTTGAGCAGGGCGGAGGAGCTGCTCGCGCGGCTCGAGGCGACGCGCGGCGAGCTGGACCGCCTCGCGAGCGGCGGCGAGGGCACGCCGGACCGCGCGCTCGAGCTGCTCGGGGAGCTCTCGGAGCTCGCGAAGGGCGTCGAGGAGGAGCTGGAGCGCGCGAAGCGCGCGGCGGAGGCCGATGCCGCAAAGCCCTGACGAGCTGAAGGGCGTCGTCGAGGACGAGCTCGAGCGGCTCGCGCTCTGGCCCGAGCTGCACGGCCAGGCCGAGTCGACCCGCTACGGGCTCGTCGAGATGGGCGGCAAGCGCGTCCGCCCGGTGATCGCGCTCGCGGTCGGCGAGGCGAACGGCGCTCCGGTCGAGCAGGTGCTGCCCGCCGCGCTGGCGATCGAGCTCGTGCACAACTTCTCGCTCGTCCACGACGATCTGCCGGCGCTCGACAACGACGACGAGCGGCGCGGCAAGCCGAGCGTCTGGGCGCAGTACGGCGAAGGGACGGCCGTGCTCGCCGGCGATGCGCTGTTCGCGGAGGCGTTCCGGCTCGCGTGCGCGTACGAGACGTCGCACGTCGCGCGCGAGCTCGCGCAGGCGACGCTCGGCATGATCGGCGGCCAGTACCTCGACACGATGGTCGAGAACCCCGACCTCGAGACGGTGCACCGCCTCAAGACGGGCTGCCTCTTCTACGGCGCCGTCGCGATGGCGCTCTGGGCGGCGGACGTGCCGGAGGACGCGCAGCAGTCGTGGCGCGAGTTCGGCGACGAGCTCGGCATGCTCTTCCAGGTCGTCGACGACATCCTCGACGGCGACGGCTACGTCGTGGCGCGCGGCGCCGACGCCGCGCGCCGCCTCGCCGACGAGGCGGCCGAGCGCGCGCGGGCGCGGCTCGCGGGGATCGACGCCGACACGAGCGTCCTCCGCGAGATCGTCGACTCGCTCGCAGTCCGTACCGTGTGAGCACCGACCTCGAGCTGCGCCACGGCCCGCACCGTGTCGTCCTCGACGCGCGCGGCGCCGGCATCCGCGAGTGGCCGGGCGTGCTCGACGGCTACCCGAGCGGCGAGCACGCGAAATCGGCCCGCGGGCAGGTGCTGATCCCATGGCCGAACCGCTTGACGGACGGCACGTACGAGTGGGACGGCGAGACGCACCGGCTGCCGCTGAACGACCCGCCGTACGCGATCCACGGCCTCGTGCGGAACGAGCTCTGGGACGTCGTCGGCGACGGCGCGTTCGAGCACGTGCTCGAGCCGCAGCCGGGCTACCCGTTCAGGCTGCGGCTGCGCGTCGAGTACACGCTCGCCGCCGACGGGCTGACCGTCCGCACGGTCGCCGAGAACGCCGGCGACCGACCGGCGCCGTTCGGCGCAGGTCACCATCCGTACATCGCGCGGCATGCCGACGACGTGTTCGGGCCCGGCGTGCAGCGCGACGACGCGGAGGCCTTCGACGGCGAGCTGGCGATCGCCGACGTCACCGTCTGGGGCGACGCGCACTGGAAGTGGGTGCAGCTCTACACCGGCGACGACCGGCCGGACGTCGCGCGGCGCGCGATCGCCGTCGAGCCGATGACGTGCCGCAAGGATGCGTTCCGCACCGGCGACGACGTGATCCGCCTCGAGCCGGGCGACGTCTTCGACGCCCGCTGGGGAATTGCGCCGTGACGTGGGTGCTCGACGAGCGCGCGCACGCGGGACCCGAGCATCTCGACGACGCGTACGTCGCGGGGTACGAGCGGAAGAGCGGGCTCGAGGCCGGCCACGAGCTCGCGCTCCTCCGCGAGCACGGCCTCACGGAGGAGACGACGCTCGTCGACCTCGGCGCGGGGACCGGCCTGCTCGCCGCGGCCGCTGCGCCGCACTGCCGCCGCGTCGTCGCCGTCGACCCGTCGCCTGCGATGGTCGCCGAGCTCCGCGCGCGCGGGCTCGAGGCGGTCGAGGCCGGCTTCCTCACCTACGAGCACGAGGGCGAGCCACCGCAGCTCGTCCACTCGCGCAACGCCGGGTTCGAGATCCGCGCGGGGTTGGATGGCACGTACGTCTGCACGAAGCGGTGAAGAAGCGCGTCGACCTCCTGCTCGTCGAGCGCGGCCTCGCCGAGTCGCGCACGCAGGCGCAGGCGCTCGTCATGGCGGGGCTCGTTCCCGGGTATGACAAGCCCGGGACGCAGGTCGACGAGTCCGTCGAGCTGACGGTCAAGGGAAAGCAGCCGTACGTCTCGCGCGGCGGCGAGAAGCTCGCGAACGGCCTCGACCGGCTCGGCGTCGACCCTGCCGGCCTCGACTGCCTCGACGTCGGCGCGTCGACCGGCGGCTTCACGGACGTCCTCTTGCAGCGCGGCGCGGCGCGCGTGATCGCCGTCGACGTCGGCACGCACCAGCTGCACGAGAAGCTGCGCGCCGACGACCGCGTGATCGTCATGGAGCAGGTGAACGCGCGCGACCTGACCGCGCTGCCGTTCGCGCCGAAGCTCGTCGTCTGCGACGTGTCGTTCATCTCGGTTCGCCTCGCGCTGCCGCCCGCGCTCCGGCTCGCGGCGCCGGGCTGGCAGGCGGTCGTCCTCGTCAAGCCGCAGTTCGAGGCGGGACGCGCCGACGTGGGGAAGGGCGGCGTCGTGCGCGACCCGCAGATCCGCGTGCGCGTGCTGCGCGAGGTGGCGGAGGCGGCGCTCGGTTGGGGGGCGAGCGTCGCCGGCGTCGTAGACTCCGGTCTCCCCGGGCCGAAGGGCAACCGGGAGTTCTTCCTCCAGCTCGTGCACGCCGACGACCCGACGCTTCCCGATGACCTCGACGAGCGGATCGCAGCAGCTGTCGCCGCGGATTGACACGGCGGCGATCGTCGCGCACGGCCGCAAGGACGTGCACGAGGCCGTCGACCGCGTGCGCGCGCTCGCCGACCGCCTCGGCGTCGCCGTCGTCGACGAGCCGCGCGACGCCGACCTCGCGGTCACGCTCGGCGGCGACGGGACGATCCTCCGCACGCTCGCACATCTCCTCGGCAGCGGAACACCCGTGATCGGCGTCAACTTCGGGCGCGTCGGCTTTCTCGCGTCGATCGCGCCGGAGCAGATGGAGCAGTGCCTCGAGCGCGTCTTCGCCGGCGCATACAGGGTGATCGAGCTGCCGACGCTCGAGCTGGCGCTGGACGGGCAACGGCACGTCGCCGTCAACGACGTCGTCGCGACGAGCTCGACGCTCGGCCGGATGGTCGAGCTCGCGTGGGCGATCGGCGGCGAGGAGCTCGGCGTTGTCCCGTGCGACGGGATGATCTGCGCGACGCCGTCCGGCTCGACCGCCTACAACCTCTCGAACGGCGGCCCGGTCCTGGTGCGCGGGCTCGACGCGATGGCCGTGACGTTCATCGCGCCGCATTCGCTGCACGCGCGGCCGCTCGTCGTCCCGCGCGGCGCGACGCTGACGATCCGGAACCAGACGGCCGACGTCGGCTGCGCGCTGCTCGTCGACGGCCACCGCACCGCCGATCTCGATCCCGGCGCGAGCGCCGACGTCTACCTCTGCGAGCAGCGCACGCTTCTGGCGACGTTGCCGGAGACGTCGTTCTTCCGCCGCTACCGCGAGGTCTTCGCGTCCTAGGCCGTCTCTAGCCTTAGCGCTGTGCTTCGCCGGCTCCGCATCGAGAATCTCGTCCTCATCCGCGAGGCCGAGCTCGAGCTCGCGCCGGGGCTGAACGTCGTCACGGGCGAGACGGGTGCCGGCAAGACGATCTTCGCGCAGGCGATCGGCCTCCTGCTCGGCGCCAAAGGGGACGAAGGCTTCGTCGGCCCGCACGGCGCCGAGGCCTATGTCGAGGCCGAGCTCGACGCCGAGGGCCTCGACGCGCTGCGGCCCGAGGACGAGGACTCGCTGCTCGTCGCGCGGCGCGTCTTCGCCGACGGCCGGACGCGCGCCTATGCCTGGGGCCGCGCTGCAGCGCGGGAGGACGTGGCCGACGCCGTCGAGGCGGCGGTCGCGATGTCCGGACAGTTCCAGCAGCGGCGGCTCGCGCGGCCCTCCTACCAGCTCGAGCTGCTCGACCGCTTCGCCGGCATCGACCGCGACGAGGCCCGCCTCGCCTGGCGCGAGCTCGCCGCGGCGCGCAAACACCACGACGACCTGACCGCCAATGCCGCCTACGCAGAGGCGCGGCTCGCCGAGCTCCGCGCGCTCGTCGAAGACACGGACGGCCTCGAGCTCGGCGCAGAGGAGGCGCTGCGCAGCGAGCGCGAGCGCTTCCGGCACGTCGCCGACCTCGGCCACGCCGCGGCCGCGGCGGCCGCCGCGCTCGCGCCGGAGGACGGCGAGGGTGCCGCCGGGCTGGTCGCCGTCGCCGAGCGGGCCGTCGCGCCGCTCGAGCCGCTCGCCGCCGAGCTGAAGCGGGCGGGGGACGAGCTCCGCGACGTCGAGCTGCGCCTCCGCGAGACGGCCTCCGACCTCCATTCGTTCCTCGCCGCGCTCGAGGCGGAGCCGGCCCGGCTCGAGGAGATCGAGGCCGTGCTCGAGCGGATCCACGACGCCAGACGACGCTTCCGCTGCCGGACGTACGAGGAGCTCCTGGTGCGGGCCGAGGAGGCGCGGGCCGAGCTCGCCGCGCTCGACGACGGCGTCGATCCGGTGGACGCTGCCGAGGCTGCGCTCGCGGCCGCGGCGGCACGGGCGGCCGAGGTCGCGGCCACGCTCGGCGCCGCCCGAGCC
>DASXWV010000095.1:0-30970 GCA_036503495.1 Gaiellaceae bacterium
TGGCCCTCCGCGTAGATCGTGTCGAAGGCGAGCGACGACTTGCCGGACCCGGAGAGGCCGGTGATGCAGATCAGGCGGTTCCGCGGCAGCCGGACGGTGATGTCCTTGAGGTTGTGCTCGCGGGCGCCGTGGACAACGAGCTCGTCGGCTGCCATGCGACGGCCATTGTACCGGGGGAACGTACGTTCGGTCTAGCGCTTGACGCGATGAGGAAGGAGCGACCACGAGGCGGTGTTCCGCTTCGAGGGGAAGAGGTCGCGCCAGTCCTTGATCACGAGCCACGAGCCGAACGCGAGCGCCGCGTCGAACCGCTTCGTCAGCTCCGAGTGGTCGGTCACGCCGAGGACGAGCAGGACCGAGAGCACGGCGAAGCCGAGGGCGAACTCGTGGATGCGCCGGCCGAGCACGTAGATCCGCGGGCCGAGCTCGTGGCGTTCGATCTTGACCATCCCGCCGAATGTATCGGCGGCAGATGAGATCTCGATTAGCCGGCGAGCTTCTCGACGAGCGCCGAGACCTCGCGCGCGCGGGGCACGCACGCGATCTCGAGATCGCCCGCGACGACCGTCCCGTAGCCGAGCAGCCGGCCGAGGAGGGACTGCTCGAGCTCGACCGTCGACACCTTCGCGAGCCGCACCGCCGCGGCGCGGCGATGGAGGACGCCGTGGACGACGAAGAGCTTGTCGGTCGTCAGGACGACGTGCGTGCGGTCCCACCGCAGCACGGCGGCGAGCGCGAACGCCGCCGAGGCGAGCAGGAGGAGCGAGCCGGCGAGCGAGGCCGGCCAGCCGAGCGACAGCCCGATCACACCGAGCCCCGCAAGCAGCAATGCGCGCGAAAGCGGCCGGACGAGGACGATCCCGTGGCGGCGCTGATCGACGAAGACGTGCTCATCCATCGGGATTGCTGCGTTCGACGGATGGGCAACAATCCCTCGCCATGGGCCCGACCGCACGCCGAGCGGCAGTTGCGACGCTCGTCGCCCTGAGCGTCGTCGTCGGCGCGCTCGCGCTCTGGAAGATCAAGGTCGTCATCGCCCTGGTCTTCATGGGCTTCATCGTCGCCGCTGCGATGCGCCCGAGCATCGAATGGCTCGAACGCCGCGCACGCCTGCCGCGGCCGGTCGGCGTCCTCATCCACTACATCGTCCTGCTCGGAATCGTCGCGATCGTCCTGTGGCTGTTCGTCCCACGCGCGATCGATCAGGTGCAGCAGGCGACATCGGGCAACACGCTGCACCACGAGGCGGTGAACTCGACCGGGATCAAGCACGACATCCTCACCGGCCTCGACAAGCGGCTGAAACGGCTGCCGTCGGGGTCGCAGCTCGTCCACCCGGCGGTCGAGATCACGAAGACCGCCTTCGAGGTTCTGGTGGGGATCTTCTTCGTGTTCGCGGTCGGCGCGTACTGGATCTTCGAACGCGACCGGACGATCGCGCTCGTCCAGTCGATGTCGCCGCGGCGGCACCGGCGGATCGTGCGCGACACGTGGGTGCTGATCGACCAGAAGCTCGGCGCGTTCGTCCGCGGCCAGATTGTCCTGATCGTCTTCGTCGCCGTCGTCCTCTCCGCCGGCTTCTTCATGATCGGCTTGCCGTACTGGCTGCTGATCGGCTCGTTCGCCGGGCTCGTCGAGATCATCCCCGTGATCGGGCCGCTCGCCGCGGGTGCGCTCGCCGTCGGCGTCGGGCTGACGCAGAGCTGGCACATGGCGCTGTTCGCCGGGCTGATCGTGCTCGTCGTGCGGCAGCTCGAGGACTACGTGATCGTGCCGCGCGTCCTCGGGCACGCGACAGGACTGTCACCGCTCGTCGTCCTCTTCTCGGTGACGGCGATCGGGATCCTGCTCGGGGGCTTCTACGTCCTGCTCGCGATCCCGATCGCGGCGGTGCTCGCGACGCTCGTCGACGTCGTCCTCCGCGACGTCGACCCCGCCGACGAGGACGTTCCCGGCTTGCTCTTCGCCGGGGCGAAGGAGGAGCCGTGATCGCGTGACGCCTCCGGTGGGCCGCTGAACGTGCGCGGCCGGAGGGGACAGTACGGCGTACGGCCCCGGAAGGCCCCGTGCGGTCAGCGGGTCGAGGTCGCGGCGGAGCCGGCCTCCGGCCGGCGTGAGCCGTGGCCGGCCGGTGGTGTCAGGCTTTGCGCCAGCGGCCGAAGATGAGCCCGCCGAGGGTGAATCCGAGCCCGAACGTGCCGACCGCGAAGCCGCCGATCGCGATCGCCTTCCGCGCCGGCGAGAGCCGCTGCCAGCGGCCGAGCGCCTCCTGCTCCTCCTCGGTCAGCGACTCGCCGCGCCGTTGCTTGCGCAGCGCACCGCCGGCGCGCAGCCCGAGATACAGGTCGTCGAAGATCTCCGCGGAGTCGTCGGCCATCGCGTTCATCTCGAATCTATAGCCTCATTCGGTCGTGGCGGTTCGCATCCTCCATGTATCCGATCTCCACACGGGTACACGCGAGGATCCCGAGGTCGAGGCGGCGGTGCGCGCGCTGCTCGGCCGCGTCGAAGCCGAGCTGATCGTCGCCTCGGGCGATCTCACCCATCGCGGCCGGCGCGAGCAGCACGAGCGCGCGCACCGCTTCCTCACCTCGTTCGGCCTGCCCGTGCTGACGGTGCCGGGGAATCACGACATGCCGTACACGTTTCCGGCCCGGCTCACGAACACGTACGGCGAGTTCACGCGGCTGTGGGGCGAGCTGGAGCAGACCCATTCCTCCCCCGCGCTGCACGTGATCGGCGTCAACTCGTCGCGCCGGTTCCGGCAGCAGGGAGGCGCGCTCGACGACGAGCAGCTGGCGAACGCCGCGGTGCGGCTGCGCTCGGCCCCCGCCGGCGCGTATCGCGTCGTCGTGCTGCACCACCACATGGTGGGCGCGCCGTGGCGCGCGTCGCGCAAGCGGCCGGTCTCGCACCGGAACAGCGTGCTCCACAGGCTCGTCGAGGCGGGCGCCGACCTGATCCTCGCCGGCCACATCCACCAGGCGGCGCTCAGCGAGCGGCACGAGTTCGAGGTGATCGAGGGCGATGTCCACGCCGTCGTCGTCTCGATCGCGCCGGGGCTCGGCCAGCCGCGCCCGAACCGGCTCGGCGAGGCGCGCGGCCTGCACGTCTACGAGATCGGCGAGACGAGCGTCACCGCCGACACGTACATCTGGCGCGGCGGCGACTGGGGCCTGACCGCGCGGCGCACGTTCCCGCGCGGCCTCGGCCCCCTGTCGATCGCCTAGACCCTCGCTGCGCGCCCGCGGCCCTCGCCCATGAAGCGGCCGATGAGCATCACGAGCAGCGCGGCGATGACGACGCCGATGATGAACGCGATCCAGCCGCTGGAGATAGCGGCGGCGATGATCATCGCGACGACGCCGACGGCGAGGGTCATCAACCACCCCATCGGATCGCGGCCCGGATGGATGAGGCGGCCGAGCGCCCCGACGACGAAGCCCGCGATGATGAACCAGATCCAGTGCATGTTCCTCCTCTGTCAGTACCGCCGCGTCAGCGGACGGTGCTGGATGAAATGACGGTGCAGCCCGAGCAGGAGCGCGGCCCCCAAGACCGACGCGACGAACCCCGCGGCGCGATGCCACACGAGGCCGACGGCGAGCCCGGCGACGAACGATCCCGCCAGCCCGAGCGCGATCGTCATCCAGACGCTCATCGGGTCGGGGCCGGGAATCGCGAGGCGCGCGAGCGCGCCGACGACCAGGCCCTCGAGCGCGAGGACGATGATCAGCGTGAGCATCGCAGGGTTCTATGCCCGCAGGCGTTCCAGCAAACGCGTGCGGGACGCCTCGAACTCCTCGTCGCTGAGGACGCCGGCGTCGTGAAGCTCTTCGAGGCGGCCGAGGAAGTGCGCGGGGTTCTCGGTCGGATCCTCGGTCTGGCCCGGCCGCGCCGCGGGCCGTGCCTGCTGCGCGGCGCCGGGGGCGGCGAACGGGCTGCCGAGCGAGTCGGGGTCGATCCCCGCTCGCTGCAGGCGCTCGCGATACTCGCCGACGCCGACGCCGCGGTCGGGGAAGCGGTAGGCGTCCGGCCCCCAGAGCGGCCGCTTCTGCACGAATTTCCGGTACAGCCCGACGAGCACGATTGCGGCGATGAAGCCGCCGATCGAGACCCACGACGCGTCGCGGCCCGCGATCGCCACGGCGATCGCGCCGCCGATCGCCGTGCCGGCGAGGCCGATGACGATCGTCAGCCAGAGCGGCATCGGGTCGGGCCCCGGAATCGCGAAGCGCGCGAGCATGCCGGTGATCAGCCCGGTGAAGATCGCGGAGATGACGAGCCCTGCCATTGGGGCAGCGTAATGATCCGCACGTGACGGCGAGCACTCCGGCGGCCCCGTTCCTCCTCGCCGCGCGGCTGCGCGGCCCCGTCGGCGACTACACGGACGAGCTGCCGGCGCTCCGCGCGCTCGAGCGGATCGACTTCCATCCGCGCGTCACCTTCCTCGTCGGCGAGAACGGCAGCGGCAAGTCGACGCTCGTCGAGGCGCTGGCGGTCGCGCTGAAGCTCAATCCCGAAGGCGGCGCTCGGCTGCAGCAGTTCGCGTTCACGACCCGCGCCTCGCACTCGCTCCTGCACCGCCGGCTCGAGCTCGAGCGCGCGCGGCTGCCGCCGCGGAACGCGTTCTTCCTCCGGGCCGAGAGCGTGTTCAACCTCGCGACGGCGATCGAGCAGGCGCCGGAGCCGATCGCACGGCTGCAGGACGTCTTCCAGCGGCCGCTCCACGAGCAGTCGCACGGGGAATCGTTCCTCGACATCGCCGTCAACCGGCTCGGGCCGCGCGGGCTCTACATCTTCGACGAGCCCGAGGCCGCACTCTCGGTGCGCGGCCAGCTGGCGCTGATGACGCGCATGCACGAGCTCGTGCAGGAGCACTCGCAGTTCGTCGTCGCGACGCACTCGCCGATCCTGCTCGGCTATCCCGATGCGTCGATCCTGGAGCTGACCGACGACGGGATTCGCGAGATCGGCTACGACGAGGCGCCGCAGGTCGAGCTGACGCGCGCGTTCGTCGAGGACCCGCAGCGCTTCCTCCGCCATCTCCTGGAGTAATTCGTACCGCGGTCCCAGCGGTGGCTCGTCGCCTACGCCGACGCCCGCGGCGACAGCTTCCATCTCGCGAACGGCTCCGCGAGCTCGTCAGGACCGAGCGAGGCTGGGCGCGCGCTCGCGGGGACCAGCCGAGGTCTCGAGCTCGCTGAGCAGACGCCACGTCGCGTCGGCGACCTCGTCGACGGCGCGCTCGAACGCCTCGGTGTTCGCGGTCGACGGCTTGCGGTAGCCGCTCACCTTGCGGACGTACTGCAGGGCCGCCGCGCGCGCTTCCTCACGCGTCGCTGCGGGCTCGATGTTGTACAGCGTGACGATGCTTCTGCACATGGCTACGCCACCTCCTGGAGCGCATTCAGTTCCCGACGAAGATCCTTGATCTCGTCGCGCAACTTCGCCGCATACTCGAAGCGGAGCTCCTCCGCCGCGACGAACATCTCCTCCTCGAGGGTGATCGCAAGCTTCTCGAGCTCCTCGCGAGACATCCCCTCCACCTTCTTCGAGCCGCGTCGCCGGCGGGACGGCACGTGCGGTGCCTCCAGCTGCAGGAACTCGGCGATGTCCGAGACGCCCTTCGTGATCGTCTGGGGCGTGATTCCGTGCTCCTCGTTGTACGCGAGCTGGATCGCGCGGCGGCGGTTCGTCTCGTCGAGCGCCTCCTTGATCGCCTCCGTCTGCTTGTCGGCGTACATGAGCACGCGCCCGTTGATGTTGCGTGCGGCGCGGCCGATCGTCTGGATCAACGACGTGCGGCCACGCAGGAAGCCTTCCTTGTCGGCGTCGAGGATCGCGACGAGCGAGACCTCGGGAAGGTCGAGGCCCTCGCGGAGCAGGTTGACGCCGACGAGGACGTCGTACTCGCCGAGGCGGAGCTCGCGGATGATCTGGATCCGTTCGAGCGTGTCGATCTCCGAGTGCAGATAGCGCGCCTTGACGCCCGACTCGAGCAGGTAGTCGGTCAGGTCCTCGGCCATCTTCTTCGTCAGTGTCGTGACGAGCGTCCGCTCGCCGGCCTGCTCGCGCTTGCGGATCTCACTCAGCAGGTCGTCGATCTGATTCTTCGTCGGGCGCAGCTCGACCTCGGGGTCGACGAGCCCGGTCGGCCGGATCAGCTGCTCGGCGACGCGCTTCGAATGGCGCAGCTCGAACGAGCCCGGCGTCGCCGATACGAAGACGATCTGCGGCACCTTCGCGAGGAACTCGTCGAAGCGCAGCGGCCGGTTGTCGAGCGCGCTCGGCAGCCGGAAGCCGAAGTCGACCAGCGTCTGCTTGCGCGAACGGTCGCCCTCGTACATCCCGCCGATCTGCGGGACCGTCTGGTGCGACTCGTCGACGAAGACGACGAAGTCCTTCGGGAAGTAGTCGAGCAGCGTGTGCGGCGCGCTTCCCGGCGGCCGGCCGTCGAGGATGCGCGAGTAGTTCTCGATACCGTTGCAGAAGCCGAGCTCCTGCATCATCTCGAGGTCGTACTCCGTGCGCTGCCGGATGCGGTGCGCCTCCAGCATCTTGCCCTCGGCCTCGAACAGCTTCACCTGCTCGTTGAGCTCGTGCTTGATCTCGTCGACGGCGCGCTCGATCGTCGGCTTCGAGGTCACGTACTGCGTGGCCGGGAAGACGGTGATCTGGTCGTACTTCGACAGCACCTCTCCCGTGAGCGGGTCGAAGTGCGTGATGCCCTCGACGAGATCGCCGAAGAAGGTGATGCGGTACGCGGTCTCGCTGTACGCGGGCTGCACCTCGACGACGTCGCCCTTGACGCGGAACCGGCCGCGCCCGAGCAGCGTGTCGTTGCGGACGTACTGGATGTCGATCAGCTTGCGCAGCATCAGGTCGCGGTCGTGCTCCTCGCCGACCTCCAGGTAGACCACGCGTTCCTTGTACTCCTCCGGCGAGCCGAGGCCGTAGATGCACGACACCGAAGCGACGACGATCACGTCGCGGCGCGAGAGGAGATTCGACGATGCGCTGTGGCGCAGCCGGTCGATGTCGTCGTTGCGCGACGAGTCCTTCTCGATGTAGAGGTCGGCCTGCGGGACGTACGCCTCAGGCTGGTAGTAGTCGTAGTACGAGACGAAGTACTCGACGGCGTTCGCCGGGAAGAACTCGCGGAACTCGTTGCAGAGCTGCGCGGCCAGCGTCTTGTTGTGCGCGATGATCAGCGCCGGCCGCCCGATCTTCTCGATCGTCCACGCCATCGTCGCGGTCTTGCCGGTGCCGGTCGCGCCGATCAGCGTCTGGTAGCGCTCGCTCTGTTCGATCCCGTCGGCGAGCAGCTCGATCGCGCGCGGCTGGTCGCCGGTCGGGCGATAGTGGTCCGAGGTTTTCAGCGCAGGCATTCGAGACAGGGTATCGGGCATGGCAACGCAAACCCGAGCGCCGCACGGTGCCTACGCAGCGATCATGGCGACGTTCCTCGGCGGGATCGGCGCGGCGGGATTGCTCGCCAAGGCGCTCGGCCGGGACCCGCTCGAGCACCGGCCGCTCGACCTCGTGATGCTCGGCGCGGCGACGTTCAAGGCGGCGCGCACGATCTCGAACGACGAGGTGACGAGCTTCATCCGCGAGCCGTTCGTGCAGGGCGAGGCGCACGAGGGCGGCGAGGACCCGGTCGAGAGCGGCGACCTGCGGCAGGCGGTCGGCGAGCTCGTGACGTGCAGCCGCTGCATCGGCACGTGGGTCGCGGCCGGCCTCACCGGCACGCAGGTGCTGATGCCGCGCTTCGGGCGCTTGCTGACGTGGACGCTCGCTGCCGCCGGCATGAACGACTACCTCGCGGCCGGCTTCGCCGCGCTGACGAACAAGAGCAACGAGATCGAGCAGCGCGTCCAGCGCTAACGCGTCTGCACCAGCCGGACTTTCGCGATGTGCACGAGCGTGTTGCGGTCGGCGCAGAGCTCGCACGCGTACGTGCGCACCGTCCCGTCGCGGCTCGAGGTGAGGATCGTCTCGGTCGCGGGCGCGAACCCGACCGACGTCAGGCGATCGGTGTGGCCGCGGAGATAGAAGAGCGACCGCCCCGTCACCGCACTCCAGACGATGACGCTGATCGGGGCCGCCCCCGCAGCCCACTGCCCCGTCGCGTCGAGCGCGATCGCGGCGAGCGGCCCGAACGACCGGCGCTGGAGCGCGAAGTGATTGCCCGTCGCGACGTTCCAGATGCGGCCCTCGGCGTCCAGCCCGGACGTCGCCACGATCCGACCGTCGTCGCTGAACACGACGTCGGTGACGGCTTTCGTGTGCGCACGCAGCACGCGGTACGGCCGACCCGTCGCGGTGCGCCAGAGGCGCGCCAGGCCGTCGCGCCCGGCGACGGCGGCGAGGGCGGCGTCGCGTGACAGCGCGACCGACGTGACGCCGCCCGGGGTCGGGAGCACGTGGAGCTCCTTTCCCGTTCTCGCGTCCCAGAGCGTCGCTGCGCGCGAGCCTCCCGTCAGCAGCAGCGCACCGTCGGACGAGAACTCCATCGCGGAGACGGCGCCGTGCTGGCGCCGCGTCCAGCGTCCGACGACGCTCACCGTTCCGTCGGCGTCGCCGCCGGCGGCGAGCGATCCGTGGGGCGCGGCGGCGACGGCGGTCACCGGGCCGCGAAGGTGCGTCGCCGCCGTCACCTTCCCCGTGCGCGTGTCCCACGCTTCGGTGGCGCCGTGCACGGTTCCGAGCACGACGACCGTCGAGTCGCGCGACGACGCCAGCACCGCGAACCGGTCGCGTGAGCGCAGGACGTGCGTCTGCCGCCGGCCCACATACGCCTGCACGACATGCGGCCACAACCCGACGGCGCCGCCCAGCGTCCAGCGCGCCGCCAGAGCGGGGCCGCTCGCCCGGCCGAGCACCGCGAGCTCCGGGTCCGGGATCGCGTCCCACACCCGAAGGACCCCGTCGCTGCCGCCGCTGATCAGCCGCGCGCTGTCCGGCGAGAACGCGAGCGCATCGACGGTTCCGCGCCCGCCGGCGAGCGTGCCGGCGAGCGACCCCGCGCCGACGATGCCCCGCATCCGCCAGAGGAGCACCGTTCCGTCGGCGCCGCTGCTGACGACGACGTGGCCGTCGGGGCTCCACGCGACGTGCGTCACGGGGCTCGTGTGCCCGTAGAGCAGATACGTGCGCGTCCCGTGGGCGAGATCCCAGATCCGCACGCCGCTGTCTTCACCGCCGCTCGCGAGCGTCGTGTCGTCGGGGCTGAACGCAACGGCGTCGACGCCGCTTTTTGCGTCCTCGAAGTCTCGGACGAGCTTGCCGGTCCGCGCGTCCCAGATACTCGTCAGGCCTTGCTGCGCGGCGGTCGCAACCCGTGAGCCGTCGGACGAGATCGCGACGTCGCTGATCCCGATCCGCGGCAGGACGCGCACGAGCCGGTCGCCGTGGAAGATCTCCGCCCGGATGTGGCCGTCGGCGCTGCGCACCGACGCGGCGACGACGCCGTGCGCGGTCACGAGCCCGCGCGCGTGCGACAGCGCGCGTCCGAGGTCGCCCGCCGCAGGCACGAGCAGCAGCTCGCCGTTCGGCAGGCGCGCGGCCGCGACGTGCGGCGGGACGCGGACCGGCGTCCCGGTGGCGGCGTCCCACTCCTCCGGCGGCCCGCCCGGCGTCGCCGTGATGACGCGTCGCCCCCGACCGTCGAACGACACCGCCGAGATGACCCGCCGTGCCCGAATCTCGCGGACGAGCCGCCGGTTGCGCGCGTCGACGAGCTGGATTCGGCGTCCGGCGAGCGCGACCGCGATCAGGTCACCGCGGGGTGACTCCGCGGCCGCGCGGACCGGCGCTTTCACGTGCCGGACGAGCCGGATCCGGTCGGCGAACAGCGTCTGGCGCAGGACAGCTTCGGCGGCGGCGGTGGGCTCGAGCGACATTGCCGACAGCGCGAGCCGCAGGCTCTTGTTCGCATCGACCGAGAGTCCCTGCAGCGCTCGGGCGTCGAGCTCGCGCGCCTGCGCGTGCTGCGCTTGCGACCGCGCATGGCTCCGCTCGGAAAACGCCCACGCCGCGAGACCCGCGACGATCGCGAGCGCAACGAGCGATGCGACGACGACGCCGACGAGCTGCCGCTGCCGCCGCCGCGCGGCCGCACGCTCGGCGAGCAGGCGGCGCTCGAGCCGCCACGCGCTGATCGGCTCCGCGAGGACGTCGTGGAAGATCTCGTACCGGTCAGAGCCCTCGACCGAGCGGACCACACGATCGTGCGTCAGCCGGCCCAGCACCTGGTGCGCATCGTCGTCCCGCACGTGCGCGTAGCCGGCGAGGTCGGCGACGCGAAGCGCGACCTTCGTTCCGGTCGGCGTGACGAGATGCTCGAACATCGCCGCCGCGACATCCTGCTCGTCGGGCGGGAGCGCGTCGAGCGCGCCGCGGAACTGGCGGCGCACGATCGCGCCCGCTCCGCCCAGCCGCTCGAGCGTCGACCGCCGCAGGAGCGCGGAGCCGGCCTCGCGCTCGGCGTCCCAGACGCGCTCGATCACGAGCTGGAGGTACGGCGCCTCGACCCGCCCGCCGTCGACGGAGACGTCGGCGATCACGGCGTCGACGAGCGCAGGCTCCGCATCGACCGGCTCGTCGTAGAGGTCGCGCCAGCGCGCGAGCGGACCGAGGATCGCCGCCCGTGCCTGCTCGGCGTCGAGGTGCTCGAGCCTTACCTGGTTGCCGAAGACGCCGGGAATGCGCGCCTTGAAGACGTCGAGCCGCGCGAGCGCATCCTCGCGCAGCGAGATCAGGACGTTCACCCGTGTGGAAGCGAGCAGCTCCGGCAGCTCCAGCAGCAGCGGCGAGTCGTCGACGTCGTGGTAGAGGAAGTACTCCTCGAACTGGTCGAGGATGAGGTACCCCTCGCCGCCCTCGGGGAAGGCGTCGCGGACGCTACCCGTGTCGCGCGACCAGCTGCTGAGCGCCACGACGGGGGCATCCGTCGCTTCGCGCAGGTCGCGGACGACGGCCGCGGCGATCAGCGACGACTTGCCGACACCGCTCTCGCCGTACAGCACCGTGAGCCTCGCCGCGAGCAGGTTCGCAAGGATGATCTGCCGCTCGCGCTCCCGGCCGAAGAAGAAGAGCGCGTCGAGCTCCGAGTCCTCGAACGCCGCAAGCCCCTTGAACGGCGAGACCGGTGGAGCCTCGATCGTGCTCATGCCGGCGTCCCCGTCGCGAGGCCGACGTAGCGGGCGAGGCCGTCGGCGTACTCCTCGAGCGGAAGCTCGAGCAGGTCGACGTCCCGGGCCCGCCAGAACTGACGCTCCAGTCGCCGCGCCTCGGGCACGACGGCCCATGAGCGATAGGCGAGCGGCCCGCCGGCGGCCATCCGCTCGAAGACGAGCCGGAGGCTCCATTCGCGCATGCCGAAGCCGAGGAAGAGGAAGTGGCTGCGCCGCAGACGCGCCGCGAGCCCGACCGGGATCGCCGCGGCGACATCTCCCTGCGCGAGGTAACCGATGTAGTCGTCCTCGGTGACCACGAAGCCGCTCTCGTGGCCGCCGTGCAGCTTGAGCACGACCGTGCGGCGTTCGAGCGACAGCTCGGTCGCGTACGTGTTCGGGAGCTCGATCACGCGCGTCGCGCCGCCGGGCTCGCGATGCGCGAACCGGCCGCGGTCACGGCCCGTGGCGATGTACGAGACGACGTCGAACTCCTCGCCGGCGTCGAGCAGCGCCTGCTCGAGCGCGAGGTCGTAGCTCGTCGTCACGAGCAGCTCGTGCGGCAGCCCCCGCTCCCGCAGCAGCCCGGGAAGCGCCGCGAGCAGCCGGTGCACCGCCGTCGGCGCGGCTGATGCTTCGAGCAGCGCGCCCAGCTCGTCGTGCAGCGGCCCGGAGCCGCGCGTCAACGCCACGAACTGCGCGACGCGCGTCAGGTCGCGTCCTTCGTCGTCGTACCCGACGCGGCGCGCGAGCTCGTCTCCGAGCGCGGCGACGTCGTGCCCGATCACCGGCACGAGCCTGCCGCCGAGGAGCGCGGCCGCAACCTCGTCGTAATGCGCGTCGTCCGCTGTCGCGCCGGCGATCCGCGGCTGCGGCACCTCGTGCCGCAGGATCCGCTTCTCGAGCTCCTGCAGCTGCGGGCTCGGCTCGAGGCCGAGCTCGGCGAGCGCGACGCGCGCCTCCTGGTACGCGCGGAGCGCGTCGTCCTGGCGTCCCGACTGATAGTGCGCGAGCATCAGCTGCCCGCGGAGCCGCTCGCGCAGCGGGTTTCCGGCGACGAGCGACATCAGCTCCGGCACGACGTCGACGTGGCGCCCGGCGGCGAGGTCGGCGTCGATCCGCTCCTCGAGCGTGGCGAGCCGCAGCTCCTCGAGCCGGCGGACGTCCGCCTCGAAGGCCTGCTCGAGGGCGAGGTCGGACAGCGGATCGCCGCGCCACAGCGCGAGCGCGTCGCGCAGCACATGCGCGCGCGCCGCGGGGTCGAGCTCGCGTGCCTCGCGGACGAGGCGCTCGAAGCGCTCGAGGTCGAACGACTCGGGCGAGACGACGAGCGAGTAGCCGGGCGGCTTCGTGACCAGGACGTCGGCCCCGACCAGCTTGCGCAGGGCCGAGATCGCGTTCTGGAGCGACGTGGTCGCCGTCCGCGGCGGGTTGTCGCCCCAGAGCGCGTCGACGAGGAAATCGGTGGCGACAACGCGGTTCGCGCGCAGGAGCAGGAGGCCGAGCACCGCGCGCTGCTTCTGGCCGCCGATCGCCAGCCGCTCGCCGTCGTCGGCGACGACCTCGAGCGGACCGAGCACGCGGAACTCCGTCACGCCCTCGTTGTAACGCCTCGACCGGTCGATTACGAGCGCCGGCGCCGGCGCGGTTAGCGGACGGTGAGCGGCCGGTGAGGGCCGGATTTGAGCCCGGCCGGACGGTCGGGGCATGTCCACTGCCTCGATCATCCGCCTCGCGGTCGCGCTCGCCGCCGCCGCGCTCGCCGCGCCGGCCGCGGCCCAGCACACAGCCGTCCACACCTACTCCCTCCGCCAGACGACGACGCTCGGCCGCCTGCGGCCGGTGCCTGCCGCCTACGGCTGGCCCCTCAAGCCGTTCGACCGCCAGCACCCGATCCGCGCCTTCCTCGACGACCCGCGCATCGGCCGCGAGGGCGGCGAGTCGTTCCACTTCGGGATCGACGTCGCGGCGCCCGACGGCACGCCGGTCTACGCCGTCGCAGGGGGCATTCTCTACCTCTCGCACGGCTCGCTCGCCGTCGTCGCCGCTCACGGCCACGTCTTCGGCTACTGGCACGTCCGCGCGGCCGCAGGCCTGCACCACCGCCAGGTCGTCAGGCTGCACCAGCTGCTCGGGACGGTCGCGCCGGGCTGGGGGCACGTGCACTTCGCCGAGCGCAGCGACGGCAGGTACGTCAACCCGCTCCGCCCCGGCGCGCTCGGCCCGTACACCGATCCGATCGCGCCGACGGTCGCCGCACTCTCGGTTCGCAGCGGGGCGCGCGGCCTCGACCTCGTCGTCCAGGCGCACGACACGACGTGGCCGCCGGTTCCCGGCCCGTGGGCGAACGAGCCCGTGACGCCGGCGCTGCTCCGCTGGCGCGTCGCGCCCGCCGGCACCTGGCACGTCGCCGCCGACTTCACGCGGCGGCTGCTCGACCGGAGCCGGTTCGGCTCGGTCTACGCACCCGAGACGCGGCAGAACCACGAGGGCGAGCCGGGCGAGTTCGCCTTCTTCCTGACGCGCGGCTGGCGGCCGGCCGACGGGACGTACCGGATCGAGGTGCAGGCCGCCGACACGCGCGGCAACCGCGCAACGGCGACCGCCGTCGTCACCGTCGAGCACGGGGCCGTGTTTCTAACAGGCGGTGCCGATTCGGCGTCGAAGTAGTCGGGTCGATGCGGCGTCTACTGGTTGTGATCTTCGTTGCGCTCGCGTGCGCCGGCACGGCGTCCGCCTACCCGTGGCCGCTGAAGCCGTTCGACAAGCAGCATCCGATACGCGGCTTCTTCGGCGACCCGCGCACCGTGTTCCTGAACGGCATCCTCGCCGGCGCGTTCGACGGGCCCTCGTTCATCTCGTTCCACCAGGGCGTCGACATCTCGGCGCCGAACGGGACGCCGGTCTACGCGGTCGCGGACGGGACGATCCACTACCTCGGCGCCGCGACGCTCAACCTGACGACGGACCACGACGTGATCTTCCAGTACTTCCACCTCGTCCCCGTGGCGGGCGAGGGGCAGCACGTCTTTGCGCGGAAGACGGTGCTCGGTTACGTGCAGGCGCCGTACCAGCACGTCCACCTGACGGAGATCGACGGCATCCATGCCGTCAACCCGCTGCAGCCCGGGCATCTGACGCCCTATCGCGACCGAACGAGGCCGGTGGTGCGCGACATCGTCGTCCGCAACCAGGCGGGCGAGGTGCAGACGCCGGTGGGCCTGTGCGGCCGCATCGAGCTCGACGTCGACGCGTCCGACCGGCAGCCGCTCGCCGTTCCCGGCACCTACCGCGGGCTGCCGGTCGCGCCGTCGCTCGTGCAGTGGTCGCTGACGCGCGTCGGCGGCAAGGTCGTCGTGCCGCCGCGGACGGTCGCCGACTTCCGGCAGACGCTGCCCCCGAATGGGCAGTTCTACGGGACGTACGGCAAGGGGACGTACGAGAACAGCCCCCGGTTCGGCCACGAGCAGTACGCCGGCATGCCCGGCCGGTACCTGTTCCTCCTCTCCGGGAACTTCGACACGACGCGGCTGGCGAACGGCAACTACATCGTCACGGTGCGCGTCGCCGACGTCCGCGGCAACCACTCGCTCGGCGCCGAGCGCATCTCGATCCTCAACGCGAAGACGGGCGTCTGCCCCGGCTCGCTCGCGGCGCCGCCGACGACTGCGCCGCCGCCGACCGAGCCGCCGAACGGCTCGTCAAGCACCGCTCCCTAGCTCCTTCGCGTACGCGCGCCGGTAGATGTCCTTGAGCCGCTCGACGCGGTCGACGTACGCGCGCGTCTCGGGAAACTGCACGCCGACGTGCTTCGCGCGCCACCGGTCGACGTTCTGCTGGCCGGCGTTGTAGGCCGCGAGCGCGGTGCGCTCGTCGCCGTACTTCTGCAGCAGGTGGTGCAGGTACCACGCGCCGTAGCGGACGTTGATCTCGGGGTCGTCGAGGTCGGCGACGACGAATCGCGAGCCGCCCGTGTACTTCGCAATCCCCTTCGCCGTCGCGGGCTGCAGCTGCATCAGCCCGACGGCGCCCGCGCTCGAGCGCGCGTTCGCGTCGAACTTCGACTCCTGCTCGATCACCGCCGCGAGCAGCGCCGGATCGAGGTCGTAGTTCGCGGCGTGACCGCGGACGATCGCCGCATAGCGCAGCGGATACCAGAGGCGCGCGTACCACGGCGGCTCGGTGCGCTGCAGGTAGATGAACGCCCCGGCCGCCGCGACGACGAGGACGAGGACGACTGTCAGCCGGCGGACGACGATAGGAGCTTCTCTACCACGCCCGCGACGAATGCGTCGAGCGCCTTCAACGATCCGTCGTTGACGTACGAAAAGTCCGCTCGTTGCAACTTTTCCTCGTCCGGAATCAGGCGCGTCTCGCGAAGGTCCGCGGCCTGACGCCGCCTCGCGCGTGTCGCGCGAGGCGCCGTGATCACCACGACCTCGTCGAAGCGCGCCTCGCCGCCCGTTTCGTAGAGGAGCGGGATCTCCACGACCGCGAGCGGCGCCTCGACCTCCGCGAGCCAGGTGTCGACCGCCGCGCGCGTGCGCGGGTGGAGCAGCTGCTCCAGCCACGCGAGCTCGTCCGGGTCGGCGAAGACGATCGAGCCGATGCGCGAGCGGTTGCCGACCGCCTCCTTCCCCCAGCGCTCGCGGATCGCCTCGCGGACCTGCTCGTCCTCCGCGAGCAGGCTGTGCACGACGTCGTCGCTCGAGATCGTGGCTGCGCCATGACGCGCAAACGCGGCGAGCGCGGCGCTCTTGCCGGCCGCGATTCCCCCGGTGATCGCGACCGTCACCGGCCGCGGCACGTCACTCCTCGTCGGCGGGCGCGGGCGCGGCGTCGGGTGCGGCGTCCGGCGAGCCCTCGGCGGGCTCGTCGGTCGTCTCGACCTCGTCGGCGGCCGCGGCGGCGCTCTCGGGATCCGGCTGCTCCGGGTCCTGCGGCAGCGCGCCGGTCGAGTCGTCGGCGAAGACGTCGGCCGACAGGTCGAGCGCGGGCGGCGGCGCCTCCTCGCCCGGCGCCGGCTGGACCGGCATGCCGTCCTCGACGCGCTTGAGCGAGAGCGAGAGGCGGCGGCGCTCGGCGTCGACCTCGAGGATGCGGACGTTCACCGTGTCGCCCTGCGAGACGACCTCGCGGGGGTTCTCGACGTGGTGCTGCGCCAGCTCCGAGATGTGGACGAGCCCCTCGACACCCGGCAGGATCTCGACGAACGCCCCGAACGTGACGACCTTCGTCACCTTCCCCTGGACGACGTCACCCTCCGAGTAGCTCTCGAGCACCTGTTGCCACGGATCGGTCTGCGTCTGCTTGAGACCGAGCGAGATCCGCTGCCGGTCGCGGTCGATGTCGAGCACCTTGACGTTGACCTTCTGGCCGATCTCGAGCACCTCGGACGGATGGTTGACGTGCGACCACGAGAGCTCGGAGATGTGAATGAGGCCGTCCATCCCGTCGAGGTCGACGAACGCGCCGAAGTCGACGATGTTCGAGATCGTTCCCTCGACGACCGCGCCGGGGCTGAGCTTGTCGAGGATCGCCTGCCGCATCTCCTTGCGCTCGTCCTCGAGCACCGCGCGGCGCGACAGCACGACGTTGTTGCGCGAGCGGTTGAGCTCGATCACCTTGCAGCGGAGCTCCTGGCCGAGGTACTCGTCCAGGTCCTGGACGCGGCGGATGTCGACGAGCGACGCCGGCAGGAAGCCGCGCACGCCCAGGTCGAGGATCAGGCCGCCCTTGACGACCTCGATCACGCGGCCGTTGACCGGCTCGCCCTGCTCGTGCGCGTGCTCGATCGCCTTCCAGGCGATCTCGAAGCGGGCGCGCTTCTTCGAGAGGATCAGCCGCCCCTCGGCGTCTTCCTTCGTCATCACGAGCGCGTCGATCTCGTCGCCCAGGGTCACCTCGTCCTGCGGGTTCACGGAGCGGCGGATCGAGAGCTCGCTGACCGGGATGACTCCTTCCGACTTGTAACCGATGTCGACGAGGACCTCGTCCTTGTCGACGCGGACGACGGTGCCGTGCACGACCTCGCCCTCGTTGATCGTCGGGAAGGTCGACTCGTAGTCGGGAATCAGCTCGCCGTCCGGCCCGTACGTCCAGACACCTTCTTCCAGGCCCTGCTCGCTGATCGTGGGGTCGTTGATCGTCTCGTTGGCCATAGCAGCGGGGGAGTATAGCCCCGGGTGTAAAGACGTCTTTCAGCGGTGTTCGTTAGGGGTAGCGTCTCCGCCCGTGAACGGATTGCGCGCGTACGCGGCCGGATCCGCCCGGGTCGCCCGGCGGTCCGGCCTGCGCGGCCTCGGGCGGCATGAGGAGCGCCTGGTGTTCGTCGTCGGCTGTCCGCGTTCGGGGACGACCTTCACCGGCGCGGCGCTCGGATCGCTGCCCGGGTTCGTCGACCTCGACGAGGTGACGCCGCTCAAGGCGGCGCTGCCGCGGCTCGCGGCGTTGCCCGAGGCCGAGGCGGCGGGCGAGCTGCGCGCGATCCTCGAGCGCGTCCGGCTGCTCGGCCTCGCACGCGGGCTGCGAGGCGTCGAGCAGACGCCGGAGACGTCCTTCGTCCTGCGCGCGGCGCTGCGCGCCTACCCCGAGGCGGTCGCGGTCCACGTCCTGCGCGACGGGCGGGACGTCGTCTGCTCGCTGCTCGAGCGGGGCTGGTTCCACGGCGAGCGCGGCGGCGCCGACGACGCCGGCCACGCGTACGGGTCGCATCCGCGCTTCTGGGTCGAGCCGGAGCGGCGCGAGGAGTTCGCACACGCGTCGGAGGCGCGGCGCGCGGCGTGGGCGTGGCGGCGCTACGTGAGCGCGGCGCGCGACGGCGCAGCCGTCGAGGTGCGGTACGAGTCGCTGCGCGAGTCTGCGGGGGAGCTCGCGCGCGCGCTCGGCGTCGGCGATCCCGAGATCGTCCGTGCGCTTGCGCCGTTTCGCGCAAGCTCGATCGGCCGCTGGCAGCGCGACCTGTCGCCCGAGCAGCTGGCCGACGTCGAGGCCGAGGCGGGTGGCCTGCTCCGCGAGCTCGGTTATACGCTGAGCGGATGAACGAGCGGTACCCGATCGGTGAGACCGAGTCGATCGCGGTCGCCGTGCTGCGGCATGACGTGCGGGAGGCCGGCTACCCGCAATGGTCGGTCGCGCTCGCGACGAGCGGCGGCGAGGCGACGGTGCACATCCCCGGCCACTATCCCGGTGTGCTCGCCACCCGGCTCCGCCAGGCGGACGCGCGCTTTGCTCCCGGCGCGAAGCTGCCCGCCGGCCGCGACGAGTTCCTCGATCTGACGGCGCTCGTCCGCGGCGACGAAGAGACGCTCGCCCTCTCCTCCACCCCGCGCTCGCCGGTACGCGTGTCGATCGAGGTGCCGCGCGACGAGCTGCAGGATCTCGCCGACGTGCTGTTCGAGGCGCAGACGCTGATCGAAGAGCTGCGGCAGGGCCTGGGCCTCGTTCCGGATGTGATCCCTGAGGGATGACATCCGGGTCAACGGAACTCCGCGCGCGGAAGAGCGCTGTCCTCCGCGCGCTTCGTGCGGTAAAGGGCTTGTTGTGCGATCAGACGATGCAGGCGTCGTGCGAGGAGCGCGCGACCTTCTGCTCCCGCGTCACATGGCCGGCGAGCGTGGCGGTCGTCAGATAGCCGCGGCCGAGCGCCGGCGTGACGACGATCCCGTCGGCCTGCTGCACGTTGTACGAGCCGACGGCGATCGGCGCCGAGCGCAGCTCCTCGCCGTCGAGCGTGTGCACCTGCAGGCTGCCGCTCCAGCCGCTCGTCACGAAAGCGTGCTCGTCGGAGAACGTCACGTGCTGCGGCGGTAGCCCGGCGGCGGGTCGCGCAACGACACGGCCGCTGCGCAGGTCATAGACGAAAAGCTCCCGCCCGTCGCCGCCGCCGACCCATGCGTGGCGGCCGTCGGGGGCGAAGCCGACGTCGTGCGCGAGCGCCGGCGGCGCGAAGCGGCGCGCGGGCCGGAGGCGCACGCCCACGAGTTGGAAGACCGCGACCTCGCGCGCCTGGGAGCCGAGCGCGACCCAGAGCCGCGTGCCGTCGGCGGCGATCGTGATGTGGCGTGCCCGCGTCCCCGCCGGCTCGCGTGCGAGGACGCGCCCGGTGTGGGTGTCGACGAGCGCGACGTCGCCGCGCTTCGCATCGGTGACGTAGGCGTGCCGCCCGTCGGGATGCGCGGCGGCGTATCGCGGCTCCGCGAAGCCGCCGACGACATGACGCACCGTCAGTGAGCTCGCGTCGAGCACGCTGACGAGCCCGAGCTCGGAGTGGCAAACGACGGCAGAGCTGCCGACCGTCTCGATGCTGCGCGGATACGCCCGGGTCGGGATGCGGCGGACGATCGCGCCGGTCACGGCATCGACGACGACGATGTGCGACTCGAGGTCGGCGGTGACGAGCACGTGCGGTCGCCGCGGCGCCGCGAGCGAGCGCGGCGCGAGCGCCAGCGCAGCGGCGCCGGCGAGGAACTGGCGGCGGTTCATCTCGATCGTCTACGCGCGGCGACGCCGCGGAGGTCCCGCTACGACTTCGCTTCGTTCCAGTCGTCGCCGGCGCCGACGTCGACCGCGAGCGGCGGATCGAGCGGGTAGGCGCCGCACATCTCCTCGCGCACGAGCTCCTTGACGAGCGATGCCTCGGCGTCGGGCGCCTCGACGAGCAGCTCGTCGTGCACCTGCAGCACGAGCCGCGAGCCGCGGCCCTCCTCGCGCAGCCGCTTGTGGATGCGGACCATCGCCACCTTGATCACGTCCGCCGCCGTTCCCTGCATGACCGAATTCACGGCGAGGCGCTCGCCGAGCGAGCGCGTCTGCCGGTTGGAGGCGCGGATCTCGGGCACGGGACGGCGCCGGCCGAGCAGCGTCGTCACGTAGCCGTCCTCCTTCGCCTGCTCGATCGTCCGCTCGATGAAGTCCTGCACGAACGGGAAGCGGGCGAGGTACGCGTCGATGTACGCCTGCGCGTCGTCGCGCGGAATCTCGAGGTTCTCCGACAGCCCGAACGCAGAGATGCCGTAGATGATCCCGAAGTTGACCATCTTCGCGACGTTGCGCTCGTCCTTCGTCAACGTCGCCTGTTCCTTGCCGAGCACCTCCGCCGCCGTCGCCGCGTGGATGTCCTCGCCGCGCGCGAACGCCTCCCGCAGCTTCGGCTCGCCGCTGACGTGCGCGAGGATGCGCAGCTCGACCTGCGAGTAGTCGGCGCTGACGAGCCGGTGGCCCGTCTCGGCGACGAACGCGCTGCGGATCTCGCGGCCGAGATCGGTGCGGATCGGGATCGCCTGCAGGTTCGGGTTCGACGTCGAGAGTCGGCCGGTCGAGGCAACCGCTTGATTGAAGTGCGTGTGCAGGCGGCCGTCGTCGCCGAGCAGCGCGGGCAGCGGGCCGAGATACGTGTTGACGAGCTTCGTCAGCTCGCGCCACTCCTCGAGCACCTCGACGATCTCGTGCTCGTGCCGGATCGTGCGCAGCACGCGCGTGTCGGTCGAGTAACCGGTCTTGCCCTTGCGGCCGGGCGTCAGCTCGAGCTTCTCGAAGAGGATGCGTGCGACCTGCTGGGTCGAGCCGAGCATGAACTCCTCGCCGGCGAGCCCGTACGCGAGCGACTCGAGCTCCTCGACGCGGTCGGACAGCCGCGCGGTGATCTCGCCCATCCGGTACGCGTCGATCTTGATGCCGGCGTCCTCCATGGACGCGAGCACGGCCGTCAGCGGCAGCTCGATCTCGTCGTACAGCCGCTCGCTGCCGCGCTCGACGAGCCGCGGACGGATGAGCGGCGCGAGCCGGCGCGGCACCTCGGCCGCCCGGATCAGCGCGGCCAGTGCGTCGTCGTCGGTCTCGGGATCGGGCAGCGCCTCGACGCCGTACTCCGCGGCGAGGTCGTCGAGCTCGTAGGCGGGCCGGCCCGGCTCGATCAGGTACGACGCGATCATCGTGTCGTCGGCGGGGAGCTGCGTCAGCCGCGGCAGCGCCTTGTAGTCGTGCGCGACGATCTGCGCGTCGCGGAGGCGCGCGACCTGCGTCTCGTCCCACGGGCCGACGATCACGCCGTCGTCCTGCGCGAGCGCGAAACGGCCGTCGGCGATCGCCAGGCCGACGCGCCCGGTCGTGTGCTCCGGCAGCTCGCCCTCGCGCCATGACGCGTTCGTCCCGGCGACGATCCGCTCGCGCGCGGGAACCGCGGCGTCCAGCTCGTCGACGCGCCCGAGGAGGTTGCGGAACTCGAATCGCCGGAACATCTCGCGCAGCTGGGAGCGGTCCGGTGGGTTGAGCACGAGCTCGGCCGGGTCGCAGTCGATGTCGAGGTCGCGCCGCATCGTCGCGAGCTCCTTCGAGAGCCGCGCCTGCTCGGCGAACTCGGTGATGTTCTTGCGCCGCGCGGGCGACAGCTCGTCGGCGTGCGCGATCACCTCGTCGACGCTCCCGTACTGCGCGATCAGCTGGCCGGCGGTCTTGTCGCCGATGCCGGGGATGCCGGGGATGTTGTCGCTCGTGTCGCCCTTCAGCCCGATGAAATCCGGGATCTGGTCCGGGCGGATGCCGTAGCGCGCCTCGACGCGGTCGGGCGTGTAGACGTGCACGTCGCTGACGCCGCGCGGCGTCATCATCAGCGCGACGTTCTCCGTGCAGAGCTGGAACGCATCGCGGTCGGTCGAGACGACCGTCGTCTTGATCCCGGCCTCGTCGGCGCGCGTCGCGAGCGTCGCGATCACGTCGTCGGCCTCCCAGCCTTCGAACTCGAGGTTGCGGTAGCCGAACGCCTCGACGATCGGGCGGAAGTAGGGGAACTGCTCGGCGAGGAGATCGGCCATCGGCCGGCGGCCCTCCTTGTAGACGACGGCCGCCTCCTCGGCGATCGCGTGCCGGTGCACCGGCCGGGTGTCCCAGGCGACGGCGACGCCCTTCGGCCGGTAGTCCGAGAGCAGCTTGAACAGCATGTTGGTGAAGCCGAGCAGGGCGTTCGTCGGGAAGCCGTCGCTCGTCGCGAGCTCCTCCGGGAGCGCGAAGAACGCGCGGTAGGCCAGGTTGTTGCCGTCGACGAGGAAGAGCTCGGAGTCGCGCGCAGGGCCGTCGTCGAGGTCGAGCTCGACGCCGGTGAGCGTCTTCGGAGACATTGCGTCGAGTCTAGAGTCGCCGGGCGATGCCCCGGGTTCCCCTTCTTTCCGGCACGCGGCTCGTGCTCGCGAACGCGCCCGACGACGCGGTCATCCTGCGCCCGCCGGCTCCGCGGGAGGGGGTCGCGGACACGGCGGCGGCGGTGCGCGATGCCGTCCGCTTCCCGCTCGAAGGGGACGGCATCGAGGCGCTCGCGCGCCGCGGCGGCCGCGCGACGATCGTCGTCGAGCCACCGGCGCTGCCGATCCCGGGCAGCCAGACCGACCCGCGCCGCGCCGCGATCGGCGCCGTTGTCGACGAGCTGGAGCGGCTCGGCGTCCCGACCGGCTACCAGACGCTTCTCGTCGCCGGCGGCTTCTCGCGCCGCCTCGCCCACCGCGAGCTGGAGACGCTCGTCACGCCGGAGCTCGCGCGCCGCTTCCACGGCCACGTCGTCGTGCACGACGTCGAGGACCCGGAGCTCGTCGAGCTCGACGGGGCGACGCGGCCGCCGCTGCGGGTCAACCGCGCACTCGTCGAGACCGACCTCGTGATCGTCGTCACCGCCGCCGAGACGGTGCTGCACGGGGGCCCCGCGACCCTCGTCAACGCGGCCGGCGCCGACGCGGTGCGGGCGGCCGGCGCGTACTCGCTGCTCGAGACGACGGCGTCGCAGGGCTGGCATCTCGCGCTGACGCTCGAGCGCGCGCTCGCGAAGCGCGTGCCGCTGTTCGGCGTCTCGCTCGTCCTCAACCACCCCGACCTGTCGGGAGCATTCCTCGGCTACCCGTACGACGAGAAGGCGGCGGAACGGATCCGTCGGTCGCCGCTGCGCTTCGTGTATGCCGCGCTGCCCGAGGGATTGCGGCGCTCGCTCGTCCTGCCGTCGCTCGGCGCGGTCTACACGGTTGCGACCGCGATCGCGGGGCCGCCGTCGGTCGCGCACGCAGAGGCGTTGCTGCGCGCGGTCGAGCTGCGCCGCGCGACGCTCGACGAGCCGCTCGACGCGGTCGTCCTCGGCATCCCCTCGGTGACGCCGTATCTGCCGCGCGAGCGTCCGAACCCGCTGCTCGCCGCGTATCTCGGGCTCGGGATCGGGTTGCGGCTGTGGCGCGACGCGTTTCCGGTCGTCGACGGCGGCACCGCGATCCTCGCCGGCCGCTTCGACCGCCACTTCACGCACCCGACGCAGCAGCCGTACCGCACGTTCTTCCACGCGACGACGCGCGGCGGCCGCGATCCGCAGGTGCTCGCCGACGCCGAGCGCGGGGCGGCAGCCGACGCGCGCGCGATCGGCGCCTACCGCGCCGGCCGCACCGTGCACCCGCTGCTGCCGTTCCGGGACTGGAACGGCTGCCAGCCGGCGCTCGGGCGGCTCGGCAACGTCCTCGTCGCAGGCGCCGCGGACGCAACGGCCGTCCGGCAGCTCGGCTTCGTGCCGGTGCACGGTGTCGGCGCCGCCCTCGAGCTGGCGCACGGGCAGGGACTGCAGCGGATCGGCTTCCTGCTGGCGCCGCCGTACTTCCCGCTGCGCGTCGGAACGCCCTAAGCGCCGAGATAGGTGCGCTGCACGTCCTCGTTCTGCGCGAGCGCGGCCGCGGTGTCGGCGAGCGCGACCGTTCCGGTCTCGAGCACGTAGCCGCGCGAGGCGACGTCGAGCGCCATCAGCGCGTTCTGCTCGACGAGGAGGATCGACGTGCCCTGCTTGTTCACCTCGACGATCGTGTCGAAGATCCGCTGCACGAAGATCGGGGCGAGCCCCATCGACGGCTCGTCGAGCATCAGCAGCTTCGGCCTCGCCATCAGCGCGCGGCCGATTGCGCACATCTGCTGCTCGCCGCCGGACATCGTCCCGGCCTTCTGCGACCGCCGCTCGGCGAGCCGCGGGAAGAGCGTGAACACGCGATCCATGTCCTCCTGGAATGCATGCTTGTCCTTCCGCTGGAACGCGCCCATCTCGAGGTTCTCGACGACGCTCATGCGCGGGAACAGCTTCCGTCCCTCCGGCGACTGCGCGATCCCCATCTTGACGATGTCGTGCGGCGCGGTGCTGGTGATGTCGGTCCCCTGGAAGCGGATCGTCCCGTGCCGCGGGTGGTTGAGCCCGTTGATCGAGCGCAGCGTCGTCGACTTGCCGGCGCCGTTCGCGCCGATCAGCGTCACGATCTCGCCCTCGAACACCTCGATCGAGATGCCTTTCAGCGCCTGAATCGAGCCGTAGTACGTCTGGACGCCGTCGAGCCGGAGGAGCGGTTCGGCCGCGTTCACGAGTGGCTCACCGCCGCCGCGCCGAGATACGCCTCGATCACGCGCTCGTTGCGCTGGATCTCCGCCGGCGTCCCCTCGGCGATCTTCTCGCCGTAGTCGAGCACGGTGACGCGGTCGGAGACGCCCATGACGACGCGCATGTCGTGCTCGATCAGCAGCACCGAGAGGTCGCGCTCTTCACGGAGGCGGCCGACGAACGCGGTGAACTCGGCCGTCTCCTGCGGGTTCATCCCCGCCGTCGGCTCGTCGAGCAGCAGCAGCTTCGGCTCCGTCGCGAGTGCGCGCGCCACCTCGAGCCGGCGCTGGTCGCCGTACGAGAGGTTGCGCCCGATCACCTGGTCCTTGCGCACGAGCCCGCAGTACTGGAGGAGCTCGCGTGCGCGGTCGCGCGCCGCCGCCTCCTCCTTGCGCACGCGCGGCGTGCGCGCGATCGCCTCGAACAGGTTGCCCTTCAGCCGGACGTGCATGCCGACGAGCACGTTCTCGAGCGCGGTCATGTTCTGGAACAGGCGGATGTTCTGGAACGTGCGGCCGATCCCGCGCTGCGTGAACGCGTGCGGCGGCTTGTTCGTCATGTCCTCGCCGCCGAAGAACACCCGACCCGCCGTCGGCTTGTAGACGCCGGTCAGCATGTTGAAGAACGTCGTCTTGCCGGCGCCGTTCGGGCCGATCAGCGAGACGATCGAGTTCGGCGGCACCGTGAAGTCGACGTCGGCGTTGGCGATGAGGCCGCCGAACTCCTTGCGCAGCTGCTGCGTCTCGAGGAGCGCGTCAGGCACCGGCGATCTCGTGGTCGTAAAGCGGTTCGTCGTGCACGCCCTCGTGCAGCTCCGCCGCACGGCGCTGCGACGGGATCAGCCCCTCCGGCCGGAAGAGCATCGTGATCACGAGGATGAGCCCGAAGATGCCGAACTCGTACTTCGGCACGTCGATCTGGCGGTGCGTGTGCGTGCTGAACCACGCGCCGACGTTGGCGAGACCCTCGCGGTCGAGGTACGCGAGGAAGCAGGCGCCGAAGATGACGCCCCAGATGTTCCCCATCCCGCCGAGGATGACCATGCAGAGGATGAAGACGGAGATGTTGAAGAAGAAGTCGTCGGGGAACGCGCCGCTCTTGTAGCTCGCGTAGTACGCGCCGGCGACGCCGCCGAAGAACGCGCCCGTCGCGTACGCCCACGTCTTCGTGCGCATCAGCGGGATCCCCATCGCCGCCGCGGCCGTCTCGTCCTCGCGAATCGCGATCCAGGCGCGCCCGAGCCGCGAGTCGCGCAGCCGCATCGAGCAGAACACGGTGATCAGGACGAGCACGATCGCCGTCCAGAAGAAGAGCGAGTCGAAGTTCGACGCGTTCAGGTAGTTCGACGGCAGGTGCAGGTGCTGGTCGGCCCAGTTGCCGAAGCCCGGCCCGTCGATCGGCGTGATGCCGCCCGTCCCGTTCGTCAGGTTGAAGCCGGTGCCGAAGAGGTTGTCGCCGTTGCGCGCGACCTGCGGCATGATCTCGCCGAACCCGAGCGTGACGATCGCGAGATAGTCGCCGCGCAGGCGCAGCGTCGGCAGGCCGATCAGGACGCCGATGATCGACGTCGCGATCCCGGCCATCAGCAGCACGACCCAGAGCGAGATGTGGAAGCCGGACCAGCCGGGATAGAGGCCGACCGCGCCGAAGTTGAGCTTCTGGTTGGCGAACTGGTTCGACGCGAACCAGCCCGCCATGTACGCGCCCATCGCATAGAACGCGACGTAGCCGAGATCGAGCAGCCCCGCGTAGCCGACGACGAAGTTCAACCCGAGGGCCATCATCGTGAAGATCATCATCACGACCATCGTCGAGATCTGCGGGAACGGCCCGAAGATCGGCAGCTGGGGCATCGACGTGTTGTAGTACGGGTACGCGATCGCGATGCCGAGCACCATCACCGGCACGATGAACTTGCCGTGGGGCAGCCGGTTCCACGCGGGGACGACAAGCAGCGCGATCACCGCCGCAACCGCAAACGCCGACGCCTTCCACACGCCGAACGCCGCGATCAGGATCAGGAGGATCGCGAGCCAGATCACCGCCTTGACGGCGCGCCGCGTCGTCCGCGGGAACGAGCGCCAGCGCTGCCGCGGCAGCCCGACCGCGCCGAGCCCGGTCCACCATGCGTCGGAGATCGCGGTGCGCACGTCAGCCGCCTTCCGGTGTCCGTTCGCCGAGGAGGCCCTCGGGACGGAAGACGAGGATGAGGATGAGGATCGAGAAGACGATCGACTGCGTCCAGTCGCTGCCCGGCGAGTGCCAGCGCAGTCCCTCGTTGAACGCCTGGATGAAGCCGATGCAGAGTGCGCCGAGCACCGCGCCGGGGAGGTTGCCGATGCCGCCGAGCACGGCGGCAGTGAATGCGATCAGCCCGAGCTGGTAGCCGGTGTCGTACCTGACCTGGCCGAAGTACAGCGCGTACACGAGGCCGCCGGCACCGGCGAGGCCTCCGGCGATCAGGAACGTGAACGAGATCGTCCGATTGACGTTGATGCCCATCATCGCGGCCGCGTCGCGATCCTGCGCGGTCGCGCGCATCGCCTTCCCCTGCCGCGTCCGCTGCACGAGGTAGACGAGCGCGACGAGCACCGGCACGGTGATGAAGACGACGATCAACTTCTCCCACGTGTACGAGATGCCCCCGACGGAGAACACGTTGCCCTTCGGCAGGACGTTCGGCACCGCCGTGTAGCCGGTCTGCTTCCAGCCGATCGCGATGTCCTCGAGGATGAACGAGACGCCGATCGCGGTGATCAAGGGCGCAAGTCGAGGAGCGCCGCGCAACGGCCGGTACGCGACGAACTCGATCGTCGCGTTGATCAAGCCGCACGCGATCATCGTCACGACGAGCGACCCGATGATCGAGATCACGAGGAAGCCGGTCGACGAGTGCGTCGTGACGCCGAAGTGCGTGATCATCATCGACGCCGAGATCAGCGCGCCGAGCATGAACACGTCACCGTGCGCGAAGTTGATCAGCTCGAGGATGCCGTAGACGAGCGTGTACCCGAGCGCGACGAGCGCGTAGACCGCGCCGTTCGTCAAGCCGATGAACGCGATGTTCGTGAAGTACGCCGGGCCCTTCACGAAGTTGACGATCAGCCAGAGGGCGAGCAGCGCGAGCAGCAGCATCGCCGCGATCGGCATCAGGTAGGAGACCGCCGTGCGACGGGCCCTCAGTGGTGCTTGTGTAGCGACGTTGGTTGCCATGGCCGCGGATCAAAGACGCACCGGGGGAGGCGATGCCTCCCCCGGTGCTTTCACTGCTGCGTCGTGCCGTTACCCGCCGACGAGGCTGGCGGACGGCGTCAGCGTCTTGACAGGGTTCAGGTTCTTGCCCTGCTGCTTGTAGACGGTGATCGCGAGGGCGTTCGTGTCGCCCTGGTTGTTGATCGCGAAGTTGCCGAGCACGCCGCCGGTGATGCGCAGCCCGAACACCGTGCGGGTGATCGCCGCGCGGTCGCCGCCGTGCGCGCCGACGGCCTGCAGGGCGACGAGCATCGCCTGCGCGCCGTACGCCGCGTACGGGTTCGGGGTGGCGCCGATCGACTTGCCGAAGCTCTTCACGAACGTCGCACCGAAGCCCGTCAGCGACTTCGGCGGCTGGCCCGCGACGCTGATGTACGCGCCGTTGGCGACCGCACCGTTCGCGTTCGGGTCGGAGAACCCGTCCGGCATCTGGAGCTGGATCTTCGGATTGACCGACTTGATGTCCTGCATGAGCTTCGCGCCGTTGTTGCACGCGATGCCGCCGAGGAAGACAGCCTGCGCACCGGACGCTTTGATCGTGTTCGCGAGGGCCTCATAGCTTGACGCCTTCGCGTCCCAGCCCTGGAAGCCGACGACCTTGATCCCGAGCTTCTTCGCCGCTGCCTGGTACGTCTTGGCGACGCCGAAGCCGTAGGTCTGCTTGTCGTTCAGCACGAACACCTTCTTGAAGTGGAGCGCCTGCGACCACAGGGCGTCCGCCGGGCCTTGGAAGTCGTCGGTCGCGACGACGCGGGCGTAGTTGCGGTGGCCCGTGGGGTAGTACTTGTTGGGCTCGCCCGGATCCCACTTCTTCGTGAGGCCGGGGTTCGTGTTCGCCGGGCTGACCATCAGGACCGGGCCCGGATGGCTGCGGTTGAGGATCGGCACCTCGATTTTCGCGCAGCCGGAGTTGAACGTCCCGACGACCGCCATGACCGATGTGTTCGTCGCGTAGAGGCGCGCGTTGGTCGCGCACTTCCCCGAGTCCCAACCGCCGGCCTGCGCGGTCGAGTCGTCACACGACTGGTAGCCGATCTTCCAGCTGCCTGCCTTCCAGCCCTTCTGCTGGAGCGCCCAGATCATCGCCCGCGAGATCTGCACGGTCTGCTTCCGAATCGCGCCCTGCAGCGGCAGGTCCGACGCGATGAGGAAGTCGGGCTTGCCCGACCCCTTGTAGACGATCGGCCCGCACGACGACGACGGGAGCGCGTTCACCTTCGACGCACTCCGAGCCGTGCCGGAGATGCCGGCGAATGCGGCGGCCACGACGAGCACCCCCACGAACGCCAGCAGGGAGACCTTCTTCTTCACGCTACCTCCTCCAACCCGGTTGGGATATTTCCGCGGAAGAACGACCCTTCTTGTGCGGGCGAGTATCCCCTGCTTGAGCCGTGTTTTCAAGTAGGGGTCGTGCTTGTGAGACATGGCATATAGGGCCGTTTCGGAACTCGCTGTCCGCGCGTACGATGGAGCAAGCAAGGCGGCCGTGGAGGAACTGGCAGACTCCGCGCACTCAAAATGCGCTGTCCTTCGGGGCGTGTGGGTTCGAATCCCACCGGCCGCACTCGATGCGCCCGCCCGAGGAAGTCGATCGGGTTCGGGAGCTCGCACGCGGAGGCCTGAACCACTGCCAGATCGCCCGGATCACCGGGATCCCTCGCGGCACGATCCGCGACTGGGTGAATGGAAAGGTGCGACACCCGCGCGTCGGCGGCTGTCCGGCCTGCGGCCACCCCGAGCACGACTTCTCCGCGCTGCCTGCGAAGCAGTATGCGTACCTATTGGGGATCTACCTCGGCGACGGAACGATCTCGAAGGCGCCGAAGCGCGTCTGGAAGCTGCGGATCTTTCAGGACATCCGCTACCCGCAGATCATCCGTGAGATCGCCGATGCGATCGCGGCGGTAATGCCGGCGAACCGCGTCCACGTCTACGAGTACGCCCGAGGCGCGAACATGGCCGAGATCTCGTCGCAGTCGCGATCGTGGCCGTGCCTCTTCCCGCAGCACGGCCCGGGGATGAAGCACACCCGCAAGATCGAGCTGACCGCATGGCAGTGGGCGTATGTCTGGCAGGAGCCGGGCATGTTCGTGCGAGGGCTGATCCATTCCGACGGCTGCCGAGTGTCGAACAAGGTCTGGCAGGGCAAGTACGCCTACCCGCGCTATTTCTTCAGCAACGAGTCGCTCGACATCCAGCAGCTGTTCCGCGACGCGTGCGACATCATCGGCGTCGAGTACGCGAACAACCGCCGCAACAGCATCAGCGTCGCCCCCCGCGACAGCGTCGCGAAGCTGGACGAGATCGTCGGCCCGAAGCGCTAGACGGCGAGCGGCGACACGCCGCGCAGCCGCTGCAGCTCGGCCTCGAGCTCCGCCGCGCGGACCTTGACCTTCGCCGCGTCGACGCACTGAGCGCGCAGCTGGCCGATCATGTCCTGCAGCCGCTCGATCTCGGCTTCGCGGGTCTGGAGCAGCCGGTGCAGCTCCATGATCTGGCCGTCGCGGGGATCGCTCGACGGCTGCTGGTGCTGCTCGGGCGCCTGCACAGCCGGCGCCGCGGCAGCCGCCCGCACGGTCGCTGTGAAGCCGGTCGCGTAGCCGTACTCCGTCTTGACCATGCCGCCGTGCTGTGTCGCCAGCGCCTGCGCAACGATCGGGCCGGGCGCGTAGCCGCGCTCGACGATGATCTCGCCGAGCGGACGCCCGGTCCGCTGCTGCTCGCCGAGCGCATCGGTGAGCTGAGCCGCACTCATGTAACCGTGATGCACGAGCACCTCGCCAAGCCGAGGCGCCTGCCGGTTGTCGTCGTTCATCTTCGCCAGTCCTTCGCCGCAGGGACACCACCAAGATCGGAGCGAAACCGGTGAACCTTGGTACCCCGTCCGGGGGTTGTTGATTTTCCGGTTGCCTGCCTCGCCTCGGAGACCGAACCGGAATGAGCGACTGTGTCGCGCGGGCCGCGCTATGCGGCGCATCGCCGCGTCCTCGGTCGCGCCGATAATTGAACTATCGGCGCTCCACGCGTCCTTGCGCTGCACTCGCCTATCGCGACCGCTCGACGAGCGTCATTCTGGTTCGATCTCTTAGAAGCCGAGCAGCCGGACCTCCTCGCGCCGCTCGCGCGAGAAGAAGTGGATGCCGTCGACGAAGCGCACCCA
>DASXWV010000096.1:0-57308 GCA_036503495.1 Gaiellaceae bacterium
ACCCCGCCGACGCCCGGCCGGCAGACCCCGCCTCCGGCGGAGGGCCGGCGCTGCCGAGGAGGCTCGCGATCAGCTCGACGGCCGCCTCGGAGTAGCCGGCGCCGCCGCGCTGCTGCAGCAGCTCCGGCTTCTCGACGAGCGACTCGTCCGCGTACAGGTGCAGCAGCTCCGCCTCGATCTCCGAGACGAGCTCGGCGC
The DNA here is from genome assembly GCA_036503495.1 of Gaiellaceae bacterium. Lineage (GTDB taxonomy): Bacteria > Actinomycetota > Thermoleophilia > Gaiellales > Gaiellaceae > Palsa-739. The sequence goes on from DASXWV010000096.1 coordinate 199, forward strand.
GCGACTTGCTCCGCTGCTGCTCCTCGACGACGGCGTCGTGCTCGTAGAAGTAGTGCAGGTAATAGGACGGGACGTTGCCGAGCCGCTGCACGAGCGGCGCCGGCAACCCGGTCGCGCGGGCGACGCGCTCTGCGTGCTCGTCGCCGAGGAGGCGCGGCAGCACGTCGTCGCCGTCGAGGCGGACGCCGACCTCCCACGTCAGATGGTTCAGGCCGAGATGGTCGAGCTCGATCCGCGCCGGCTCGACCTCGAGGATCTTCGCGAAGTGGCGCTGGAACACCATGGCCGCGCTGCAGAGGCCGACCGCACGGTGGCCGGCGTCGAGCAACCCCTTCGTGACGATGCCCACCGGGTTCGTGAAGTCGACGATCCACGCGTCGGGCGCGAGCGTGCGGGCACGGTCGGCGATCCCGAGCACGATCGGCACCGTGCGCAGCGCCTTCGCGAGCCCGCCGAAGCCGGTCGTCTCCTGGCCGAGGCAGCCGCAGGCGAGCGGCACGGACTCGTCGACCATCCGCGCCGCCTGGCCCCCGACGCGGATCTGGATCAGGACGGCGTCCGCGCCCTCGACCGCGTCGTCGAGGCGCGCCGTCGTCTCGACTCGCAGCGGGTGGCCGGCGCGGTCGAGCATCCGCCGCGCGAAGCCGGCGACGACGGCGAGCCGCTCCTCGTTCGTGTCGTGCAGCCAGAGGTCGTCGACCGGCAGCTGCGCCCGCAGCCGGACGAGCCCGTCGATCACCTCGGGCGTGTAGGTCGAGCCGCCGCCGACGACCGCGAGCTTCATCGGACGTACTGCTTCGTCGCGTCGAAGAACGGCGAGTAGTCCCAGCGCGTCGTCGTGCGCGCCATCGCGCGCGCGATCAGGTCGCGGCGGCGGACGCTCGCGGCGCCGTGGCGCGCGATCGCGTCCGGGTCGAACTGCTCGAGAATCAACGCGCGCACCTCCGACGTGTCGTGCTCGCCCGCGAGATTCATCCACTCGTGCGGGTCGGCGTCGAGATCGAAGAGCTGCTCGCCGTGGCCGTGGATATAGACGTACTTCCAGTTGTCGCGGCGGACCATGAAGCACGGCGCGCGCACCTTCTCGACGTGGTATTCCGAGAAGACGACGCCGCTCGGCTCGAACAGGCTGCCGCCGTCCATCGGCAGCCGCTCCTCCGCGCCGGCGACGTCGAGGATCGTCGGCGCGAGGTCGAGCAGCGACACCGGCGTGTCGACGACTCCGCGGCGGCCGTCCGGGTGGCGCACGAGCAGCGGGATGCGGGCGCTCCATTCGTAGAAGCAGCGCTTCTGCACCATCGCCCGCTCGGCGAGCATGTCGCCGTGGTCGCTCGTGAAGATGACGAGCGTGTCGTCGGGGATCGCGTCGAGCAGCTCGCCGAGCTTGCGGTCGATGTACGTGACGAGCCCGTAGTACGCGCGCCGCAACGCGCACAGGTTGTCCGGGTCGCGCAGGTCGACGGCGTCGGTCTCGTGCGCCTCGTTCGCCCACACGTCCATCGCCGAGTACTCGACGTCGTCCGGTGTCTCGGGGATCGGGATGTCGACGCCGTCATAGAGATCCCACAGCTCCTGCGTCACCTGAAACGGGTCGTGCGGATGGTGGTACGAGACAACCAGGAAGAAAGGCTCTTCCGGCGCGTTGCGGAGGTACTCGAGCGCGCGGAAGTGCGTCTCCTCGTCGTAGGCGAGGAACTTCGACCACGGGACGACGCCGACGCGCGGCGGCACGTAGCTGCGCGCGTGGCCGCCGCGGACGAAGCGCCCCTCGGGATCCTGCATCGGCACCCAGTCCATCGCGGCGGGATAGACGTCCGTCGTCAGCCGTTTCGCGAACCCGTGCAGCTGGTCCGGCCCGACGAAGTGCATCTTCCCGCTGAGGACGGTGTCGTAGCCCGCGAGCGTCAGCGAGTGCGCGACCGTCGGCACGTCCGCCGGGAGGATCGCCGCGTTGTCGTAGCAGCCGTGCTTCGACGCGTAGTCGCCCGTCATGAACGCGGCGCGCGCGGGCGAACAGAGCGGGTACGGCGTGTACGCGGCGTCGTAGCGGATGCCCTCGTCGGCGAGGCGCTGCATGTTCGGCGTGCGCGCGACGGGATCGCCGTACGGGCTCGTCAGGAACGGGACGAGCTGGTCGGCCATGACGACGAGGACGTTCACCGCCTGCTCCGGATCAGCTCACGGTACGCGCGGCCGCTGTCCTTGACGGTGCGCTCCTGGGTCTCGTAGTCGACGTGCACGAGGCCGAAGCGCTGCGCGTAGCCGAGCTTCCACTCGAAGTTGTCCATGAGCGACCAGTGGCAGTAGCCGATCACGTCGACGCCCTGCTCGATCGCTGCCTCCATCGCAACGACATGATCCTTGAGGAACTGCACGCGCCGCTCGTCGTGCGGCGACTCCGGGAAGACGGCGCCGTTCTCGGTGATCATGATCCGCGGCCCGTAGTCGCGGTGGAGCCGCGTCAGCAGGTCGGTCAGGCCACTCGGGACGATCGGCGTGCCGGCGTCGGTCGAGGCGACGCCGCCGGTGAAGCCGGCCGTCGTCTTCCACTCGCTGGGCACGACCACCCGCCACGGCCACGGCCGGTCGCCGGGGCGGGCCTCGATCACGCGCGGCGCGTAGTAATTGACGCCGAGGTACTCCGTCGGCGCGGCGATCGTCTCGAGGTCGCCGTCGCGGATGAAGTCGAGCGGGCCGACGAGCTCTTCGTAGCGTCGCCGTTGATCGTCGGGATACCCGCGGCCGTAGAGCGGGTCGAGGAACCAGCGGTTCGTGTAGCCGTCGCTGCCGTAGGTCGCATCCGCGTCGGCGGGCTGCTCGCTCGCCGGGTAGTGCGGAAAGAGGTTGAGCGCGATGCCGAGGTTGTGCTCGTGGCCGTACGCCCGGGTCGCGAGCCCATGCGCGAGCAACAGGTGGTGAAAGGCCGTGACCTCGCCGAGCACGTCGTCCTTGATCCCCGGCGCGTGCAGGCCGAGCAGGAAGCCGAGCAGGCCGACGATCCACGGCTCGTTGATCGTCAGCCACCACTTCACCCGGTCGCCGTAGTGCTTGTAACAAAGTGTTGCAAACTCGGCGAAGCGCTCGGCCGTCTCGCGGTTGCGCCAGTCGTACGCGGCGGGCAGGTCCCAGTGGAACAGCGTGACCACCGGCTCGATGCCGCGCTCGAGCAGCGCGTCGATCAGGCGCGAGTAGTGGTCGACGCCGCGTTGCTCGACGCGACCCGAGCCTTCGGGCAGCAGCCGCGGCCACGCGATCGAGAAGCGGTACGCGTTGACGCCGAGCGACGCGATCAGGTCGACGTCCTCCCGCCAGCGGCGGTAGTGGTCGCACGCGACGGCGCCCGTTTCACCGTCGCCACTGGGGAAGGCATCCCAGATCGAAGGCCCGCGCCCGTCGGCGTCGAGCGAGCCTTCGATCTGGAACGCGGAGGTCGCTACTCCCCAGAGGATGCGATCACCTCCTCGCACGCGAGCAGGAGGACGCCGAGCGACCAGGCGTGCGAGAGCGGGTCGACCGTGCCCTTCGGGCCGAAGCAGTCGGTCTGCAGGTAGCGCTCGGCGGCCATGCCCTTTCGCGCGCCGAAGTCGCCGTCGTCGCGCGCGATGAACTGGCGGAAGCACTCGAGGTGCTGGAGGACCGACGTTCGGTACGGCTCGCCGAGGGCCACGAACTCCGGCAGGCAGATCAACCCGAACGCGTGCAGGTGCTGGTTCGCCGCCGACGCCTGGTCGGCGCCGAGCGACTTGAAGCCGTAGTCGCCGAGCGTCGTCCCGGGCGCGAAGTCGACGTCGTACGAGTAGCGGAACGTCAGCGTCCAGTCGGCGGCGCGCCGTGCCGTCTCCCAGTCCGCGAGCGCGACGAAGGCCATGACCGCGGCATAGCCGTCCTCCGAGGTCGGGGCGAGGTCGACGTCCTCGGGCGCGCCGAACCACGTCTCGAACCGTGCGTAGTACTCGCCGGCGCGCCGTGCCGCGTCGAACTCGCCCGCGGCGACGAACGCCGGGATCCACGACATGCCGGCCGTTCCGTCCCAGCCGACCGGCTCGCCCGTCTCGAGGTGCAGCGCGGCGGGCAGCGCGCCGTCGGCGCGCTGGGCGCGCAGAGCGACTGCGACGTTCGAGAGCGCGGCGTCGCGCCAGCGGCCGCCGGCGCGGAGCATGAACAGCGCCGCGTCGGCGAGCGTGCGCGAGTGCGCGCGCGCATGGTCGGGGTGCCACCCCCACGTCCACCCGCGGTCGTGCGTCCACTGCGGCCAGAAGATCCCGGCCGGTGCGAGGTTGCCGGCGATGTGGTCGAGCACCGCCTCGGCGGCCGCGACGTAGTCCTCGCTGCCGACGCGGCGGCCGTGGCGGAGCAGTGCGTACGCGTACGGCGCGCCGCTCACCCACGACACGTGCATGTGGTCGCGCTCCTCGGAACCGTCGAACGACCGCGTCTCGATCAGCCGCGCCGGCTCCGGCTTGTAATGCCACGTGTGCAACCCGTACGCGGCGAGCGCGGCCGCATCGGCCACCGAGACCCATGCCGCTTGTGACAATTCGTCACTAGCGCGGAGCTGCGTGCGCCAGTCGCCGTCGGTCGCGCGCACGTCGAGCTCGATCTGCTCGCCCGGCGTCCAGCGGTACGTCTGGACGTCGGCCGGCGCGGGCATGTTCGAGCCGTCGTAGCGGACCGGCTCCTCGCGGTACGGGAAGTCGAGCCAGATCGTCGGTGCGCCGTCGCGGTGGGCGAAGCCGACGCCTGCCTGGCCGACGGGCGAGCGCTCCCGCGTCAGCAGCCCGCCGCCACGGGCGAAGACGGCCGGCGTCGCGCAGCGGTCCGCGCGGAAGGACCACGTGTTCGACTCCATCCGCTCGACGTCGACGTGCTCGGTGAAGCGCGGGAAGATCCTCGTGCATTCCGCCGGCCGGTTCTCGCCGTAGAAGACGCCGGGCACGAGCCATTGCGGATCGTCCGTCGGCGGTAAGTGCAGCGAAAGTCGAACGGAAGCGTCAACGGGGGTGACCCCCGTATATGAAACGGTCGCGCCGTCCCACTCGAACCCGTCGACAGGGGACCCGTCTGGAGCGAGGCCGCTACAGGCGAGCATTCCAGCCCTCCGCGCGCTCGCCGTCGAGCTCGCGCTCCTCGCCGGGCAGCAGGTCGAGCACGTCGCCGTCGGTGACGACGCCGAGCGCGGCGACGGCGCCCGTATTGCGCAGGACGCCGCCCGCGAGGGACAGCGTCGCCGGCGGCAGGTCCAGCAGCGGCGCGAGGTTCTCGGTCCGCGACAGCACGTAACGATTTGTCACAAGGTCGAGCAGGAAGACGTCGTGGGCGAACGCGTCGAGCGGCGCCGCGATCTCCCCCTCCGACGCCTCGGCGACCACGCGTCCGTCGAGATCGACGAGCCGCGCCGGCGAGCGCACCGTCGCCCGCACCTCGCCGAGCCCGCCCCACGCGCACGTCGCGAACTGCGCGCTCGGCGCACCGCGATAGGCGCGGGCGACGCCGAAGTAGACAGGCTTCGGATTGCCGTGCCAGTCGACTGCCGACGTGCACCACGCGTTCGGGAACGACTCGTTGAACTGCCACGGCAGCACGCCGCTCGCGCGCCACGCGCGGCGGATCGTCGCCTCGACGGCGTAGCGCAGCCCCTCGTACTGCAGCCATTGCGAGGCGCGGCGCATCGTCTCGACGTCCGCGATCCGCCCGCCGAACGCCTCCTGCACGAGCGGCGCGTTGTTCCACCACGCCCCGAGATGCTCGTACACGGGATTCGACCGGTCGGCCGGCCACCGGTGCGCCGGCGCGATCAGCGCGTCCAGCGCGTCGCGGTTCGTCATCCCCTCGACCCCGAACTCGGAATGGATCAGGTTCGTCCGCGAGTCGTAGTGCTCGTAGTGCTTGCGCAGCCCCTGGTGCTCCCACGGGCCGTGCATGTCCCACGTCCCCTTCGGGCCCGTCGGCGACGTCGCGAGCCACACCCGGGCCGGATCGAGCTCGCGCACGACGTCGCCCAGCGCGGCGATCGCCGGCGAGCGCTCGTCGATCGGCTCGCCGTCGGGCCACGCGAGCTCGTTGCCGCCGCACCACGCGAAGAGCGACGGATGGTGCGCGCGCGACGGCACGATCTGCCGCGCATCGGCGGCGAGCGCCGCGACGAAGTCGGGATCGTCGGACGGCGTCGACTCGAGGCCTGACGACGACTGCGAGAACTCCTGCCAGACGAGGATGCCGAGCCGGTCGCACCACGCGTAGAACTCATCGCTCTCGATGACGCCGCCGCCCCAGACGCGCAGGACATTGACGTTCGCCTGCTGCACGAGCCGCAGCAACCGCTCGAGCTTCTCCGGCTGCGGCACGCCGTAGTTGACGTCGATCGGCACCCAGTTCCAGCCGCGCATGAAGACGCGCTCGCCGTTGACGACGAGCGTGTACGGCAGTGCGTCGGCCGGCGCACCCTCGTTCGCGACGAGCTCGATCGTGCGAAAGCCGACCTCCCAGTCGCCCGCGCGATAGAGCCGCTGCTCGCCGGCGCCGTTCGGCCACCACAACTCCGGCTGCTCGACCTCGAGCAGCACCTCGCCGTCGAGCTCGACGCGGCCCACCGCGCCGTCGAACGACACCCGCGGGTACGAGCGCGGCGCTCCGACCGGCCGCCAGATCCCCTGATGGACGAGCCGCGGGCAGAAGTCCCAGCCGTAGTTCATGCGCGGCTTGTGCACGCGGACGCGCGACGTCCTTCCCACCTGCGCCTCGCTCTCGGGCGCCGCGTGCACAGCGACGGCGAGCAGATGCGCGCCCGCCGGGATCTCGACACGGAACGGAGTGAACGGCCCGACGTGCCCCGCGACCGGCTCGCCGTCGACGAAGACCTCGCACGCGTAGTCGACGCCCTGGAACTCGAGCGTCTGCACGCCGGCGACGCGCGTGCGGTACACCCACGTGCGCGCCGAGGCCCACTCGGCGAGCCGCGAGTTGCGCTCGAAGTACGGCGTCGGCAGCTCGCCCGCGCGCACGAGGTCGTCGACGACGCTGCCGGGGACGTGCGCCGGCAGCCAGCCCGGCATGTCCCACGGCTTGTTCACGTGCCAGCGCCACTCGTCGCCCAGCCACCCGCGCAGCTGCCACTCGGACGTGCCTACCACTCGAGCAGGCCCGTCTCCCTGGATCCGACGAACGTCTTGATCTCGTACGGCCCGAACCGCGCCTCGATCGTCTGGCCGAAGATCTCGATGCGCGCCGATGCTTCCCGCCCGCCCGACTCGACGGCGCGCACGACCCATGTCGCATCGTCGTCCTCGGCACGCTTGACGACGGTGACGACGACGTCGCCGCCGCCGTCGTCGGCGAACGACTGCCGCTGCGGCAGCGAGCCGTCGTGGTACGTCTCGATCAGCGCGAAAGGCGGCTGGTTCAGCTCGAGCGCCCGCCGCACCGCGCCGGCCGCCCGCCAGTCGCCGGCGTGCGGGACGAGCCGCACCGTGAACAGCTGGCGCGCGAGATCCATGTACTCGAAGTCGCCGCCCTCCTCGAGCTCCCGCGGGTCGTGCCACGCCCACACCGGCGAGCGCACCGCGCTGATCCCGACGTCGCCGCCACGGACGTCGTAGCCGTACTTCGCGTCGTTGATCACGGTCAGGCCGCGATCGTCGCCGGAGACGTCGACCCACGACTGGCCCGGTTGCTCGTCCCCCGTCGCCGGACGGACGATGTGGCCGTACGGCGTCTCGAACGTCGCCTCGTCGGTGTCGACCGAGGTCGGATAGCGGAGCTTCAGCAGCTTCAGCGGCTCGTGCCAGTCGAGCGCGATGCGCACGTCGACGTACGGCACGCCCGCGCTGACGACGTAGTCCTCGCGCAGCTTCGACGAGCCGTACGCGCTCTCGACGCGGACGATCGAACGCACGCACCCGGTCTCGATCACCTGCACCGACGTGCACTCGAACTCACCGATCTCCCGGTCGTACGCGACGACGTCATGCCCCCACGTGTCGGACGGGTCGTCGATCACGACGGCGTGCTTCGCACCGGGCGCAGCGAGATCGACGCCCGTCGCCTTCAACAGCAATGACGCGATGCGTCCCGTCGCCGGGTCGATCTCGAGCTTCAGATGCTCGTTCTCGAGCGGCGTCACCGCCGGCAGCTCGACCGTCCACGGCCGCACGCGGTAGGTGCGGTAGCCGAGCGGCGGCAGCTCGACCGGGAACGCGAGCCGCGCCCGCGCGCTGCTCATCGTCGTCAGCGCACGCGTGTGCTGCATCGGGATGTCGCAGCCGTCCTCGTCGCAGACGCTCGCACCGGACTCGCGCATCCACGTGTACTCGATCTCGGCGACGGTCTCGACCGGCCACGGGTGCGGGTTGAAGACGACGACCGGCCGGATGTCGTCCTCGTGCGGAACGTCGATCTGCCGCGCGATCGACTGCACGGCCGCGTTGAACGCATTCGCGGCGATCGACGACGCGTGGCCGAGCTGGTCGCGCGCGTCCTCGTACGCCGGCATGATCGACGTGCCCGCGAGCGTGTCGTGGAACTGGTTGAAGAGAAGCAGCTTCCACGCCTGCTCGAGCTCGTCGTGCGGATAGCGCTGCACGCCGATCGACGCCGCGACGGCGCTCCACTTCTCCGCCCGCAGCAACAAGTTCTCGGCGCGGCGGTTCCAGCGCTTGATCCCGGAGTGCGACGTGTAGCAGCCGCGCGCGTGGTACTGCAGCTCGCCGCGCACGACCTGAACGTCGCGACCGTCGACGCCGTCGAAGAACGCCCGCAGCGAGCTCGGCTCGAGCGGCGCGCCCAGCTTCCGGATCTGCTCGAGGTTCGCGATCGTCGGCCCGCCGCCGTGGTTGCCGACGCCGTAGAACACGGCCCACTCGCCGCCCTCCTCGGGCAGCGTCCCGACCGCGGTCTCGACGTGCTCGCCGATGTCGTCCTTCGGCGCGAGGTACTCGTGCGGGATCCGGTACGCGAGGACGGACGAGCCGTCCGGCGACTCCCAGCGGAAGAGCGGCGCCGGCAGCTCTTTCTCCTTCGGCCCCGGGCGGAGGAAGACGTACGAGTCGCAGCCGCTCTTCGCCAGGATCTGCGGGATCGTCGCGTTGTGGCCGAACGAGTCGATGTTCGCGCCCGTCGTCGCGGTGACGCCGAACTTCTCCTGCAGATAGCGCTGCCCGTAGAGGGCCTGCCGCACGAACGACTCGCCGCCCGGAATGTTGCAGTCGGGCTCGATCCACCAGCCGCCGATCACCTGGAACCGCCCCGACTGCACATGCGCCCTGATCCGCTCGAACAGTGCCGGATCGCTCTCCTCGACCCAGGCGAAGAAGAGCGACGAGTCGCACGTGAAGATGTACTCGGGATACTCGTCGAGCCGTTCGACCGCCGACTGGAACGTCGCGCGCACTTCCTGGTAGCCCTCCGGCCACTGCCACAGCCACACCGGATCGATGTGCGCGTTGCCGATCATGTGCAGCTTCGTCAGTGCGCGGCCGCCCACGCGTCCACCTCCTCGAGGATCATGTGCAGGAGCAGGACGTGCATCTCCTGGATGCGCGCCGTCGACTCGGACGGCACGGCGAGCACGTGTTCCGCCTCGCCGCCGGCCGCGCCCGCGAACAGCACTGTCGCGGCACCGAGCTCGCGCGCGGCGGCGAGCCCCCGCACGACGTTGGGCGACCGGCCGCTCGTCGAGAAGCCGATGACCACGTCGGCGTCGCGGACGAAGCCGCGCACCTGCCGCTCGAACACCTCGTCGTAGGAGTAGTCGTTCGCGATGCACGTCAGCGCCGACGCGTCGATCGAGAGCGACTGCGCCGCGAGTGGACGGCGCTCGCGCTTGTAGCGCCCGACGAGCTCCTCGGCGAAGTGCGCGGCGTCGGCGGACGAGCCGCCGTTGCCGAACGTGTACACGCGGCCGCCGCGCTCGTACGCAGCAACGATCGCCGCCGCAACACGCGCCGCGGGCCCGAGTAGCGGCTCCATCCGTCCCGCGAGATCGAGGTGCTCGGCGAGCGCGTTGCGAGATTCGTCGGCCATCGTCAGCGCCCCACCGAGGCGCCGACGACTTTACCTAGCTCGCCGCCTGGTCGATCGCGCGTTGCGCCTGCTGCTGCGCCTGCTTCAACGCGGCCGCAGGCGTCTGCTGTCCCGCCTGCACCCGCGCGATCGCATCCGACAGCGCTTGCTGCACCTGCGCGCCGGCCGGCGACGCCGGCCAGACGATCGCGTCCTTCTGCACCGACGTGAGCAGCTTGACCGCCTTGTCCCACTCCGGCGAGCTCGGCTTGAACACCGTGTCGACGATCTTCTTGTCGGCGACGGCGTTCGCCGTGTACAGGCCGGTGAACGGCTGTCCCGCCTTCTCCGCTGCGGCCGCGCGCTTCTGCGCCGCGGTCACCCACGCCTTCACGCTCGTGATCGTCTTCATCCACGTACAGGCGAGCGACGGGTTCTTCGCCTTGGCGGGAATCGCCCACCCGTTGCCGGAGAAGTACGTGAACGGCTTCCCCTGCCGGTCGGTGAACGGCACCGCCGCGACGTCGACGTCCGGCGAGTTGTCCGCCATGACGTTCCAGTACCAGCTCTCCATCGGCCACGCGCCCACCTGGTCGCTCGCCACCTGATTCTTCGCGCCGAAGAAGTCCCACGTGTCGCGGAACGACTTGAACCTGTTCCAGCCGCCCTGCTCGTCGATCAGCGACATCGTGTACTGCAGCGCTTCGACCGCCTTCGGATCGTCCAGGTTCGCGGTCTTCCCGTCGGCGCTCAGCAGGTCGACGCCGTCCGCGTGCGCCCACATGATGAAGAACTCGGGGATCTTCGGATCGAAGCCGATCCGCGTCACCTTGCCGCCGCTCATCGTCGTCAGCTTTTTCGCGACGGTCTTCAGCTTGTCCCAGTTCGTCGTCGAGACGTCCGACAGCGTGAGCCCGGCCGCCTTCACGGCCTTCATGTTCACGATCAGCGTCCGTTGGTTCGTGAACTCCGGCAGCGCGTAGAGCTTCCCCTGGTACGTCGCCTCGTCGAGCGCCGCCTGCCGGTATTGCGAGAGGTCGATCTTGTGCTCGTCGACGCAGCTCTGCAGCGGCAGCAGCGCGCCCTTCGCGGCGAGCGTCGCCACCTGCTGGCGGTCGATGTAGATCAGATCCGGGACGTTGCCCGAGGCGAGCTGGGTCAGGAAACGCTGAGGGTCGTACGCGCCGTCCGGATTGACGAGCTTCGCCGGCGCGATCGCCTGCTTCGCGAGCGCCGCGCGGTTGTTTGCGACGTCGTCGCCCTTCCCGAAGCCGTAGATCCGCAGCGTCTCGCCGCCGCGCTGCGAGGAGGACTGGGGCGCCAGCGCGCCGCTGTCCGAGCCGCTGCTGCTCTTCTTGCCGCCGCAGCCGGCGGCGACGATCACGAGCGCTGCGCAGAAGACGGCGGCGAAGACCCTCACGCTTCTTCGCTTTCCCGCCCGTCAAGTTCGTAATCCGATCAGTCGAGAGACGCTGCGAGGCGCTCGTAGGCGACGGCGGCCGCGCCGACGACGCCGACGGCGTCACCCGCCTTCGCCGTGACGATCGGCACAGGCGGCCCGATCATCTGCTCGGCGACGCGTGCGCGGACGGGCGCGAGCAGCTGGTCGCCCGTGCGGACGACGCCGCCGCCGAGGACGACGATCTCGGGCTCGAGCAGGTTGGCGATCGACGTGATCGCGCACGCGAGCGCCTCGCATGTCTCGTCCCAGACGCGAGCCGCGACGACGTTCCCGGCACGCGCCGCCTGCGCGACATCCGCGGCGGACGCGCCGTGCATGCCGGCCTCTTCGGCGCGCTCTGCGATCGACGTGCCCGACGCGTAGGCCTCGAGGCAGCCGCGACGGCCGCAGCCGCGGCACCGTCGTCCGTGCCAGTCGACCGTGACGTGCCCGAGCTCGCCGGCGTTGCCGCTCGGGCCGCGGTGGAGCTTGCCGTCGATGATCACGCCGCCGCCGACGCCGGTCGAGATCGTCAGGTAGACCATCGTCTGCGTGCCGCGGCCGGCGCCGTAGCGGTGCTCGCCGGCCGCCGCCGCCGTGGCGTCGTTGTCGAGCACGCCCGGCACGTCGAAGGCCGCGGTCGCGAGCTCGACGATCGGCACGTTCTCCCAGCCCGGCAGGTGCAGCGGGGCGACGAGCACGCCGCGATCCGAGTCGAGCGGACCGCCGCAGCCGATGCCGACGGCACCGATCTCGAGCCCCGACTCGGCGACCGCGGTGCGGCCGAGCTCGAACAGCCGCTCGACGGCGGCGCCGGAGTCGCGGTCGGTCGACGCCGACACGAACCCGTGCACTCCGCCCTCCGCGTCGACGACGCCGGCCGCGACCTTCGTGCCGCCGATGTCGAGGCCGAGCACGGCTCGTGCGCGGACGGCGCCGTCCGCGGCGACGGCCTGCGCTGCGTCGACCGAGGCCACCGGCCGCTAGCCCTTGCGGCCCTGGGTCGCGATGCCGCGGATGAAGTACTTCTGGAACATCGCGAACAGGAGGACCATCGGCAGAACGAGGAGCAGCGTGCCGGCGATGATCACCTGGTAGTCGCCGATGCCGCCGCCCGACGGGTTGAACCGATCGAGCAGGATCTTCAGCCCGAGCGGGACGGTGAACGTCGCCTGGTCGCGCAGGTAGATGAGCGGCGTGATCAGGTCGAACCACTTCGCCTGCACCTCGAAGATGAAGGTGACGATGAGCGCCGGCTTCGCCAGCGGCAGCGCGATCCGGCGGAACATCGACCAGTAGCCGTCACCGTCGATCCGCGCCGCCTCGAAGTAGTCGCGCGGGATGCCTAAGAAGAACTGTCGCTGCAGGAAGACGTAGAACGCGCTCCCGAACGCATTCGGCACCCACAGCGGGTACTGCGTGCCCGTGCCGATGTGCGGCAACCAGGAGTGCGTCGTCGTGAACTGGCCGACGTGGTTCCAGAGGAGGTAGACGGGGATCATCGTCACCTCGCCCGGCAGCATCATCGTCGCGAGCAGGATCCCGAACAGCAGGTTGCGCATCGGGAAGCGGAAGTACGCAAACGCGAACGCGATCAGCGCACTCGAGAACGTCGTCAGCGCCGCGCCGAGGAAGCTGATCCAGAAGCTGTTGAACAGCCAGTGCGCGACCGGGGCGACGTTGAACAGGTACTGCGGCGCCGGTTCGTCGAGCTTCGGCCCGGTGAAGTTCCAGTGCCAGTGATGCGGGATGAGCGCGTTGTCGAACGTCTCGCCGCGGGGCTTGAACGCGGCGCTCAGCAGCCAGGCGAACGGATAGAGAAAGATGATCGCCAGGAGGACGAGGAGGACGAGGAACAGTCCTTTCGTAATCCAGCTCGCATCCGGCTGCGGGCGCCGGCGGCGGCGCACCGTCTGCGGCATCGGGTTCGTGGCCCCGACCTCGACGAACGGAGGCGCGTTCTCCTGGCCGCCGTACGTCGCCATCAGTTGCGCGCGTCGCTCTGGTAGAAGACGAACCGCTTCGTCATGAAGATGTTGATGCCCGTGATCACCATGCTGATCGCGAACAGCAGCCACGCCATCGCCGACGCGAAGCCCATGTTGAAGTACTTGAACGCCTGCTGGAACAGGTAGATCGCGTAGAAGAGCGCTGCGCTGTTCGTCGAGCCCGAGCCGGAGTTGAAGAACGAGGTATAGGCGACCGCGAACTGGTTCAGCGCGGCGAGCGTGAGGATGATGAAGCAGAAGAAGAGCGCCGGACTGATCATCGGCAGCGTCACGTTGAAGAACTGGCGGAGCTTCGACGCACCGTCCATCGACGCCGCCTCGTAGAGATGGCGCGGAACGCCGTAGAGCGCGGCGAGCAGGATCACCATCGTCCCGCCGCACGCCCAGATGTCCATGATCGCGATCGTCGGCTTGATCCAGGCCGGCGACGTCGTCCAGAACGGGCCGTGGATGCCGATGTGGGCGAGCGCCTTGTTGACGATGCCGTACCCGCCGTTCCAGAGCGTCAGCACGAGCACGCCGACGGCGACCGGCGGCGTGATGTGCGGGATGTAGAAGATCGTCCGGAAGATGCCGCCGAGCCGCTCACCGATGCGCACGAGCACGAGCGCGAGCAGGAGCGCGACGATGATGCGGGCCGGCACCATCATCAGCCCGTACTCGAACGTGTTCTTGAGCGCGGTGCCGATGTACGGGTCGTCGAACAGCTGTCGGTAGTTCTTGATGCCGACGGTCTTCGTCGGCTCGATGCCGGCGATCTGCGTGACGCCGTAGTTCGTGAACGAGTAGTAGGCGCTGAAGATCATCGGCCCGAGCGTGAACACGAGGAAGCCGAAGATCCACGGGAAGATGAAGAGGTAGGCCATCCAGGTCTCCCGCTCGCGGAAGCCGGACAGCCAGCGCCGGGCCCGCGAGGGGCCCGGCGCCGTGCTGCTCGAGACGGTGACGCTCGTCACGCGTCCGATGTTCTACTTGTTGGCGTTGATCGCCGCCTGCGCTTCCTTCTGCGCCTGGGCGAGTGCGGCCTTGATCGACTGCTGACCGGTCAGCACGCGCTGCACGGCCGAGTTGTAGGCATCCGCGAACTTCGAGCCGGCCGGGGTCGGCGGCAGCTCGAAGCCGTACTTCGAGGCGTTGACGAGGTACTTGACCGCTTCGTCGTAGTCCGGGTTGCCGGTCGAGTGGTAGATGTCCTCGTAGAGCTTCTTGTCCGCGGCGGCGTTCGCCGTGTAGAGGCCCGTGAACGCCTGCGGCGGGTTCGCGGCCTTGCGCGCGTTGAGGCGCTTGGAGCCGGCGAAGACCCACGCACCGACGGAGGTGACGGCCTTCATGTAGTCACAGGCGGCCGACGCGTTCTTCGAGGCCTTCGGGATCGCCCAGCCGTTGCCGCCGAAGAAGCTGATCGGGCCGCCCTTGCGGTTCGTGAAGTAGCGGGCCGCGATGTTCTGCTTCGGCGAGTTGTTCGCGAACACGTTGTAGATGAACGACTCCATCGGCCAGAAGCCGAGCTGATCCTTGACCAGCGGGTTCTGCGCGCCGAAGAAGTCGAACGTGTTGCGGAACGAGACGAACTTGTTCCAGCCGCCCTCGGCGTTGATCACGGCAGTCGTGAACGACAGCGCCTTGCGGGCCGCCACGGTGTTGATCTGCGCCTTGAGGCCGTTCTTGCTGATCACGTTGCCGCCGAAGTACTTGACCCAGAGCGGGAAGCCGAAGCCCGAGTCGATCTTCGGGTCGAAGCCGATCCGGGTCAGGTTGCCGTTGCCGTCGAACTTCGTCAGCTTCTTCGCCGTCCTCAGCAGCTGCGGCAGGTTCTTCATCTGCACCTGCGACAGCGGCACGCCGGCCTCCTTCAGGGCGTCGACGTTGACGACCATCGTCACCTGGTTCGTGAACTCCGGCAGCCCGTAGATGTGGCCCTGCCACGTCATCGCGTTCAGCGCACCCTTGCGGTACTGGCCCTTGACCGAGGCGACGCACTGGTCGACGGGCTGCAGAACGCCCTTCGCCGCGTAGATCGCGAGCGCGTTGCGGGGCATGCGGACGAGATCGGGCACATCGCCCGAGGCGAGCCGGGTCAGGAAGACCTGGTCGTCGAAGTTGCCGGCCGGACGATTGATCGTCGTGCCGTTGAGCTGGTTCGCCGCGTAGTTGGCGCGGTTCTCCTGCACGTCGTCACCGGGGCCGTAGCCGTAGATGTTGAGCGTGCCGGCGGACTTGGTGTCCACCCGTGCGCCCGCCGTCCCGGCGATGACGGCGGCGAATGCCGCTGCCATGACCAGGAGAATCGCGGTGCGCTTTTTCCGACCCTCCATGTATGAACCCTCCAGAGAGTTGAATCCGTCAAGTGACCGGTCCAGTCTGTGGCAACGTAACCACATCCGGACCGGGTGGTCAATGGACCCCTACGCCCCTTTAGACGCCGGCCGGGCCGACAAGTTCGGACTGGCGGATGCGAAATCTCGGCCGCCAGGTCCAGAAGCCGGGATTCGCGCCCGCGACCATCAGCCCCATCCCCCAGTCGACGTGGTCCTCGACCCCGTCGCCGTTCGGGAGCGGGACGTCCGCCGGGTCGCGGTACTGGAAGAGGACGTTCCGGCGCGTCCGTGAGCTCCGGTTGACCCCGGAGCCGTGGATCGTCAGGTAGTTGAAGAAGAGGACGTCGCCGGCGGCGGCGGGGCAGGGCGTGCCGCTCTCGAGCGGGTAGTCGACGGTGTGCGCGTCGCCCTCCGCGTCGAGCGGGCCCAGCAAATGCGAGCCGGGGACGACGTGCAGGCAGCCGTTCTCCTCGTCGGTGTCGTCGAGGTGGACGCTCGCCGCGAGCACCGTGTGCCGCTCGTGCGGGAAGTACGGATAGTCCTGGTGCATCGGGAACGGCGCGCCCTGCTCGGGCGGCTTGACGAGCATCTTCGAGTGGTGCAGCTGGACGTCCGGCCCGATCAGCTCGGTCAGGACCTCGACGAGCCGCGGCTGCGCGACCATGCGCGTGAAGGCGGCGTCGAGGTACTGGAGGTCGTGGAAGCCCTTCAGCTGGAGCGACTGGTCGACGCCCGCCCACGTATGGCTCCGGTCGTGCTCGGTGGCTGCAACCGTTTCCAGAATTCGGGCGATCGCGTCCCGCATCGCCTCCACCTCGCCGGCGTCGAAGACGCCCCGGACGAGGACGTAGCCGTCCTGCTCGTACTCGCTCTTGTGGCTCATTTCCCTCCAGTCGACCCCCGGATGATCAGTCGCGGCTCGAGCACCTCGACCGTGCGGCCGCACGTCGGGTCCTCGAGCCGGCGGAGCAGCAGGAGCGCCGCCCGGCGCCCCATCTCGAACGTCGGCTGCGCGACGGCCGTGATCGCCGGCTGCACCATCCCCATCCACGGCACGTCGTCGAAGGCGACGAGCGAGATGTCGCGCGGGATTGCCTGCTTGCGCTTCCGCAGCAGCTGCCACGCCTGTTCGGCGAGCTGGTTGTTCGCGGCGAAGATCGCGGTCGGCCGCTCGTCGAGCAGCGCGTCGATCCGCGCGGTCGCGTCGGCCGCGTGCGTCGCGATCTTGACGATCAGCCGCCGGTCGATCTTGAGGCCGGCCGCGGTCAGCGCGGCGCGGTAGCCCTGCAGGCGCCCCGCGTCGGTCGTCCACGTCGTCCTCGCCATCAGCAGGCCGATGCGCGTGTGGCCGAGCTGCAGCAGGTGCTCGACGGCGTCGCGCGCGCCGCGCTCGTTGTCGATCACGACCGCGTCGCACGACGACGCCGCGAGCCGGCGGTCGACCTCGACGACCGGCGTGCCGCGCGCGACGAGCAGGTCGGCGGCGGTGTTCGACGCCGGCGTCATGATCACGCCCGGCGCCCGCATCGAGAGGAACGTGCGCACGCCGGTCAGCTCCTCGCCGGCGTCGCTATTGTCGCCGAGCAGCAGCATCTGGTAGCCCGCCTCGCGCAGCGTCTGCTCGATGCCGGCCGCGAGCGCTGCGTAGAACTGGTTGCCGAGGTCGGAGACGACGACGCCGACGCCGCGGCTCGTCCGCTGCTTCAGCGTCCGCGCCGACAGGTTCGGGATGTAGCCGAGCCGGTCGGCGACGGCGAGCAGCCGCTTGCGGACGTCGGGCGCGACGTAGCCGCGACCGCTCAACGCGCGCGACGCCGTCGAGGCGCTCGTCCCGGCCTCGCGCGCGACGTCCGCCAGCGTGATCGGCCTGGCCGTCACGTTTCGAAGACCTTTCGCAGCGCCGCGTAGTCGTCCTCGTCGAGCTCCTCGCCCGTCGCGTCGATGTGCGACGCGTAGTAGAGCGACGGGACGCCGATCCCGCGCTTCAGGTCGAGGTACTCGCGCCACTGCCGCTTGTCGGGGACGCGCCAGTCGTCCGTGTCGATCGGCAGCTCGGGCACCGCCGCGCGGACGACGTCGGCTCGGAACGCCATCTGCTCCACGAGGCCGACGCCGCCGACGACGTCGTTGAGCCGGATCATGTCGGTGACGTCCGCGAACGCCGGGTGCGGCGAGTGCGTGATCACGAGCGCGTCCGGCTTCGCCGCCTTCGCGGCGTCGTGGACGATGCGCAGCAGCTCGTGCAGGAGCGCGATCCCCCACGCGCCGTCGTGTCCCTGCAGCGCGCGGCCGCTCGGGGTGCGCGCGGTGAAGTCGACCTTGAAGCCGTCGGCGTCGAGGCCGCCGATCATCTCGGCGACGATCCGTGCGAGCTCCTCCCGCGCGGCCGGATTGTTCGGGTCGAGCGCCACCGGCGCGCCGTCGGCGTTGCGGATGCAGAGCTCGGGCGGCAGCCCCTCCGGATCCCACGCCTTCCACCAGAGGAGGACACGCTGGCCGCGCTCGTGGCGGCGCGCGATCCAGCCGGAGAGGTCGGGCCACTTCGCGGTGTCGGGCTCGTTGCGGCCGTACGTCGCCTGCCACTTGTCGTCGAGGACGACCGTGCCGGGAACGACGCCGTGCTCCTCGAGCCGCGCCAGGAACGCGTCGTAGCTCTCCTGCGTCGCGTAGTCGCGGGCGAGGCCGCCGCGCTCCCGCTCGAGGTGCGACTGCGCGCCCCAGCCGCAGAAGATCGGCTCGTTCCACCACGCCGGCCGGTCACGCGGCGCGGGCTCCGCCGCGCAGCCGCGCGCGACGAGGTCGGCGCGGTGCCGGCGCAGCCCGCTCCACGGGTCGGCGACGCCGGGCGTCAGCAGCAGCACCGGCGCGCGGAACTCGCCGTCGACGCGCGTGCGCCCGTCGTAGTCGAAGCGCAGCGAGAAGCCCATGGCGACGGCCTCCCAGACGACCTCCGGGAAGCGCAGCTCGCCGACGGGCGCCATCACGCCGGCGTCGAGCCAATTCGAGTCGTCGCTGGGAGCGACGGCGGCTCTGGGGCCGAGCGCCCAGTAGAGCGGCGCCGGCGTGAACAGCCAGCGCGCGCGGCCGGGCTCGCCCTCGCCGACGACGCCGGTAACGGCGCCCTCGGCGGCGGGCCGGAACGGCGCCGCGCCGTCCTCGGGGTTCGGGCTGAAGAGCGTCGGCAGCCGCGTGCCGCTGAGCATGCGACCGAGCGGTGCGCCCGCGATCGCCGAGCGGCCGCCGAGCAGGCGGACGTCGGTGAGCGCCCCGCTCCCGCGCACGCACGTGTGCACCTCGAGCGCCTCGCCGCTGCGCCGGAGCTCGAGCCACGCACGCTCCCAGAGCGTCGAGCGCCGCTCGACGATCGTCACGTCTCCCTCCTCGCGCGGCTCGGCGAGCTCGAGCGTCTCGTCGACGCCGTCGGTCGTGTCGAGCGCCGACAGCAGCGACAGCGACAGCCCCGAAAACTCGTAGCGGCGCGTGCTCACTCGATCACCGCCTCCGCCTGCTGCCCGAACTTCGTCCCGCCGACGGTCAGGTCGGCGGCGATCCGCCGGGGCCCGTCGGAGGTGACCGTGAAGCTGACCGTCGCCTCGCCGCGCGGCTCGAGCGCGACCGTCCGCTCCTCACCCGCCAGCGCGACCGTCGCCGTCTCCGCACGGTCGAACGGGTTGCGCACGTGGACGATGAACTCGGTCGTCCCCGGGCTCGAGCGGTACGGCTCGATCCGCGCGCCGAAGCCCGCCGTGCCGAAGCCCTCCTCCGGCAGCAGCTCGCGGTGGAGCTCGCTCAGCCGCTCCGCATCGGTGCCGAGCCGGAAGAGCAGGTCGTCGGTGACCGCGAGCGGCAGCCAGTGGCCGCCGAGCAGCAGGTCGGGCCGCAGCCGCCGGTAGAGCTGGGCGCTCGCGGCGAAGTCCTCGGGCACGAAGCGGTTGCGGTACTGGTAGTTGAGGATCGAGCGCGCGCCGTCGTCCGTCTGCTGGTCGCCGGTGACGAGGATCTTCGTCCCGTCGACCTCGAACGAGATCGCCGCCGCGTAGCGCGTGTGGCCGGGCAGCGGATAGACCGTCAGCTCGTGCTCGTGCCAGCGAAAGCTCTCCTCCAGCGGTATCCGGCGGTCGACCGGGATCGGCTCGAACCAGAGGCACGGCAGGTCGTAGCGCGTCGGCTGCTCGAGCACCGGCGAGACGTTCGCCGGCGCCCACACCTCGGCGCCCGTCACGTCGCGGAGCAGGTTGAGGCCCGCGACGTGGTCGTCGTGGTAGTGCGTGACGATCGCCGCCTCGACGCGCTGCTCGAGCCCGTCGAGCGACCAGAGCAGCGTCCGCCGCGCGGCGCGCTCGGTCGACATCGCGGTCGTCGTCACGTCGTAGCCGAAGTCGATCACGAGCGCCGCACCGTCGTCCGAGAGCAGGACGTAGCTCGTCGCGAACATCGTCCGGTTGCGCAGCAGGTGCGGCGTGATCGCCTCGAACGGCTGCCGCAGCCGCTCGGCGACGTTCCACCGCTGCGGGTCGCGCAGGTCGATCAGCCCCTGCAGCCGCTGCGCGAGCGTCGCGAGCGCCGCGGGCGGGTCGTCGATCGGGTCGCCGTGCGACGGCAGCAGGACGTCCGGAGCACGACGGCCGAGGACGTGCGCGGAGATGATCGTCGCGCCCCAGCCCTCCCAGCCGCTGTACGTCCACTGCGTCGCCGCGAGCGACCACACCCTGCCGTCGCCGTAAACGAGGTCGCCGGTGAAGGCGAACCGGCTGCCTTCGATCTCGACGAGATACGTAACCGAGCCGAGCGTGTGGCCCGGAGTCGGCAGCGTGTAGACGTCGAAGCCGCCGACGCGGGCCGTCCGGTACTCGGCGGCGGTCCCTGTCACCGGCACGGACTCGAGCAGCGAGAACCGGTCCTCGCGCAGGTCGTAGTCGTTCGCGAGCTGCCGCCGCCGCCAGCGCTCGTCCATCCCGGCGATCAGCTCGAGCTCGCTCGGCGGCGCCCAGATGCGGATCCCGGCCTCGGCGGCGCGGCGAAGGCCGCCGAGCTGGTCGCGGTGGTGATGGGTCAGGAGGACGTCGGTGACCCGCTCGACCCCGAGTTCCTCGAGGTGGTCCAGCACGTCGCCGTCGCCGAAATCGACGAGGATCGCCTCCGCGCCCTCCTGGAGCACGTAGACGTTGCAGGTGTCGCGGAAGCACGACACGCCCGGCGCGATCGAGATGGTTGCGGGACCCACGACCGATCCTGAGCCTAATCCGGCCGGTTCGATGTGGCAACGATTGCAGACAAGTGGCCTGCGATGTAATCTCGCGGCGTGGGCGAGATCGTCCTCGATCACGTCACCAAGGACTTCGGCAACGGCGTCCTCGCGGTGAACGACGTCAACCTCACGATCGGCGAGGGCGAGTTCATGGTCCTCGTCGGCCCGTCCGGCTGCGGCAAGACGACGCTGCTCCGCTCGATCGGCGGCCTCGAGAAGATCTCCGGCGGCCGGATCATCATCGGCGACCGCGACGTGACCCGCGCCGAGCCGGCCGCGCGCGACCTCGCGATGGTCTTCCAGAACTACGCGCTCTACCCGCATATGACGGTGCGCAAGAACCTCGGCTATGGCCTGCGCGTCCGCAAGGTGCCGAAGGCGGAGCGCGAGCAGCGCGTCGGCGAGGTCGCGAACCTGCTCGGCCTCGGCGAGCTGCTCGACCGGCGGCCGGGCCAGCTCTCCGGCGGCCAGCAGCAGCGCGTGGCGATGGGCCGCGCGATCGTGCGCGAGCCGCAGGCGTTCCTGATGGACGAGCCGCTCTCGAACCTCGACGCAAAGCTCCGCGTCGGCATGCGCACCTCCCTGCAGCAGCTGCACAACCGCCTCGGCACGACGACCGTCTACGTCACGCACGACCAGGTCGAGGCGATGACGCTCGGCCAGCGCGTCGCCGTGATGCGCGAGGGGAAGATCCAGCAGGTCGACGCGCCGCAGCGGCTCTACGAGGAGCCGGTGAACACGTTCGTCGCGGCGTTCATCGGCTCGCCGTCGATGAACCTCGTCGAGGCGCACCTCAGCGGCGACTCGGTCAGCTTCGGCGGCTACACGATCCCGCTCGACCGCGAGCGGCGGCCGAAGTTCGCCGAGGACGGCCGCGTCATCCTCGGGATCCGTCCCGAGGCGTTCGAGGACGCCGCATTCGCGTCCGGCAACCTGCCGAAGGTCGACGTCCAGGTCGACGTGGTCGAGGAGCTCGGCTCCGACTCGTACGTCTTCTTCCCCGTCGAGGCGGAGCAGATCGTGATCGAGGACGCGGTCGCCGACAACCCGGAGGACGACACGACGATCCTCGCGGAGGAGAAGAACCGGACGCTGATGATCGCCCGCGTCGACGCGCGCACCGAGGCGCGGATCGGCAGCGCCGCGCGGCTCGCGCTCGACCCGTCGCGGCTCTACTTCTTCTCGCCCGAGACGGGCGCGAGCCTGCTGAACGGCCGCAGCGCAACTCCGGCCGCTTGATCTCGCATCCCGACTACACACGGCGTCGGCTCGCGCAGACGTCGGGGCGGCTGCGCGCGCGCATGTTCGCCGACACGCGTCCGGTCGGCGAGCTGCTCGTCGCCGGCCCGGTCGATCGCATCCCGTGGGAGGAGGCGCGCGCGCTCGACTTCCGGCCGGCCGAGCTCGGCGAGCGCTTCGGCCCGCTCTGGGCGACCTACTGGTTCGACGTGCGCGCCACGATCCCGGACGAGTGGCGCGGCGAGCGCGTCGAGCTCGCCTGGTTCTCGGACAGCGAGGCGACGCTCTGGCGTGACGGCGGCGTCGTCGCCGGGCTCAACCGCCACCACGCCGAGGCGACGATCGCCGACGAGGCAGAGCCCGGCGAGGTGCAGCTGCAGGTCGAGCTCGCGTGCAACGGGCTTTTCGGCAAGCAGGACCGGCCGGTCGAGCTGACGCGTTGCGAGCTCGTCCGCTGGGACGCGGCTGCGTGGAAGCTCGCGCACGACTTCGAGCTGCTGCGCGCGCTGGAGGCGCATCCCGCGACCGCGCCGTCTCTGTCGGCGCGGCTGCGGGTCGAGCTCGAGCGCTTCTGCGACGACGAGGATCCGGCGATCCTCGCCGCGCTGTACGAGCTGCACAACGCGCAGTTCGCGCCGGAGATCGTCGCGGTCGGGCACGCGCACATCGACACGGCCTGGCTCTGGCCGCTCGCCGAGACGTACCGCAAGACGCTGCGGACGTTCTCGACCGCCGTCCGCTACATGGACGAATACCCGGAGTACGTGTTCGCCTGCTCGCAGGCGCAGCAGTACGCCTGGGTGAAGGAGCGCGAGCCGGAGCTGTACGAGCGCATCCGCGCGAAGGTCGCGGCCGGGCAGTTCGTGCCCGCCGGCGGCTCCTGGGTCGAGCCGGACCTCAACATCCCGTCGGGCGAGGCGCTCGTGCGGCAGCTGCTGCACGGGCAGCGGTTCTTCGAGCGGGAGTTCGGCGCGCGCTGCGCGGAGTTCTGGGCGCCGGACGCGTTCGGCTACACCGGGCAGCTGCCGCAGCTGATGCGCGGCGCGGGGATCACGCGCTTCTTCACGCAGAAGCTGTCGTGGAACAAGTTCAACCGGCCGGACAACCACACGTTCACCTGGCAGGGCGACGACGGCAGTGAGGTGCTCGTCCACTTCCCGCCGGCTGACAACTACAGCTCGATGGCGGACGTCGACGAGCTCGTCAAGACGGCGCGCGAGTACCGCAACCTGGAGCAGTCGAACGTCTCGCTGCTCGTCTTCGGGCACGGCGACGGCGGCGGCGGCCCGACGCGCGAGATGCTCGAGAACCTGCGCCGCGCGCGCGACCTCCAGGGCCTGCCGCGCACGCGGATCGGCTCGCCGACCGCGTTCTTCGAGGCGCTCGAAGCCGAGCCCGCGGAGCGGCCGACGGTCGTCGGCGAGCTCTACTTCGAGTACCACCGCGGCGTCTACACGACGCAGGCATTCGTCAAGCGCGGCAACCGCCGCTCCGAGCACGGGCTGCGCGACGCCGAGTTCCTCGCCGCAGCGCGCGGCGGCGAGTATCCGCGGGCCGAGCTCGACCGGCTCTGGCAGCTGCTGCTGCTGCAGCAGTTCCACGACATCCTCCCCGGCTCCTCGATCCGGCTCGTCTACGAGGACGCCGCCCGCGACTTCGCCGAGCTCGAGCGCGGAATCGGCGCGCTGATCGGCGGCGGCGACGTGCCGGTGAACACGACGTGCTTCCCGCGGCGCGAGGTGGTCGACGGCGCGGTGTGGGAGGCCGAGCCGTTCGCCGTTGCGCGGCGCGTCGAGGCCGACGACGCCGTGCGGCGCGACGGGCTGACGCTGTCGAACGCGCACCTGCGCGTGGAGCTCGCGCCGGACGGGTCGCTGACGAGCGTCGTCCACGAGGGCCGCGAGGTGCTTGCGGCGCCGGCGAACGTGTTCGAGCTGTACGACGACCGGCCCGTCGACTTCGACGCGTGGGACATCGACCCGTACACGCTGCACACGGGGCGCGACGTCCCCGGCGCCGAGTCGTACGAGGTCGTCACCGACACGCCGCTGCGCGTCGAGATCGCGTTCACGTATCCGGCGATGCGGCAGATCGTCCGCCTCGATGCGGGCTCGCGGCGGCTCGAGTTCCACACGACGGTCGACTGGCACGAGGAGCACAAGCTCCTCAAGGTGCGGTTCCCGCTCGACGTGCGATCGGCGAATGCGACGTACGAGATGCCGTTCGGCTATGCGGAGCGGCCGACGCACTACTCGACCTCGTTCGACCGCGCGCGCTACGAGGTGCCCGGGCACCGGTTCGCCGATCTCTCGGAGCACGGCTTCGGCGCTGCGCTGCTCACCGACTCGAAGTACGGCTACTCGTGCTACGGCGGCGACCTGCGCGTCTCGCTGCTGCGCTCGTCGAAGTCGCCCGATCCGGAGGCGGACATGGGGCGGCACGAGTTCGCGTATGCACTGTTGCCGCATGCCGGCGGCTGGCGCGAGGGCGGCGTGCTGGAGGAGGCGGCGCTCTTCAATGCGCCGCTCGTCTGGACGAGCGGCGGGCCGGACGCGCCGTTCGCGCAGGTCGAGGGCGGGCTCGTGCTCGAGACGATCAAGCGGGCCGAGGACTCGGACGCGCTCGTCCTGCGGCTGTACGAGCCGTACGGCGGCCGCGGCGTCGCGCGCGTGCGCATCCCGGCGTCGCGGGCGCAGCTCGCGAACCTGCTCGAGGACGACGGCGGTGCGCTCGAGCTCGCCGACGGCGCGATCGTCGTCCCCTTCCGCCCGCGCGAGGTGATCACGATCAAGGTGGAGCAGTGATCGTGTGCGTCGGGCTGGCGACGCGCGACACCATCTACCGCGTCCCCGAGTTTCCCGAGGCGGACGGCCGCGTGGTGGCGAGCGAGCGCGTCGTCGCCGGCGGCGGGCCTGCGGCGACGGCGGCGGTTGCGATCGCGAGGCTCGGCGTGCCCGTGCGGTTCGTCGGCGTGCTCGACGAGGACCTGCCGGGCGTCGAGACGGTGCGGCTGCCGGGACGAATGGTCGAGAGCGCGATCCTCGTCCACGGCGCGACTCGTTCGATCGTCACCGAGGAGCCGCCGTCGTTCACCTGCCCCGCCGAGGCGCTCGAGGATGCCGACTGGGTCCACGTCGACCATGTCGGGTACGGCGCGGTGCAACCCGGTTCGGCGCGGCTCTCGGTCGACGGCGGCTTCCCGCTGCCCGATCTCGATCTTTCCCGCGTCGAGTTGTACGCGCCGCCGGAGGCGATGGACGACGGCCGCCGCGCGAAGACGACCGTCGTCACGCGCGGCGCCGACGGCTGCACGGCGTACACCGACGACGGCTCGTTCGACGTGCCCGGCTACCGGATCGAGGACGTCGTCAGCACGCTCGGCGCCGGCGACGTGTTCCACGGTGCGCTGCTCGCGGCGCTCGCGCGCGGGCTCGAGCTGCGCGACGCGCTCGTGAAAGCGAACGCGTGCGCGGCGCTCTCGTGCCGCGCGCTCGACGGCCGCTCGGCGATCCCGGCGTGGGACGAGCTGCCGTGACGCACCGCGTCGCCGTGATCGCCGGCGACGGCGCCGGGCCGGAGGTGGTCGCAGAGGCGCGCAAGGCAGTCGACGCGCTCGGCGTCGATCTCACCTGGCACGAGCTGCCGTGGGGCACTGCGCACTACCACGAGACCGGCGCGATGATGCCGCCGGACGCGCTCGAGACGGTGCGCGGTCACGACGCGGTGCTGCTCGGCGCCGTCGGCGATCCGTCGGTGCCCGACCACGTCACGCTCTGGGGGCTGCTGCTGCCGCTGCGGCAGGGGCTCGATCTCTACGCGAACCTGCGCCCGGCGAGGCTGCTCGACGGCATCCCGTCGCGCTTCACGGACGTCGACATGCTCTTCGTCCGCGAGAACACCGAGGGCGAGTACGCCGGCGTCGGCGGCCGCGCGCACGAGGGGCTGCCGCACGAGGTCGGGATCGAGACGGCGGTCTTCACGCGCGCGGGCGTGCGCCGCGTCGTCGAGCTCGCGTTCGAGCTCGCCGAGCAGCGGCGCGGCACGCTGACGAGCGCGACGAAATCGAATGCCTCGCGCTACGGCTACGTGCTCTGGGACGAGGTGGTCGAGGAAGTGCACGCGCAGCACGCCGGCGTGCGCGTCGAGCGGGTGCTCGTCGACGCGCTCGCGGCGCGCATGGTGAGCAACCCCGCGAGCCTCGACGTCGTCGTCGCGTCGAACCTGTTCGGCGACATCCTCACCGACATCGCCGCCGTGCTGCAGGGCGGGATGGGGATGGCGGCGAGCGCAAGCGTCGCCCCCAACGCAAAGGAGTTGGGCGTCGAGACGACGCCGATCTTCGAGCCGGTGCA
Organism: Gaiellaceae bacterium; assembly: GCA_036503495.1. Classification (GTDB taxonomy): domain Bacteria; phylum Actinomycetota; class Thermoleophilia; order Gaiellales; family Gaiellaceae; genus Palsa-739. The sequence goes on from DASXWV010000096.1 coordinate 26,802, forward strand.
CGGCAGCGCGCCCGACATCGCCGGCCGAGGGATCGCCAACCCGGTCGGCGCGATCTGGAGCGCCGCGCTGCTGCTCGACGCGCTCGGCGAATCCGACGCGTCGGCCCGGCTGATGCGTGCGCTCGAGGACGTCTGCCGCGACGGCCCGCGCACGCGCGACGTCGGCGGCAGTGCCTCGACCCCCGAAGTCGGCGACGCGGTCGCCGCGAGGCTGTCTTGAACGAGTGGTGGCGGGACGCCGTCTTCTACCAGGTGTACGTGCGGAGCTTCGCGGACTCCAACGGCGACGGCATCGGCGACCTGCCGGGGATCACGGGCAAGCTCGACTACCTGCGCGAGCTCGGCGTCGACGCGATCTGGCTGACGCCCTTCTACACCTCGCCGCAGGCCGACCACGGCTACGACGTCGCCGACTACGTCGACGTCGACCCGCGCTTCGGCACGCTCGCCGACTTCGACGAACTGATCGACGCGGCGCACGCCCGCGACCTCCGGGTGATCGTCGACATCGTCCCGAACCACTCCTCGTCGGCGCACGCGTGGTTCACCGGCGACCGCTCGCGCTACGTCACCGTGCCCGCGGGCGACGGCGACGAGCCGCCGAACAACTGGCCGTCGAACTGGGGCGGCCCGGCGTGGACGCACGACGCGGAGCGCGGCCACTGGTACCTCCACCTGTTCGCGCCCGAGCAGCCCGACCTCGACTGGCACAACCAGCAGGTGCGCGACGACTTCGAGCAGATCCTCCACTTCTGGCTCGACCGCGGCGTCGACGGGTTCCGGATCGACGTCGCGCACGGCCTCGTCAAGGACAAGGAGCTGCGCGACGAGCCCGAGCCGTTTCCGACCGTCCGCTTCTCGTCCGACTGGCGCACCGCGATCGACCAGCCCGAGGTGCACGAGATCTACCGCGACTGGCACCGGCTCGCGGCCGCATACGACCGCGACCGCGTGCTCGTCGGCGAGGTCGTCTTCAGCGAGCAGAGCCGCGTCGCGCCGTACCTCCGCCCCGACGAGCTCCACCTCGCCTTCAACTTCTCGCTCGTCTTCCAGCCCTGGGACGCGCAGCGGATCCGTGTTTCGATCGAGGAGTCGCTGCGCGAGCTGCCGATCGTCACGTGGGTGCTCGAGAACCACGACGTGACGCGGATCGTCACCCGGTTCGGCGGCGAGCGGGAGGCGCGCGCGGCCGCCTTGCTCCTGCTCGCGCTCCCGGGCCCCGCGTTCGTCTACCAGGGCCAGGAGCTCGGGCTCGAGGAGGTCGACCTGCCCGACGAGGTGCGCGAGGACCCGATCTTCTTCCGGACGAACGGCGAGCGGAAGGGCCGTGACGGCTGCCGAGTGCCGATCCCGTGGACGCGCGAGCTGCAGCAGAACGCGTGGCTGCCGCAGCCGCCGGCGTGGAGCGAGAAGTCGGTCGAGGCGCAGACGAAACGCGACGGCTCGTTCCTCGAGCTGTACCGGCGCGCGCTCGCGCTGCGGCCGAGCGGCTCGTTCGCGTGGCGCGACTCGCCGGCGGGGACGCTCGCCTTCGACCGCGACGAGCTGACGTGCATCGTTCACTTCACCGACGAGCGCCTGCCCGTCGGCGACGTGCTGCTCGCGAGCGACGACGACAATACGGCGGTGTGGACGCGCAGGTGAGCGAGTACTTCGAGGCGTTGCGGGGCGCGCTCGCCGGCGGGCCGCCGCCGGAGCTGGCGGCCGCGGCGGACGTCGTGCGCGACGCGGTGCAGGCCGGCAAGGCGATCTACACGTTCGGCAACGGCGCCTGCGCGGCGCTCGCCGGCCACATGGCGACCGACCTCGGCAAGGGGCTCGGCGGCCGCGTTCGCATCGTCTCGCTCGTCGAGAACTCCGCGCTCCTGACGGCGTACGCGAACGACCACGACTACGAGTGCGTGTTCGAGCAGCCGCTGCGCGCGCTGCTGCGCGAGGGCGACGTCGCCTTCGGCCTCAGCGGCAGCGGCCGCTCGGGGAACGTCCTCGCCGCGCTCGAGTACGCGCGCGAGGCCGGCGGGCGCACGATCGCGTTCACGGGCAGCATGGGCGGCACCGAGCGGCTCGCCGCGTGCTGCGACGTCGTCGTGCGCGCGCCGCTCGACGTGATCGACCAGATCGAGGACCTGCACGTCATCTATTCGCACGTCCTCCTGCAGATGCTCCGGGAGCGGCTGTGAAGATCCTCGCCCTCGACATCGGCGGCACGTGGCTCCGCGCGTCGGTCGACGACCGGATCGCTCAGGGTCGCACGCCGGACAACGGCGCCGGCGCGCTCGCCGCGGCGTTCGCGCTCGCCGACGAGGTCGTCGAAGGGGCGGTCGAGGCGGTCGGCGTAAGCTTCGGGGGCCGTGTCAAGGACGACGAGGTGCACTCGCTGCACGTGCCCGGCTGGGAGGAGGTCGGGCTCGCGGACGCGCTCCGCACCCGCTTCGGCGCGCCGGTCACGATCGTCAACGACGCGAACGCCGGCGCGCTCGGCGAATGGGATGTCGCCGGCCGGCCGGACGATCCGCTCGCGTACATCACCGTCAGCACGGGCGTGGGCGGCGGGATCGTCGCCGGCGGCAAGATCCTCGCCGGCGTCAACGGCCTCGCCGGCGAGATCGGCCACTTCGTCGTCGATCCGGACGGCGAGCCGTGCGTGTGCGGCAAGCGCGGCTGCGTCGAGACGATCGCCGCCGGCCCGGCGATCATGCGGCACGGCGACTACGCGGCGGCGGCGGCAGCGCTCGCCGTCGCGGTCGAGGCGCTGCGCGCCGTCGTCGACCCGTTGTTCGTCGCGATCGGCGGCGGCGTCGCGACGGCGCCGCAGCTGTGGGACGCCCTTCGCGTCGGCGCGCAGCGGGCGAAGTCGACGCCGCTGCACGGCGCGCGCGTCCTCGCGCTGCTCGGCGCCGTCCTCCTGCTCGCCGCCTGCGGCGGCGGCACGAAGACTCCGAGCTTCACGAACCCCGTGCTGAACGCCGACTTCCCCGACCCGTTTGTCCTGAAGGCCGGCGACACGTACTACGCGTACGCGACGAACGGGAACGGCTCGAACGTGCAGACCGCGACGTCGAAGGATCTCGTCCACTGGACGCGCGGCAAGGACGCGCTGCCGAAGCTCGGCTCGTGGGACTTCCCGGGCTCGACGTGGGCGCCGGAGGTGCTCGCGCGCGGCGACGGGAGGTACGTCCTCTACTACACCGCGTCGAGCGGCACGCAGTGCGTCGGCCGTGCCGTCGCCAGGCAGCCGCAAGGGCCGTTCGTCGACAGCTTCGGCGGCGCGCTCGTGTGCCAGAAGTCGGACGGCGGCTCGATCGACCCGGATCCGTCGAACGGCTACCTCTACTGGAAGAACGACGGCAACTCGATCGGGCGGCCGACGCAGATCTGGGCGCAGAAGCTCTCGCCGGACGGGCTGCACCTCGTCGGCCCGCGCCGCGCGATCGAGCGCAACGGCGACCAGGCGTGGGAGGGCAGCGTCGTCGAGGGCCCGGAGATGCTGAAGCACGACGGCCGCTACTTCCTCTTTTACTCCGGCGGCAACTTCGACGACGACTCGTACGCCGTCGGCTACGCGACGTGCAAGGGCCCGCTCGGCCCGTGCGTCGACGCGCCGGAGAACCCGATCCTCAAGACCGCCTGCCGCGCGCACGGACCGGGCCACAACACCTTCGCCGGCCCGTGGATCGTCTACCACGCCTGGAATCCCGCGCACACGGAGCGCGCGCTCTGGCTGAGCAAGCTCGAGTGGAAGGACGGCAAGCCGGTCGTCGACGGCCCGTGCTGAGCCATCCGCTGCCACAGGCGCGGCGCGACCTGTGGCTCCCGCTCGATCTCGGGCCCGCCGGCACCGGCGAGCTCGACCACTTCACGCAGCGGTGCACCTTCCGCGTGCCCGACGAGTGGCAGGAGCGCACGCTGCTGCGGTTCGGCGCCGTCGACTGGCGCGCGACGATCACGCTCGACGGCGCGGAGGTCGGGACGCACGAAGGCGGCTACACGCACTTCACCGTCGACGCCGGCCGGCTCGACCCCGGCAGCGAGCACGAGCTCGTCGTCGACGCATACGACCCGCTCGACGACGCGTTCGGGCAGGCGAAGGGGAAGCAGCGCGGCAGTCACGACATCTGGTACACGCGCACGATCGGCAGCTGGCGGCCGGCGTGGATCGAGGGCGTCCCGGACGAGTACATCCGCGATCCGCAGCCGCTCCTCGACGCGATCGAGATCGAGAGCCCGCGGCTCTGGTCTCCGTCCGACCCGCATCTGTATGACGTGGAGCTGCGACACGGCGACGACGTCATCCACTCCTACCTCGGCTTCCGCACGATCGAGCGCCGCGGCCGCGACCTCTACCTGAACGGCGCGCGGCTCCGGCTCGCCGGCGTCCTCGACCAGGGCTTCTGGCCGCGGTCCGTCTACAGCGCGACCGACGAGCAGCTGCGCGACGACGTCGAGTGGACGCGGCGGCTCGGGTTCAACCTCGCCCGCAAGCACGTCAAGATCGAGGATCCGCGCTGGTACGCGTGGTGCGACCGGCTCGGGCTGCTCGTCGCGCAGGACATGCCGAGCAGCCACTCGCTGGCGACGGAGGACGCATGCGAGCAGTTCGGGCGCGAGTGGCTCGAGGTGATCGCGCAGCTGCGTCACCATCCGAGCGTCGTCATGTGGATCCCGGTCAACGAGGACTGGGGCGAGCCGCCGCCGGAGTTCCAGCGCGAGCTCGTGCACGCGACGCGCACGGCCGATCCGACGCGGCTCGTGGTCGATGCGTCCGGCTGGCAGCAGCTCGACGACACCGACCTCGTCGACGTGCACGACTACGGCGCCGAGCTGACGAAGCACGTCGAGAAGCGGCGTGACGACATCCCGCTCTGGATCGGCGAGCTCGGCGGGTTGTCGGTCGGGACCGGTGAGTTCGTCTACCGGCATGTCGACGATCTCGCCGACGGCTACCGCGCGATCGTCGAGCAGATCCCGGACGACGTCGCCGGCTTCTGCTGGACGCAGCTGACCGACGTCGAGCAGGAGCAGAACGGCCTGCTGACGCCCGACCGTCGGCCGAAAGTCGACGCGGCGCGCGTCCGCGCCGTCAACGAGGGGTTCCTCCGCCGTGCGTGAGCGGATCGCCTTCCGGCTCGCCGTGCTCCGCATCCTGCCGCTCGGCGGGCGCATGCTCGCGTTCGGCGTCGCGCTGCAGGTCGTCTCCGCCCTGATGCCCGTCGCCTTCATCGTCGCGACGAGCGCCGTCGTCGGCCACGTTCCCGGCGCCGTGCGCGCTGGGCTCGACTCGCCGGAATGGCGGTCGCTGCGCAACACCCTGATCGTCGCCGGCCTGTTGTTCGTCGCGCAGCAGGTGATCAGCCCGCTGCAGTTCACGACGCAGTTCATGCTCGCGTGGCGCGTCGACGACCACCTTCGCGAGCGCGCCGCGGCCGCGTCGTTCGGGCCGGTGGGAGTCGCGGCGATCGAGGAGTCGGACATCTACGACACGCTCGCCGATCTCTCCTATGCGGAGCGGGGCACTGGGTTCTCGCCGGGATCTGCGTGCTGGGGAACACTCGTGCTGCTCGCGATGTATCTGCAGTGGGCGGTCGCAGCCGTGCTGATCGGCGTCGTCTACACGTGGTGGGCAGCGCTCGCGCTCGCGGCGGGATCGCTGACGATGCGCATCGCGATCCGCACCGGCTTCGGCATGCACGCGCGCTTCGAAGGGAGCTTCTACAAGCTCCGCCGCCGCAAGTCGTACTTCCGCGATCTGGTCACCGGCCCGATCGCGGGGAAGGAGATCCGTATCTTCGGGCTCCGCGACTGGTTCCGCGATGCCTACCGCACGACGGCGCTCGCCGCGCTGCTGCCCGTCTGGCGGTCGCGGCGGCGGCGGATCTACGGCGCGTACGCGCTGTCGTCTCCCGTGTGGCTCGTGCTGTGCGGGATCGCGACGATCGGTGCAGCACGCGCCGCCGCGCACGGGTCGATGACGATCGGTGAGCTCGCGTACATCCTCCAGGGGATCGCGCTCGTCGGCAACCTCGGCTCGTTCAACGACCAGTCCGACTATCAGACCGAGTGGGGCCTGCACTCGTTCGTCGGCCTCGAGCAGCTCGAGGACCGTGTCGCCGCCGAGGCGAAGAGCTCGGGCACGTCGGACGCGTCAGGGCTGCCGCGCGAGTCGATCCGCTACGAGCACGTCGTCTTCGGCTACGACGCGCACGCGCCGGTGCTCCGCGAGCTCGACCTGACGATCGAGGCGGGGAGGTCGCTCGCGATCGTCGGCCTCAACGGCGCGGGCAAGACGACGCTCGTCAAGCTGCTGGCGCGGCTGTACGAGCCCCAATCCGGGCAGATCCTCGTCGACGGCCGGCCGCTCACCGACTACGACGTCCGCACCTGGCGGCGGCGCGTCGCCGCGATCTTCCAGGACTTCGTCCACTACGACCTGCCCGTGCGTGAGAACGTCGGCTTCGGGGCGGTCGAGTTTCTGCACGACGACGACAAGGTCCGATCGGCGCTCGATCGCGCCGGCGCGCTCGACCTCGTCGACCAGCTGCCGCGCCGCCTCGAGACGACGCTGTCGCGCTCGTACGACGACGGCGCCGAGCTCTCCGGCGGCCAGTGGCAGCGCATCGCGATCGCGCGCGCGCTGATGGCGGTCGAGGGCGGCGCGAGCGTCCTCGTGCTGGACGAGCCGACGGCCAGCCTCGACGTCCGCGCCGAGGCTGCGTTCTTCGAGCGCTTCCTCGAGCTGACGCGCGGCCTGACGACGATCCTCATCTCGCACCGGTTCTCGACAGTCCGCCGGGCCGACCGGATCGTCGTCCTCGAGCACGGGCGAGTGATCGAAGACGGCACGCATGCCGAGCTGCTCGCGCTCGGCGGCCGCTACGCCGAGCTCTTCCACCTGCAGGCGGCGAGGTTCCAGTCGTGAGCTTCGTCCGCGGCTTCCTCGCCATCCTCGCCGGCTCGTGGCGTGCGAGCCCGCCGCGCATGGTCGCAATCTTCGGGCTGACGCTGCTCAGCTACGCCAGCGCGCCGTTGACGCCGCTCGCGCTGAAGCACGTCACCGACGCCGTCGTCGCGCACGACGCAGGGACCGCGACGCGCTGGGCGGTCCTCCTGCCGCTGCTCGCGCTCCTCAACGCCATCGGGTACCACCTCCTGCACGTGCTGTTCGTCGAGGTCGCCGACCAGAACGTGATCAACCTCACCGACGAGATCGCCGGCGTCGCGCACGGGCCGCCGGGCCTCGCGCACCTCGAGAACGCGAAGTACGCCGACGAGCTCGAGCTGATCCGCAACGAGGGCGCGTGGCGCTACATGTCGGTGCGTTCGGCCGTCGTGTCGATCGGCGTCGTCATCCAGCTGACGCTGACGGTGATCCTGCTCGCGCGGCTGCAGCCGATCCTGCTGCTGCTCCTGCTCTTCGCGATCCCGCCGCTCGTCGGCACGCGCTGGTCGTGGCAGCACTTCAACAAGCGCTGGCAGGCGAGCGCCGACCTGCAGCGCCGCGCGGGCCACTACTCCGATCTGACGCTGCGCGCCGACGCGGCGAAGGAGGTACGGCTGTTCGGCCTCGCCGAGGAGATCGGCGAGCGCCTCCGTGCGACGCGCGCCGAGCTCCGGCACCTGTTCTTCCGGACGGAGATCGCCGGCGTGCTCGCGCAGGCCGCCGGGTTCCTCGTCTTCGCGGCCGCCTATGTCGTCGCGCTCCTGATCGTCGTTCGCGGCGCCGTTCGCGGCGCGCACACGACCGGCGACGTCGTCCTCGCCGTCTCGCTCGCGAGCCAGACGAATCAGCTCGTCTTCGGTGTCGTCAGCGCGATGCAGCGGCTGCAGCGCGCGTCGACCGCCGCCGACCGGATGCGCTCGATGCGCAAGCTGCTCGAAGAGCTGTACCCGAAGCGCACTCGCGCCGTCGCGCCGGCGCCGGAGCGGATCGAGCGCGGCGTCCGGGTCGACGATGTGACGTTCCGCTACCCGACGACGGATCTCACCGTGCTCGAGCACGTCGACCTCGAGCTGCCGGCCGGGTCGACCGTCGCGTTCGTCGGCGAGAACGGCGCGGGGAAGTCGACGCTCGTCAAGCTGCTGTGCCACTTCTACGAGCCGACCTCCGGCAGCATCACCGTCGACGGCGTCGACCTCGCGTCGATCGACGACGGCTCGTGGCGCGAGCGGATCGCGGCCGGTTTCCAGGACTTCGCCAAGTTCGAGCTGCTCGCGCGCGAGAGCGTCGCGGTCGGCGATCTGTCGCGGCTCGGCGATCTGCCGGCGGTCGAGCGGGCGGTTGACCGCGGCGCCGCGCGCGACGTCGTCGAGGATCTCGCCTCGGGGCTGGAGACGCCGATCGGCACGTCGCACCCCGACGGCGGCACGGAGCTCTCCGGCGGCCAGTGGCAGAAGCTCGCGCTCGCGCGGGCGATGATGCGCGAGCGGCCGCTGCTGCTCATCCTCGACGAGCCGACGTCGGCGCTCGACGCGCACGCGGAGCACGAGCTCTTCGAGCGCTACGCCGAGTCGGCGCGGGCGGTCGCGCACGCGACCGGCGGGATCGCGATCTTCGTCTCGCACCGCTTCTCGACGGTGCGGATGGCCGATCTGATCGTCGTCATCGACGGCGGGCGGGTCGCGGAGCTGGGGACGCACGAAGAGCTCGTCGCCCGCGGCGGCATCTACGCGGAGCTGTTCTCGCTCCAGGCCGCGGCCTACGCCGGCTAGAAGCGGTCAAAGTTTTCCACAGGAAAACTCTTGACGGTTTCGTGACGGTACCGGGTACAGGCCTTTTCATGGCCGGGCGAGATAGGTCCGGATCGGCTCGAGGGCGTCGTCGAGGACGACGATGTCGGCCGGCGCGCCCGGGTCGAGCGAGCGACGTGACGCCGCGTGCAGCGCCTGCTCGATCGTCGCGCCGATGCGGACGAGCTCGCGGACCGCGTCCGGGATCGTCAGCACGCTGCCGGCGAGCGTGCCGTCGGCGAGCCGCGCGACGCCGTCGCGGACGTGCACCGGAACGGAGCCCATGTGCCAGTCGCCGTCGCCCATCGCCGCCGCGGCGAGGGCATCGGTGACGAGCGCGATCCGCCACGGCGCCGCCCGCAGCGCGAGCCGCACGGCCTCGTCCGAGACATGGTTGCCGTCGAGGATCAGCTCGACCGTGACGTCGTCGCGCGTCAGCGCGGCGCCGGCGATGCCGGGATCGCGGTGCGCGAACGGCCGCATCGCGTTGAAGAGATGCGTGATGTGCCGCGCGCCGCGGTCGAACGCCGCGTACGCCTCCTCCGCCGTCGCATCGGTGTGGCCGCACGCGACGGTTATCCCACGCGCGACGAGCAGGTCGACCAGCTCGAGCGCGCCCGGCAGCTCGGGTGCCAGCGTCACGTGCGCGACCGGCCCGGCGGCGAGCAGCCGCTCGAGCAGCGAGACGTCGGGGTCACGGCGCGCCGACGCAGGATGCATGCCGAGCCGCACCGGTGAGATGAACGGGCCCTCGAGGTGCGCGCCGAGCCCCGCGGGCACCTGGCGCAGCGCCGCGACGAGCTCCTCCTCGGCCGCGGTGATGAACGACGGCCGGAACGTCGTGACGCCGGTCGCGAGCAGCGCCTCGGTCGCGCGGCGGTAACCCTCCGCGTCGGCCGTCGCGAAGTCGACGCCGGCGAAGCCGTGGATGTGCACATCGACGAACCCCGGCGCCGCGATCCCCCGCCCCGCTCCCGCGAGGCCGACCGCGACGACGCGTCCGTCGCCGATCTCGACGTCGCCCGGCACGAGCTCGCCGCCGACGAGTGCGTGACCGACGCCGAGCTTCACTCTGCAAAGGTGTGGTCGTGCACCCGCATCGACGATACAACCCGCTCAGCGGCGAGTGGGTTCTCGTGTCGCCGCAGCGCACGCAGCGGCCGTGGCAGGGCCAGGTCGAACGCGACACGCCCGACGAGCTGCCGCAGCACGACGCGTCCTGCTACCTCTGCCCCGGCAACGAGCGCGCCGGCGGCGCGCGCAACCCCGACTACGAGAGCACGTTCGTCTTCACGAACGACTTCCCCGCACTGGTACAGGAAGGCGACGGCGAGTACGGAACGTGCCGCGTCGTCTGCTACTCACCGCGGCACGACCTCGGGCTGGGTGACCTGCCGCTCGAGGCCGTCGAGCGCGTCGTCGAGGTCTGGTTGGAGCAGCACGCCGAGCTGCTCGCCGACCCGCGCATCGGCCACGTGCAGATCTTCGAGAACCGCGGCGCGATGATGGGCGCGAGCAACCCGCACCCGCACGGGCAGATCTGGGCGACCGAGCACGTGCCGATGCACGTCGGGCGAGAGCAGGAGCGGTTCGCGGCGCAGCCGTCGCTGCTCGAGGAATACCTGGCCGGCGAGCGAGAACGCATCGTCGAGGAGAACGAGCACTTCATCGCGTGCGTCCCGTACTGGGCCGTCTGGCCGTTCGAGACGCTCGTCGCGGCGCGGCGCCGCGTCCCGTCGCTGCTCGAGCTGCGCGACGACGAGCGCACCGCGCTCGCCGACGTCCTCAAGCGGCTCGTCCAGCGGTACGACCGGCTGTTCGACACCCGCTTCCCCTATTCGATGGGGCTGCACCAGACGTCGCACCTGCACGTCCACTTCTATCCGCCGCTCCTCCGCTCGGCGACGGTGCGGAAGTTCATGGTCGGCTACGAGCTCCTCGCCGAGCCGCAGCGCGACCTGACGGCGGAGGAGGCCGCGGAGCGGCTGCGCGCGGCGTGAACGCGGTCGTCGTCCGCGCGCCGGGCCGCGTCAACCTGCTCGGCGAGCACACCGACTACAACGAAGGCTTCGTGCTCCCGTGCGCGATCGACCGTTACACGACCGTCGAGGCGGAGCCGCGCGGCGACCGGCGCATGCACGTCGAGAGCCTCGGCCAGAGCGACGACTTCGACATCGACGCGATCGAGCGCACGCGCTCGTGGCGTGATTATGTGCGCGGCGTCGTCGCACTGCTCGAGCTCGAACACGGCGCGTCGCTGCGCATCGAGACGACGGTGCCGCGCGGCGCCGGCCTGTCGTCGTCGGCGTCGCTCGAGGTCGCGGTCGGCCGCGCGCTCTCCGACCTGCCGGGAGAGCAGCTCGCGCTGCTCGCACAGCGCGCCGAGAACGGCTTTGTCGGCGTGCAGTCCGGGATCATGGATCAGTTCGCGGTCACGCTCGCGCGCGCGGGACACGCGCTGCTGCTCGACTGCCGCGACCTCAGCTACCGGCACATCCCTATCCCCGACGGCGTCGCGATCGTCGTCTGCGACTCGCACGTCGAGCGCCGCCTCACGAGCTCCGGCTACAACCGGCGGCGCGCCGAGTGCGACGCGGCCGCAGCAGGGCTCGGCCTCGCCTCGCTCCGCGACGCAACGCTCGACCAGGTCGCCGACCTGCCGCGCGCACGCCATGTCGTGAGCGAGAACGAACGAACGCTGCGCGGCGCCGCCGCGCTGGAAGCCGGCGACTGCACGACGTTCGGGCAGCTGATGGATGCATCGCACGCGAGCCTGCGCGACGACTTCGAGGTCGTCCCGCCCGCGCTCGACGAGCTCGCGGCGACGACCCGCGCCGTCGACGGGTGCTACGGCTCGCGCATCACCGGTGCCGGCTTCGGCGGGTGCACCGTCAGCCTCGTTACGGATGCCGCGGTCGCGAGCGTGCGCGCAGCCGCCGAGGCGTGGGGCGCGACGGTCTACGTCTGCCGCGCCAGCGATGGAGTGAGGGCGGAGCCTGCCGGCCCCGCCCTCGACACGAAACCCCTGGAGTAGCTAGCCCTGCAGCGCCGACACGGGCGGTGCGGCGTTCTTGGCCTTCGCCAGCGGCCGCGCTTTGACGGCGACCGACGCCGGCTTCGCGGAGATCGTGATCTCCTCCCCCGTTGCCGGGTTGCGGCCCTGCCGCTCCTGCGTTGCCGGGCGCAGCCGCGCCTCGACCTGGACGATCCCGCCGATCTTCACCTTCTCGGCCTTGCCGATCTGCTCGACCACGACGTCCTCGAGCGCCGTGATCGCCTTCTTCGCATCCGCACGCGACAGGCCCGCCTTCTCGGCGACCGCGTCGGCGAGCTGAGTCTGCGTCATTGCCATTCAGAGCCTCCTCCGGGTCAATTCCCGGACAATCTAAGCGGATGGGGAGGACGGCGCGCGGCCCGAACCGCTGTTTTTCCCGCAGTGCAGGGCACTTGGCGGGCAGACTTGGGCCGATGGCGGACGCAGAGCTTGGACGGATGCGGGACGAGATCGCGGCGATCGACCGTGAGCTGCTCGACGGGCTGAACCGCCGGCTCGGCCTCGTGCGGCGGATCGCCGAGCACAAGGCGGACACGGGCGCGCCCGCGATCGACGCCAGGCGCGAGGCCGAGCTGCTCGACGCGCTCGCCGCCGCGAACCGCGGCCCGCTCTCCGAGCAGGGCGTGCGCACCGCATTCTCGGCCCTTCTGGACGTGTTGAAGCAGGAGCTCCGCGCGCCCGAGAAGCCAGGGCCGGGACGGACAGGTCCTGGTGTCAGACACCCGGCCGTGTCCTCGCTCGCCGTGGTCGGAACGGGCCTGCTCGGAACATCCGTGGCGCGCGCAGCCAAGCGGGCCGGCGTCGCGCGGATCGTCGGCGAGGACGCGAGCCCGGCGCGGCTGCGCGAGAGCGGGCTCGACCGAGCGGAGTCGCTCGACGGCGTCGAGCTCGTCGTCGTCGCCGTGCCGGTGCGCGCGCTCCCCGACGCGGTGCGCGGCGTCCTCGCGCGCGCCGGCGCGGAGACGACCGTCACCGACGTCGGCTCGACCAAGCGCGGCGTCGCCGCGATCGAGGACGAGCGGTTCGTGCCCGGGCACCCCCTCGCCGGCGGGTCGAGCGGCGGGCCTGCGCGGGCGACGGCCGACCTGTTCGACTCGTCGACGTGGATCCTCACGCCGACGCCCGCAACCGGTGCCGCTCACGTCGCGCGCGTCCGGACGTTCGTCGAGTCGCTCGGCGCGGCCGTCACGGAGCTCGACGCGCCGACGCACGACCGGATGCTGGCGCTGACGAGCCATCTCCCCCACGCCGTCGCGAACGTCCTGATGGACGACGTCGGCGACGCCGTCGATTACGCCGGCCCCGCGCTGCGCGAGATGACGCGCATCGCCGGCGCGAACGCCGACGTCTGGGCGGACATCTTCCTCGAGAACGCGGACGAGCTCGCGTCCTCGCTCGACGCGCACACCACGGCCGCCGCCGAGGTCGTGCGCGCGCTGCGCGCGGGCGACCGTGCGTTCCTCGAGGAATGGATCGAGCGGGCGGCGACGACGCGCAACCGGATGCTCGAGCAGGCGTATCGGACCGACGCGAAGCAGCTGCACCGCATCCGCGTCCGCGTTCCCGACAAGCCGGGCGTGCTCGCGCGGATCACCCAGACGCTCGGCGCCGCCGGCATCAACATCGAGGACTTCGAGCTGCGCCACGTCTCGCCGGAGTACGGCGGCGTGCTCGTCCTGCTCGTCGCCGGCGGCGAGAACCTCGAGCTCGCGCGGACGCTGCTGCGCCGCGAGGGCTACGCCGCGGCGTAACTGTTAGTAGCCGTCGCCGCCGCCGTAGCCGCCGCCGCCGTAGCCCGGATCGGGCACGGTCGAGACGGGCGGAACGACGGGGCCGGCGGCGCGGAGCTTCGCTCCGGCGGCGGAGAGCGCTGCCCAGTGCGCAACCGATGCACCCTTGACGTCGCCGGCCTTGCGGTCGCCGGCGAAGAAGTAGAGGCGATGCCCGGCGAAGGTCACCTGCAGCTTCCCCGCGACCTTGACCGTGCCGAGCTTCGCGGCCGAGACGCCCTTCACTGCGAGCGGCTTGCCCGACGTCAGGAACATCGGCCAGCTCTTCAGGCACGCGCCGCTGCAGACACCGCGGTCGTACATGTAGAGCGTGTGCCCCCGCGAGTCCACGAGCGCCGAGCCGAGCGACGTCGCCCGCACGGCGACGTGGGCCCGCGGAGGCGCCGCGGCCGCCGAGGCGGCGACTGCGAGCGCGGCGATCACGAGGAGGAAGCTCCGGCGCATCGTCCGCTACTACGCTAGACCCGCGGGATCGGATTTCAAGCGATCATCGCTTCGCGGAGCGCGACGGCGACCGCCTGCGTCCGCGTCCGCGCGCCGAGCTTCGTCATCGCCCGCTGAGCGTGGGCGCGGACGGTGTCCGGCGAGAGGAAGAGCTTGCTGCCGATCTCGGCGTACGAGCCGCCCTCGGCGAGCATGCGCAGGACTTCGCGCTCGCGCTCGGAGAGGTTCTTCCGCTCCTCGCCACGGCGGTTGACCGCGAGCGACGCCGCGAGGACGGGATCGACGTAGATGCCGCCGTCGGCGGCGGTCCGGATCGCGCGGACGATGTCCTCGAGCGGCGCGTCCTTCAGCGCGAACCCGCTCGCGCCCGCGTCGAGCGCGTCGGAGACGAGCGCGGCGTCGGAGACGCCGGAATACAACAGGACCGCTGTCTCGCCGTGGATCCGGCGGGCGAGCTCGAGCCCGTCGACGCGCGGCATCCGCACGTCGGCGAGGCACACGTCGGGCTTGTGCGCCGCGACGGCGGCGATGGCCGCGTCGCCGTCACGCGCGGTCGCGACGACCTCGATGCCGGCGGCGGTGAGAAAGCGGGAGAGACAATCGAGGATCGGTGGGTGATCGTCGGCGATCACACAGGTGAGGTTGGCGGCGTCCATACCTCTGTTGTCGTCTGTACACGGCCGGTCCCGCATCCTCGGTCGACCGTAGTCGGCCTCACCCGTTTCGGTGAGGGCGCCGCACCGCGGCGGCCGGCGAGCGGACGGCCAGGATGCGCGCCAGCGAGGCGCGGAAGGCGGCCGGGGCGACGCCGCCGCCCTCGTCGGCCGCGCCGGACGGCCTCATCACGTTGTCGGGCGACTGCCAGTAGGCCCACGCCACGAGGTCGGCGAACCGCTCGCACCCGAGCTGGGCGTGCGGCGCGCCGGCGCACCACGCCGAGCCGCCGACGACCGCCTGCAGCTGCGCGCGCCGGGCGTCGTCGAGGACGGCGAAGTCGACCTGGTGCGCGTACTCGTGCTGGACGACGCCCCAGGCGAGGCGGCCGGCGTCGAGCAGGTCCGCGTCGAGCCACACCTGGCCCGGGGTCGAGTACGGCGCGATGCCGCGGGCGACGTGGATCGTGACCGTCGTCGGGACGAGCGAGAAGTCGAAGCTGCTGGCGTCGAGCGCCGCCTTCACCTGGGCCTGCTCGGCGCGGGTGCCGCCCATGACCACATACGAGCCGCCCCCGGCGTACGCGCCCTGCGCGAGCGCGAGCGCCGCGAAGGAGACGAGGAGGAGCCGCTTCAGCATCCCTCGTGTCCTCGTCGATCCGGCGACGCCGTGTGTCGCACCGCCGGGGATGCGCGCTGTCGCTGCGCCGGGCGACCCGACTAGGCGTAATGGATGACGGACGCGGAAAACGGCTGACGGTCACACGAATCGGTGATCCACGTCGAGCGCTCCCGGGAATCGACAGGAGGCCGCGGACGGCGAATCCTGAGAGCCAGATGTCCGCTGCGGCGACACTCCACGAGCTCCCGCCCGTCACGACGCTCCGGCTCGTGCCGAACGGCGACGTCTCGCACGCGTTCGTGGACGTCGACCGTCTGATGGCCACCCACCACTTCGCGGATGCGTCGGTCTCGCTGCACGCGATCTGGCACGACGTCCGGCACGACCCGGAGCTCGCGCTCCGGCAGCGGCTCGCGCTCGCCTGGTGCAGCCTCTATCTCGGCGAGCTCGACGAGGCGTCCGACGCGCTCGAGCACGCGGAAACGATCGTCCGTTCGCCGCGGTTCGACGCCGCCGACCGGGCGGAGGTGCTGTTCCGGCAGGGCTGCGTTGCGCTGAAGCGCGGCTCGGTCGGCGACGCTACGACGCTGCTGACGCGGGCGCTCGAGTCGAACGACCGGGCGCCGCGGCCGCGCGCTGCGCTCGCCGCCCGCGCGCACGAATGGCGCGCGCGCTGCCATGTCTGGCGCCGCGACTGGGATGCCGCGACCGCCGACGTCGAGCGGTCGATCGAGCTCGCGACGGCGGCGAACGACGTCGAGGCGCACGCGAATGCGCTCTTCCAGGCCTCGATCGCGACGGAGCGGCAGAAGCAATGGCTGCTCGCGCGCTGCTACGCCGAGCAGGCGCTCGCGCTCTACACCTCGCTCGACAACCGGCTCAGCGTCGCGCGCGTCCTCAACAACCTCGGCGGCATCGATTTCCTGCTCGGCGACGTCGAGGCCGCGGAGGAGGCGCTGCTCGGCGCGATCGACGCCGCCTCGGAAGCGGCGAGCGACGCCGACCTCGCGCAGGCCGTGAACTCGCTCGCGCAGGTCTACCTCCGCGCCGACCGCCCGGCCGAGGCGCGGGCGCGCGCGCTGCGCGCCGTCGAGCTGCTCGAGAGCCGCACCGATTTCCGCGACGAGCTCGGCAACGCCCAGCTCGTGATCGCGGCGTCCTATACGGCGGAAGGCGAGCAGGCCCAGGCCGCGACGTGGCTCGCGCAGGCCGAGGAGACGTTCACGTCACTCGGCTCGACCAGCCACCTCGCGGCCGTGTGGGTCGCCCAGGGCGACCTCGCGCGCGCCGCCGGCGACGTCGAGGCCGCCGCGGACCTGTTCCGGCAGGCCGCAGATGTCCTGCAAGACGTGCACTTCTGAGAGGGGGTGAGTCATGCGCCGCGTTCTCCTCATCGCGCTGTTCGCCGCCTCGTTCTATGCGAAGGCGAAGGGTTTCGAGCCCCTGGGCTTTTCGACCGGGGCCTGAATGGACCGAACGGCCTGTACCTGTTACCGATACGACTTCGTCACGGGCCGCTGTTGACGGTTTCGTGACGGTAGTAGGTACAGGCCTTAAGTAATAAAACCCTCGCGCAGCGCCGTCGCGACGGCTTGCACGCGGGTCGTGGCGCCGAGCTTCTCCATCGCCTTCTGCACGTGCGTCCGCACCGTCTGCGGGGAGATGGAGAGCTCGGCGCCGATCTGGTCGTTCGTCAGCCCGTCGGCGAGATGCCGGAGCACCTCGCGCTCGCGGCGGGTCAGGGTCTGGCTGCGGCGCGAGCGCCGCTGCGAGATCAGCGAGGCCGCGGCGGCGGGATCGAGATACGTGCCGCCGTCGGCGACGACATGGATTGCGCGCACGAGATCGTCGAGCGGCGCGTCCTTGTCGAGCATCCCGCCGACGCCGGAGTCGAGCGCCTCGTTGAGCAGCGCGTCGTCGCCGTAGCCGGTGTACAGGATCACCCGTGTGGCCGAGCCGGCGGCGGACAGCTGCTTCAGCACGTCCATCCCGGAGCGGCGCGGCATCCGCGCGTCCAGCACCGCGACGGTCGGCCGCGTCTGCTCGATCTTTCGCAGCGCCTCGTCCCCGTCGCGCGTGCTCGCGGTCACGGTGATGCCGTTGTTGCTCAGGTAGCGCGACAGGAACTGCAGGACGGGCGGGTGGTCGTCGGCGATCACGCACGTGATGCTCACGCTGCACCACCTCCGAGGAACGCGTCGACGACGGCGGGGTCGAACGCGGTGCCGCGGCCGTTCTCCAGTACCGCCACCGCCTCGTCGGCGGTGCGCGCGGGCCGGTACGGCCGGTCGCTCGTCAGCGCGTCGAAGACGTCGGCGACGGCGACGATCCGGCCGGCGAGCGGAATCTCTTCGCCGGCGAGGCCGAGCGGGTAGCCGCGGCCGTCCCAGCGCTCGTGGTGCGTCCACGCGATCGTCGACGCCAGCTCGAGCAGGTCGTTGCCGGAGCCGCCGAGCAGCTCGCGGCCGTGCAGCGTGTGCTCCTGCATGAGCGCGCGCTCGCCCGCGTCGAGCGGGCCCGGCTTGCGGAGCAGCGTGGCCGGTATGCCGATCTTGCCGATGTCGTGGAGCGGTGCCGCGAGCCGGAGCAGCGCGGCGGTCGACTCCTCGAGGCCGAGCGCACGGGCGATCGCCGCGGCGTGCTCGCCGACGCGCTCGATGTGTGCGCCGGTCTCGCCGTCGTGGTACTCGACCGCGCGCGAGAGGCGCCGCAGCGTCTCGACGTACGCGCTGCGCAGCGCATCCGCCGACTCCTCTCGCCGCTCGCGCTCGACCCGGCGCCGGTGCAGCGCGTTCGAGACGTCGATCAGCAGCTCGTTCGGCGCGAACGGCTTGGTCACGTACCCGAAGGCGCCGAGGTCGAGCGCCTGGTTCGCGATCGACGGGTCGTCGCGGCCTGTCACCATCACCGCCGCGACATCGGGGTGCTGCGCACGCAGCTCGCGCAGGAGCTCGAGCCCGGAGCGGCCCGGAAGGTTGATGTCGCAAAGCACGGCAGCGAACTGCTGCGAGGCGAGCAGCTCGCGCGCCTCGTCGGCGTTCGCCGCGGCGACGCACTCGTGCCCGGCCGACTCGAGCACGCGCGCGATCAGCCCGCGCACCTGCTCGTCGTCGTCGACGCAGAGAACTCGCGCGGTCATGCGGCGTCCAGCGTCTCGCCGTCGAGGATCGCGCGCACCGCGCGCGTCAAGTCCTCCGGCGAGAACGGCTTGCGGAGCAGCTCGCCCTGCGGCGTCTCGCTCGCCTCGCCGAGCGCCTTGTGCGCGTAGCCGGAGATGAACAGCGTCCGCACGCCCGGCTGCGCGAGGTGGACGCGCGACGCGAGGTCGTACCCGCTCATCTCCGGCATCACGACGTCGGTGACGAGCAGGTCGAACTCGTGCTCGGCGACGAGCCGCTGGGCCTCGCTCGGCCGCGCCGCGGCGAGAACGTCGTAGCCGGCCGCCTGCAGGACGCGCGAGACGAGATCCCGCACGGGGTCCTCGTCCTCCACCAAGAGGATCCGCTCGCTGCCGACGGGCAGGCGGAGCGCCGCCGCCTCGCTCTCGTCGGCATCGACCTCGCCGGTCGCGGCCGGGAGATAGACGGTGATGCGGGTGCCGCCGCCGGGCGGCGTCGCGACCTCGATCCCGCCACCGCTCTGCGCAACGATCCCGTAGACGGTCGAGAGGCCGAGGCCGGTGCCGATGCCGACCTTCGTCGTGAAGAACGGCTCGAAGATGCGCGGCAGGTGCTCGGGCTCGATGCCGGCGCCGGTGTCGACGACGCTGAGCGCGACGTACGCGCCTTCGGGCACGAGCGGCGAGACGCGCGCGTCGAGCTCGAGTCGCACCGGCGCGATCGAGATCGAGAGCCGGCCGCCGTCGGGCATCGCGTCGCGCGAGTTGACGACGAGGTTCATCAGCACCTGCTCCATCTGCGCCGCGTCGGCGAGGACGGGTGCGACGTCGTCGTCGAGATGGAGCTCCATCTCGATCGTCTCCGAGACGGAGCGGCGCAACAGCTTCTCGATGCCGCAGACGATCTCGCGCAGATCGACGAGCACCGGTTGCAGCACCTGCCGGCGTGCAAACGCGAGCAGCTGCCGCGTCAGCTCGGCGGCGCGGTCGGCGGCGTGCGCGATCTCGTCGATGTCGCCGATGTGCTCGGACTCGGCGAGCGCGGAGCGGAGAACCCCGCTGTAGCCGCGGATCACGAGCAGGACGTTGTTGAAGTCATGGGCGATGCCGCCTGCGAGCTGGCCGATCGCCTCGAGCCGTTCGGACTGGGCGAGGCGCTGCGCGATGTCGTGGCGCTCGGTGACGTCGCGCACGGTGACGACGACGCCGTCGACCTCCGGATCGCCGAGCAGGTTCAGGCCCATCGGCTCGAGCAGGCGCCAGGAGCCGTCGGCCGCGATGGCACGGAAGGGCGGCCCGTGCGTCGGGCCGTCGGCCGACATCGTCGCGGCGAGGAACTCGCGCGCAGCCGGCTCGTCCTCCGGATGGACGAACTCGAAGCCGGGCTTGCCGACGAATCCGTCCGCGTCGTAGCCGAGCACGCACGAGACCGAGCGGCTGACGAACTTGATCGTCCCGTCGCCGCCGACGATGCTCGTGATGTCGGCCGCGTTCTCGAGGAGCGCCCGGAAGCGCGCTTCGCTCGCCGCGAGGAGTTCCTGTGTCGGTGCTTCGGCCGCGAGGGTCATGCTCACTTCCAGTTTCGACGTAATTTCCTCGCGGCAACACCGCCGAAATACGGATTTTCGTCTACACCAAAGTGTTGGCGGGTGCTACGCGGAAACGGGCGCTGCGCTCACCCGTTTCGGGGAGGCGAGCGCGTCGCGCACCGCGCGGTGCAGCCGTTCGGGCGTGTACGGCTTCGCCAGCTCGACGACCGGCGCGCGCACGCCGGCGAGCGCGTCGGAGCGCTCGGAGACGATCAGGTCGATCGAGCCGACGTGCCGGTCGAGCAGGCGTCGCGCCTCGACGGTCGTCCGCATCGCGAGGACGCGGTAGCCGGCGTCGGTGAGCGTCTCGAAGACCATGTCGCGGACGGCCGGGTCGCGCTCGACGACGAGCACGGTCTCGCCGCCGCCGGCAGGGGCCGGCCCGCTGTCGACCGCCGAGGCCTCGGGCAGGTAGATCGAGAACGTCGCGCCGTGGCCCGGCTCGCTGTCGACGGTGATCGTGCCGCCGCTCTGCCGGACGGTGCCGTACGCGCTTGCGAGGCCGAGGCCGCTCCCTTCACCGACGCCCTTCGTCGTGAAGAACGGCTCGAAGACGTGCTCGAGGTTCGCCGGGTCGATGCCGCGGCCGTCGTCGGCAACGTGCAGCACGACGTAGCTGCCGTCGGCGAGATCCTCGCGGCCTTCGACGTCGGCGTTCTCGGTCTCGAGGACGATGCGGCCGCCGTCGGGCAGCGCGTCGACGGCGTTGCCGACGAGATTGGAGATCGCCTGCGCAATCAGCCCGGAGTCGACGCGGACGGCGTGCAGCGTCGGATCGAGCGCGAACTCGACCTCGACCTCGGCGCCGGCGAGCTCGACGAGCGAGTCGCGCATTCCCTCGAGCTGGCGGTTCAGGTCGAGCGGGCGGACGTTCATCGTCTGCCGGCGGCCGAGCGCGAGCAGCTGCGCGGTCAGCGCGGCTGCGCGGTCGGCGGCGCGGTCGATCTCGCCGGCGTGGTGGCGCTCGACGCTGCCGGGCGCGGTCCGCGCCTCGAGCAGCTGGGCGAAGCCGCGGATCGCGGTCAGCAGATTGTTGAAGTCGTGGGCGACGCCGCCGGCGAGCCGGCCGACGCTCTCGAGCTTCTGCGAGCGCCAGAGCTCGCGCTCGAGCTGCTTGCGCTCCGTGACGTCGCGGACGACGATCAGGTGCCGCCCGGGGAGGACGTCGGCGCGGCCGACCGCCTCGATCTCGCGCCACTCGCCGTTCGGCCGCTCGATCGACAGCTCGGCGTGGTCGACGCCGCGCTCGCGGAAGTTCCGCCACGCGTCGGCCGAGCCGCCGGTGATGTCGTCGACGCGCATCGTCAGCAGCTCCTCGCGGCTGCGGCCGAGCAGCTCGCACGCCGCGGGGTTGACGTCGATGTAGCGGCCGTCGTCATCGGCGATGTGCAGCGCCTCGAGCGCGCCGTCCCAGACCGCGCGGAGGAGGTTCGCCGTTTCGTGGCTCTCGGTCACGTCGACGAGGAAGCCCTGCTCGTACAGCGCCTTGCCCTCGTCGTCGAAGACCGTCTCCATCCGGTCGAGCACCCAGCGGACCTCGCCGTCGGCGCGGATGATCCGGTACTCGTGCTCGAACACCTGCGCGTCCGAGCGGGAGGCGCGCTCCATCTCGACGATCGTCTCGAACTCGTACGGATGGATGATCTTGTCGCCCAGCGTCGGGTCGGCCGCGAACGCCTCGGGCGAATACCCCGTCAGCTCCTCGATGCGCGGGCTGACGTACGAGACGACGCGGCCGCCGTCGCTCGCGTCGTTGACATAGACGGCGAGCGGCAGCTGCTCGAGGAGGAGCCGGAGCCGGCGCTCGGCCGCCTCGGCGCGCCGCTGGTCGGTGACGTCGACGACGACGCGCCCGTGGTAGCGGCGGCCGCCGACCTCGAACGGGAAGTACGAGAGGACCGTCTGCTTGCCGGTGTGCGGGATCTCGACCTCGAAGCGTTCGCGGGGCCCGGCGGCGGCGCGCAGCGGATCGACGACCTCGGCGATCGCCGGCGCGACCTCGGTGAGCGTGCGGCCGATGTGCGCCTCGATCGGTGCGCCGTTGATCGCGGCGAGCGCGTCGTTGATGCGGACGTAGCGGCCGTCTTCATCGGTGATCGCGAGCCCCATCGAGGCGTCGCGGAAGAACGCGTCGAGCGTGCCACGCTGCAGCGCGAGCTCGTGCTCGAGCTCCTTCTCGCGCGTCACGTCGACGAGATAGCCGTGGATCGCGTCACCCTCGAGCGTCGCGATGTCGCGCACCCAGACGACGCGGCCGTCGCTGCACGCGACCTGGTACTCGAGCGACATCGCGCCGTTGCCGGCGCGGACGCTCTCGACGCCTGCGCGGAACAGGTCGCGGTGCTCGGGGACGATGTGCGCGAGCCAGAACTCGGGATCGTCGGTGGTCGCGCTCGTCGGGTAGCCGAAGATCTCCTCGAACTGCGGGCCGACGTAGAGCGGCGAGCCCGGTCCGTCGACGGGCAGGAGATACGGCACGAGCGGCAGCCGCTCGAGCAGGAGCTGTGCGGGATGCGGATTCGCCAAGCCGTCCATCGCCGTCCCTTGAATGGTCGGCGCGGACGGGCTGTTACGCCATACGCACGAGCGTGGACGCGGCGTCCCCCGAAAGCGGTAGGCCGTCCGGCCCTGCCGGCAGGCGCACGACGAAGGTCGTGCCCGCACCGACGGCGCTCGCCACCTCGATCCGGCCCTCGTGCGCGTCGACGATCGCCTTGACGATCGAGAGGCCGAGGCCCGCGCCGGGAATGCCGTCGGTGCCCGCGGCGCGGAAGAAGCGGTCGAACAGGTGCCGGCGGTCGTCGTCGGCGATGCCGACGCCTGTGTCGCTCACCTCGATCGTCACGGTCTCGCCGTCCGCCGACGCCGCGACGCGGACGCGGCCGCCCGGCGGCGTGAACTTGAGCGCGTTCGAGACGAGGTTCTCGAGCACCTCCGCCAGCCGGTGCGCGTCGCCCGACACCCACGCAGGCTCGCGCGCGTCGCAGTCGAGCGCGATCTCGGCGCCGTCGGCCGAAGGGCGCGCCGACGCGACCGTTTCGCGCACGAGCTGGGCGACGTCGACGGGCGCGAGGTCGAGCGCCTCCTTGCCGGTGTGCACGCGCGAGACGAAGAGGAGGTCCTCGACGAGCCGGTGCAGCCGGCCGGTGTTGCGCTGCACGACCTCGAGGAACCGCCGGCCGGTATCGGGATCGGTGTCCTCCGCGAGCGCGAGCTCCAGGTAGCCCATGATCGACGTCAGCGGCGTGCGCAGGTCGTGCGAGACGACGGAGATCAGCTCGTCCTTCAGCCGGTTCTGCTCCGAGAGCTCGCGCTCGACCTGGCCGAGGCCGCGCACGACGGTGCCGAGCCGGCCGACGAGCAGGAACAGCAGGGCCGACATGAGCACGCCGTCGACGATCGTGAAGTGGTGGCCGATGATCCCCTCGACGACGATCGCCGTGGGCATCAGCGCCACGGGGATGCCGAGCGCGAGATAGCGCTGGAACGGGGTCACGGGCGCGGTCTGCCCGCGCGAGATCGCGGACGGGTGCAGCGCGGCCGCGCCGAAGCCGACGTAGGCGCCGAGCCACGCGAAGTCCATCCAGTCGCCGAGCGCATACGTGTTCACCGAGTCGAACCAGAACAGGTCGCCGATCAAGAAGAGCGCAATCGCGCCGATCAGCAACAGCATGCGGCGCGTGTGCATCGCGCGCGTCAGCGCGATCCGCACCGAGAGGAGCAGGAACAAAAGGTCCCAGCACGGGTACGTGCCGACGGTAAGCCGCGCGCCGAGTGACTGGTCGCTGCTCTCGGCGAACGTCGCGAACAACGCGGGCCAGAGCACGGTCGCGAACGTCAGCGCGATGATCGCCGAATCGACCGCCGTCCCGAGACCGGCTTCGGAGGCGCGACGCGTCATCATCACGAGCGCCGCCGCGAACACGGGATACCCGACGAGGTAGAAGGCGTCCGAGATGTTCGGCGTCGACGGCGTGCCGACGATCGCGGCGTCGATCTCCCACGCGATGTCGCCGGAGACCATCAGCGCGATCCCGCCGGCGAGCACGAGCCACGGCAGCCGGTCGCCACGCCGGAGCCGCAGCGCGCCGAGGAGGACGCCGGCCGCGCCGTAGAGCGCGATCGACCAGTACGCCGCGTTCCCGGGCACCCAGTGGTACGCGACGACGGCGGCGAGGCCGAGCGCGATGTACGCGCGGACGAAGCGGACGTCAGCGAGGAACGACACGGTGCAGCTCCTCGAGCGAGATCAACCCGGCCGCGACCTTCGCCAGGCCGTCCGACCAGAGCGGCTGCAGCCCCGCGCTCGCCGCGGCGGCCGCGATCACGTCGTGCGACGCGCCGTCGGCGACGAGCTCGCGCAGCTTCGCGTCCATCGACAGGAGCTGGAAGACGCCGGTGCGGCCGTAATGGCCGCCGATGCACCAGCGGCAGCCGCGCGCGCGGAAGATCGTCTTGCCCTCGTGCGCGTACGGCTCGCGGCAGTAGAGGCAGAGCCGCCGCGCAAGGCGCTGCGCGATCACGCCGGAGACGCCGGCCGCGATCACGTAGCGCTCGACGCCCATCTCCGCGAGGCGCGTCAGCGCGCCCGGAGCGTCGTTCGTGTGCAGCGTCGAGAGCATGAAGTGCCCGGCGAGCGACGCGCCGAGCGCCAGCGTCGCCGTCTCGGCGTCGCGGATCTCGCCGACCATGATCACGTCCGGGTCTCCCCGCAGCACCGAGCGAAGCGCCGCGGCGTAGGAGAGGCCCGCGGCCGCGTTGACCTGCAGCTGGTAGGCGCCGCGCAGCTCGTACTCGACCGGGTCCTCGATCGTGATCACGGTCCGGTCGGGCCGCGCGAGGTCGGCGAGCGCGCCGTGGAGCGTCGTCGACTTGCCGGAGCCGGTCGGCCCGGTGACGAGCAGCGCCCCGACGCCGCGGTCGACCATCCGCTCGAGCTCCATCTGCATTCCCGGCTCGAGGCCGAGGTCGGTGAGCGACGGCGCGACGCGCGTCTTCTCGAGCAGCCGCAGCACGACGCCTTCCCCGGAGACCGTGGGCAGCAGCGTCACACGCACGTCGACGATGCGGCCGCTCGTCGTGCGGATCGTGAACCGGCCGTCCTGCGCGCGCCGTCGCTCGGCGACGTCGAGCTTCGCGAGCACCTTGATGCGGAGCACGACGCCCGCCGCCTCGTCGGTCGTGAGCGTTCCCGACTCCTGGACGACGCCGTCGACGCGCAGCCGCACGTTGACGAGGTCCTGCTCCGGGATCAGGTGGACGTCGCTCGCACGGGCGACGACCGCGCGGCGGAGGATCTCGTTGACCGACCGCACGGCGGGCGCCTCGGCGAGCAGCTCGCCCTCGAGGAAGAGATCCTCGTCGCGCAGCGTGCCGCCGCGGTCGAGCTCCTGGAGGAAGCGCGTGACGTCGTCGCGCGACGCGAGCACGGCCTCGATCGGCCGGCCGGCGAGCCGTGCGAGCTCCTCCGCCGCCGCCCGCGACGGGCGTGCGAACGCGACGCGCAGGATGTCGCCGTCTTGCCCGAACGGCAGCGCGATATGGCGCTCGAGCGCCTCGAACGGGATCGCGCGGACGGCCTCGGGATCGAGCGGCGTCTGCGCGAGCTCGACGAACGGCAGCCCGTGCTCGGTCGCGAGCGACCGCGCCCGGACGGCGGCGAGACGGTCAGCCATTGGAGAGCTCTCGCACGCGCGACTCGAGCTCCTGCGGGCTGAAGGGCTTCGTGATGTACGCGTCGGCGCCGGCGAGCGCACCCTCGCGCACGTCGCTCTCGCGCGCGCGGGCGGTGAGGAGGATGACGGGCATCGTCGCGGAGCGCTCGCGCAGCGCGCGCGTCACCTCGAGCCCGCTTAGGTTCGGCATTGCGACGTCGAGGATGGCGATGTCCGGGTGGCAGCCGGCGAGGAGCTCGAGCGCCTCCGCCCCGTCACCCGCCGAGACGACCGCGTAGCCGGAGCGCTCGAGCCGCAGGCGCACGAGCTGGCGGATGTCCGGGTCGTCGTCGGCGACGAGCACGAGCCGCTTCGCATGCATGGAGGAAGCATCGGCACGGTTCCGGCACCCTGGATCCGCGGCGAGCCGTAGGCCGCGCCGCCCGGATCCGGATTCTCGGTGCCCTAAACGGGGGAGTCGAGCGCGCGGCCGAGGATCTCGCCGAGCTGCTCGGGCGCGAACGGCTTCGGCAGGAAGTACGTCGGGCCCTCCTGGAGGAACTCGGCGTCCGCCGGCAGCGGGTTGAGGCAGATCAGCGGCAGCTCGGGCGCCGCGGCCCGCGCGCGGCGGGCGTGCTCGACGCTGACGGGCGCGATCGGGTCGACGATCAGGGCAGCCGCGCGAGGTGGATCCACGACGTCCGCGTCGAGTACCACGGGGACGTACTCGCCGCGCTCGAGCAGGAGCACGAGCAGGCGGCGGACATCGGGATCCACCTCGCTGACCAGGACGCTCGCCATCGCCACGCTGTCACCCTGGGTCGGCCGCGTGAGAACCGGGTGTGGGGCGGCGTATGAGTTCAGGATGAGCGAACCCGCCCGCGGACCTCGCCGAGCTCGACCTCGTGCGTGCGGCCGCGGAGGACGACCTCGTCGCCGTCGGCGAGGAAGCGCGTGTTCTGCCACAGCTCGATCAGCGAGCCCACGCTGCCGGGCTCGCTGCCGGAGATCTTCCCCGACGCCATCAGGTCGCCGGTGCGGAGCGCCGCGCCGTTCGAGGTCGCGTGCGCGAGCTGCTGCGGCATCGTCCAGTAGAGCGAGCGCGCGTTGCCGCGCGAGATCACGTCATCGTTCAGGTCCACCTCGAGCGCGAGGTCGAGCGCCCAGTCGCGGCCCCCGGCGAGGTGCGGCAGCGGCGGCGGCTCCTGCGGCGGCGCGTCGACGCGCGCGCTCTGCAGCAGCGCGAGCGGCGTCACCCATGCCGAGATCGACGTCTGGAACGACTTGCCGAGGAACGGGCCGAGCGGCTGGTACTCCCACGCCTGGATGTCGCGCGCGCTCCAGTCGTTGACGAGGACGACGCCGAAGACGTGCTTTTCGAAGTCATCGGGCGTCAGCGTCTCGCCGAGCTGCGTCGGCACGCCGACGACGAAGCCGAGCTCGAGCTCGATGTCGAGCCGCTGCGACGGGCCGTACGCCGGGTCGCCGTCGCCCTTGCGCTGGCCGCGCGGGCGTCTCACGTCGGTGCCGCTGACGACGACGGTGCCGGCGCGGCCGTGGTAGCCGACCGGCAGCCAGCGCCAGTTCGGGAGCAGCGGGTCGGCGTCGGGCCGGAACAGCCGGCCGAGGTTGGTCGCGTGCTCGAGCGACGAGTAGAAGTCGACGTAGTCGGCGACGGCGAACGGGAGGCGCGGCTCTTGCGTCGTGTTACGCGGCCCGTCGTGTGCGCGCGCGGCGTCGACCGCCTCGCGCCACGCGCCCGGGCCGGCGGCGAGCAGGGGGTTGAGCGTCGGCTGTGCGAAGACGTCGCCGAGGCCGCGCAGCTCGACGACGCCGTGCTCGTCTCGCCAGAGCAGCCCCGTCGCGCATGCGCCGAACCCCGTCATCCCCGCTCCCGGCGACGGCAAAGCCGCCGCCTCCGCTGCTGGGTGAGCTCCGTCGAGCCTACGCTCACAGGATCCCGAGCTCCTCGAGCTCGCCGAGGGGCTCGAAGAACGAGCAGCTGCCGATCGAGTGCAGGAGCGTCGCGCGCGTGCGGGCGCACTGCGCGGCGTCGGCGACACGGTCGCCCCAGCGGAACCCTTGTTCGTCGAGGACGAACGAGCCGGACGGTGCGCGCAGCGCCTCCTCCTCGTCGCCGAAGGCCGCCGCCGCGAGCAGGTTGAGGAAGCCGTGCTCGCCCGCCTCGGTCGGATAGGCGTGGTGCAGGCCGGCGGTCGCCTTGAAGACGAGGCCGCGCTCGCGGCAGTCGCGCACGAAGGCGGCGACCTCCTCCACCGGCGGAATGCGCGCGCCGCCGCAGCGGATCTTCGTGCGCCCCTCGACGTACTCGACGTCGCCCTGCCGCTCGACGGGCCCGTCGACGACGGCGAGCTCGCGGTCGTCCACCGCCACGCCGGCCGGAACGACGAAGCGCGCAAGCAGCCAGGCGTGCTCGCTCGCGCGGGCGCGGTCGTCCTCGGCGAGCGCCGCCTCGAGCGGCAGGCTCGCCGGCGGGAACATCGCCGCATGGTCGAAGAGGCGGCTGAGGAGCGCGCGCCGGGCGTCCACGGCGGCGAACGCTACAGTGGCTGCGGGTCGGGCTCCGCGCAGTGGGAGCTTGCGAACCGCGTCAGGTCCGGGAGGAAGCAGCGCTAAGCATTCCCTCCCAGGTGTGCGGCCAGCCCGGCCCGTTTCCTCCTCTACACTCGCGCCGTGGGCGACAGCTATCCGACCGTGCGGGGTGCGGCGGTGCAGGCGGCGTCCGTCTTCCTCGATCGCGAGGCGTCGACGGAGAAGGCGTGCGCGCTGATCCGCGAGGCCGGCCGCAACGGCGCGCAGGTGATCGGGTTCCCCGAGGGGTTCATCCCGGCGCACCCGATCTGGTTCCATTTCCATTCGGCGACGGGGCGGATCGGCACGCGGCTGTCGGTCGAGCTGTTCAAGAACTCGGTCGAGATTCCCGGCCGCGAGATCGACGCGCTGTGCGCGGCCGCGCGCGACGCGCGCGCCTACGTCGTCGTCGGCGTCTGCGAGAAGGTCGGCGGCACGCTCGGGACGATGTACAACACGCAGGTCTTCATCGGCCCGGACGGCGCGTTGCTCGGGACGCACCAGAAGCTGATGCCGACCGTCGGCGAGCGGCTCGTGCACGCGGGCGGGTACGGCGACACGTTCGGCGCGATCGCGACCGACTTCGGCCCGATGAGCGGGCTGATCTGCGGCGAGAACTCGAACCCGCTCGCGGTGTTCGCGCTCACCGCCGAGGCGACGCGCGTGCACGTCATGAGCTGGCCGAACCACTTCCCCACCATCTCCGACCCGATGCGCAGCCGCGTCGAGATCGACTCGAAGGCATTCGCGCAGATGTCGAAGGCGTTCGTCATCTCGGCGTGCGGCGCGGTCGACGAGCGGACGATCGAGCTGCTCGAGCTGTCGCGGGAGGACGAGCAGTTCATCCGCAACCCGGAGCTGACCGGCGGCT
Source organism: Gaiellaceae bacterium (assembly GCA_036503495.1). Classification (GTDB taxonomy): domain Bacteria; phylum Actinomycetota; class Thermoleophilia; order Gaiellales; family Gaiellaceae; genus Palsa-739. Next base: position 55,914 of record DASXWV010000096.1, read on the forward strand.
CGATCATCGTCGGGCCCGACAGCCGCACGCTCGCCGGCCCGCTCGGCGCGGAGGAGGAGATCCTCTACGCGGACCTCGACCTCGAGACCGGCATCAAGATGAAGCTGCGCCATGACTTCGCCGGCCACTACAACCGCCCGGACGTCTTCCAGATGCGCGTGAACACGCGGCGGCCGGAGCTGTACGGCCGCGCCGGCGACGACGAACCGCCGGCCCTCGACGACACGGCGCTCTACCTCGACCGCATCCGCCGTGCGCACGAGCTTCCCGAAGCGTCCGACTAACTCCGTTGCGCTTGCGTGTCCTCGGCGACGAGGAAGAGCGGCCGCCGCTTCACGTCGTCGTACATCCGGCCGACGTACTGCCCGAGCACGCCGAGAAACACGAGCTGCGCGCCGCCGAGGACGAGCACGGCGGCGGTGACCGACGTCCAGCCCTGGACGCTGCGGTCGGTGAACACGCGGATCACGAGCACGTAGATCAGGTAGAGCCAGCCGAGCACCGACACGAGTAGCCCGAAGACGCTCGCGACGCGCAGCGGGAACGACGAGAACGACACGACGGCGTCCCAGGCGAAGAGCACCATCTTCCGCAGCGGGTACTTCGACTCCCCCACCTCGCGTCCGGGCCGGTCGTACTCGACGAAGACCTGGCGGTAGCCGGCCCAGCGCACGAGCCCGCGCAGGAACCGGTGGCGCTCGGGCATCGCGACGACGACGTCGACGACGCGCCGCGACATCCAGCGGAAGTCCGCTGCGCCCTCCGGCAGCTCGAGCGACGACAGGCGATTGAGCAGCCAGTAGAAGACGCGGGCCGAGAAGCGCTTCCAGAAGCCGGCGGCGTCGGCCGGGCCGCGCACGGCGTACACGACGTCGGCGCCGGCGCTCGCGGCGACGAGGTCGGGAATCGTCTCCGGCGGATGCTGGAGATCGGAGTCCATCGTGATCACGCCGTCGCCCCGCGCGACGCTCATCCCGGCGGTCAGCGCGAGCTGGTGGCCGAAGTTGCGCGAGAGGCGGATGCCGCGGATGCGCGGCTTGCGCGCGGCGGCGGTCGTGACGATCGCCCAGGTCGAGTCGGAAGATCCGTCGTCGACGAGCACGAGCTCCCAGTCGGCGCCGGCCGCGTCGAGCACGGCGACCGTCCGCTCGATGAAGGCGGCGAGAACCCCTTCTTCGTTGTACGCCGCGGCGACGACGCTCAGCATCACGCGAGCCGGGCGACGGCGACGATCCCGTCGGCGAGGTTCGGCCGCACGCGGAACAGCGGTCGCACCGCCAGCTGGTAGAGCGAGAACAGCACGCGCGGCGCGCGCGCTCCGCCTTCGACCTTCGGGAAGGTGTAGTACGCGAGCGAGTCGAGCCGCCAGCCGTGGCGGCCGAGCAGCGTCACGAG
>DASXWV010000097.1:0-6988 GCA_036503495.1 Gaiellaceae bacterium
GGCGGACGGCCGGGCGCGCGCTCGTCGGGAGCGCTAGTCGTCGTCGCCTCCGCCGCCGTCGTGGCCGCGGTGGTCGCCGTCGTCGCCCTGGTCGTCGTCCTCCCGGCCGACGGAGACGTTGAGCGTGACCGTCTGGCCGACGAGCGAGGCGGGCAGCGTCAGGCCGGCCGGCAGGTCGACCGTGAACGCCTGGCCGTTGACGGAGAGCGTGACCGTCCCGGCACCGACGGCGGTGACCGTCGCCTGGACGGCGATCGCGCCGTTGACCTGGCCGACCTCGTCCTCGTCCTGCTCCTCGAGCTCGCCGTTCTGCTGCACGCCGACGGTGGCGTCGACGACCGAGCCGGTGTCGGCGAGCGTCCGGGTCGTGTGCACGGCGAGCAGATGCCGGTTGCTGGACAGGATCATCGTCGCCCCGATCCGCTTGACGACGATCCCGTGGATCCGAGCGCGCGTCGCACGGCCGACGACGGTCGTCCCGCGGAGGCGCGACCCGATCGACGCGTGGCCGCGGACGGCGGTGACGGCGCCGCTCGGCGACGCGACGAGCAGCAGCCCGTGCTGCTTGCCGACGACGACGCCGCGTGCAGCGCCTGCGTTGGCGCCGGCCGGCACGAGGCAGGCGACGCCGATCAGTACGAGTACCCCTGTGAGCTTCATCCTGGGCTCCTCTCTCGATGGGACTACCTGAAGAGAGGCCGGACGGTTCGAAAACCTGCGGCCGATTTACACGCGGGAGAGCGCGGGCCCGGCGAGCTCGCGGCGGAGCCGCAGCAGGAGCGCCTCGAGCGCGAGCGGCACCGACAGCTGGAGCTCCTCCGCGTCGCGCCAGGCGGCCCGGACGAGCTCGCACGCCCGCTCCGCCGCCTGCAGGCGCTCCCGGGTCGCGTCCTCGCGCAGCGCGGCGAGCCGGTCGACGTGCACGACGGCTGCGTGGGCGCCGGCCGCGAGGACGACGAGGTCGCGGTACCACGACTCGAGCTCCTCCAGCACGGCGAGGAGCTCCTCGCGCTCGGCACCGCGCGCGGCGCGGCGCACCCGCTGCTCGGCCTCGCGGGTCGGCAGGTCGAGGCCGCTGACGCGCTCCTCCTCCCGCTCCTTCGCCTCCGCCCCGCGCGCCGAGATCGCGCCGAGCAGGAGCGCCGCCGCGTCGGACGCGTCGAACGCCGGCTCGAGGTAGACGGAGCGGGCGACGCCGAGCAGCGTCTCGCGGCGCTCGGAGGCCGCGGGATCGACGAGCCTGGCCGCGCGGTCGAGCCGCCCGCCGGCGATCCGCGCGAGCGTCGTCACCTGCTCCGCCGGCAGCTCCGGCGCCCGCTCGGCGATCGCCTCGCGCACTGCGCGCTCCGACAGGCGGCGGAACGGAACGAGCTGGCAGCGGGAGCGGATCGTCTCGGGCAGCGGCCCGAGGTCGCTCGCGACGAGGAGGATGACCGCGTACTCCGGCGGCTCCTCGAGATCCTTGAGCAGCGCGTCCGCCGCGTCCTCGTTCATCGTGTCGGCGCCGAAGATGATGTAGACGCGCCGCTGCGCCTCGAACGGCCGCATGTGCAGATCGCGGCGGAGCGTGCGGATGTCGTCGATCCGGATCTGGTCGCCGAGCGGCTCGAGCACGTACAGGTCCGGATGGAGGCCGCGCTCGACGCGCGTGTGCTCGCCGAGCAGCTCGGCCGCGAACACGAACGCGGCCGCACGCTTGCCGACGCCCGGCGGCCCGTGCAGGAGATAGGCGTGCGCGGGTCCTTCGGCGAGCGCCGACTCGAGCAGCCGCTTCGCCTCCGCCTGCTCGACGACCGCGTTGAACGTCACCGCACGTGCTCCCAGACCTCGTCGGTGATCTCGTCGACGTCGCGCAGGACGCCGTCGTCGCCGGCGGTCGCGACGACGCGCCACCCGCCGCGGGCCGCGAGCTCGAGGTAGACCTCGCGCGTCGCGGCGGTGTGCGCTGGGTCCGCCTCGTGGATGTCGGCCTCGAGCGTCGTGTAGCCGCGCGCGCCCTTGCGGCCGACGAGCGTCCGTGCGAGCTGCACCGGCGTGTCGAGCAGGACGACGACGTCGGGCCGCGGCAGCCCGAACTCGCCGTACTCGACGGCGTCGAGCCAGTCGAGCAAGCGACGGCGCTCGTCGCCCCGCAGCTTCGCGCCCTGATGCGCGGCGTTCGACGCGACGTACCGGTCGCAGATGACGAGATCGTGCGCGGCGATCGCGTCGACGAGCGCTCCGCGCGCATGGAAGCGGTCGCCGGCGTAGAGCAGCGCCGCCAGCTCGGGGTGCACCTCGTCGGCCGCGCCGAAGTCTCCGTTGAGATACCCCGCGATCGCCTCGGCGAACGGGTTGCCGTCGTAGGTCGGGAAGCTGAAGCTCGCGACGCTGCGTCCGTCGGCGCGCGCGCGGTCGGCGAGCTGCGCCGCCTGCGTGCCCTTGCCGGACCCGTCGATGCCCTCGAGGGCGAGCAGCACTCCCACGCCGCCTAGGATACGAAGGTGCGCGCGTTGGTGACCGGCGGCGCGGGCTTCATCGGCTCGAACCTCGTCGATGCGCTCGTCGCCCGCGGCGACGAGGTGCACGTGCTGGACGATCTTTCGAAGGGCCGCCGCGAGAACGTCAACGAGGCGGCGGCGCTGCACGTCGCGGACATCCGCGATCCCGACGCCGTCTTCGACGAGACGCGGCCGGAGCGGGTCTTCCACCTGGCCGCGCAGGCGGACGTCCGCCTCTCGGTCGAACGGCCCGACCACGACGCGGACGTCAACGTGCTCGGGACGCTGCGCGTGCTCGAGGCCGGCCGGCGCCACGGCGCGAGAATCGTCTTCTCGTCGACCGGCGGCGCCATCTACGGCGAGTGCGACGGCCCGGCGCCCGAGAACGCGCCGCGACGGCCGCTCGCGCCGTACGGCACCTCGAAGCTGTGCGGTGAGGAGTACCTCGCGACCTGGAACCGGCTGCACGGGACGTCGCATGTCTCGCTCCGCTTCGGCAACGTCTACGGGCCGCGGCAGGAGCCGCACGGCGAGGCCGGGGTCGTCGCGATCTTCATGGGGCGCCTGCGCGACGGCGGCACGCCGAGGATCTACGGCGACGGCGCGCAGACGCGCGACTACGTCTACGTCGGCGACGTCGTCGACGCCGTGCTGCGCGCGTCCGAGCACGACGGCGGCGTCTTCAACGTCGGCACCGGCCGCGAGACGTCGGTGCTCGAGCTGTACGACGCCATCCAGCAGGCGACCGGCATCGAGCGGGCCGCCGAGCACGCCGAGCCGCGCCTCGGCGAGCTGCAGCGAAGCGTGCTCGACGTGACCGCCGCGGCGCGCGAGCTGGGCTGGCGGCCGGCGTCCTCGCTCGCCGACGGGCTGGCGCGCACGTGGAGCTGGATGGAGGAGTGAGCGCGCGCGGCGCGAACCCATTCGCGCCGTGGAGCATGCAGCCCAGCCCGTTTCCGCCCCGTTCCCGTGGCGCGCCGCCGCCGTCCTCACCGGCGCCGTTGCGCTCGTCGAGCTCGTCGCGCTGATCGCGATCGGGCTCGTGCACGTCGCGAAGCACACCGCGACCGTCGCCGAGCCGCACCGCCCGGCCGCTGCAGCAGTCAAGACGACGCACGCGGCCGTTCCGCCCGCGCCGAAGATCCAGGCGGTGCCGCTGCGCCCGCGCTCGCACGTGCGCGTGCTCGTGCTGAACGGCAACGGTGTCGGCGGCGCGGCTGCCGCGGAGGCGGCGCAGCTGCGCGCGCACGGCTACCGGATCGGCGGCGCGACGAACGCCGCGCGGCACGACTACGCGCAGTCGATGGTGATGTTCGTGCCGGGCTGGTCGAAGGAGGCGCGCCGGCTCGCGCGCGATGCCGACGTGCGGATGGTCGCACCGCTCGACGGCCTTCGCCCCGCGCAGCTCGCAGGCTCGAAGGTCATCCTCCTCCTCGGCAGGTGACCTTCAGGCCGACCTTGCGGCGGATCTCCGCCGCGAGGCCGCACTGGCCGGCCGGCCCGAACGGGTCGTACTTGTATGCCTTCGCCAGCGCCCGGTAGGCGGGAGTCCAGAGCTCGTTCTCGGCGTAGAAGGTCGCGAGGTCGTACCAGACCGCGGCGTTCGTCGGCTCGAGCGCGAGGGCGTCGCGATACGAGCGCTCGGCGGCGCGTCCCGTCTGGAAGGCGGCGCGCTCGACGACGATCTGCGTGTTCAGCGGGTCGTACGAGTGCGCCTGCTTCAGGTCGGCGAGCGACGTCGCCGACGCCTGGGCGCGCTCGGCGAGCCACGGGGCGGCGAGCGAGTAGACACACGCGAACGCGAATGCGACCGCCGCGGCCGCGAGCAAGGGCCGGCGCACGCGCGCCGCCGCCGGCTCCGCGACGAGGACGCCGCCGAGGAAGAGGAACGGCCCGCAGACGGCGACGAAGCTCCAGTCGTAGTGGACGATCGAGTGCGCGAAGAACGCCGCCACGAGGATCGCGAGCACCCCGCGCCGGCGCAGCGCCGCCCAGAGCGCCGCGCCCGCGGCGCCGGCGAAGAGGAGGAAGCCGACGATGCCCGTCTCGCTGAGGAACTGCAGCGGCGTGTTGTGCGGCTCGAGCGCGACGAAGTCGCTCGACTGCCGCAGGCGGAGGTCGGTGAAGCGGAACGTCCCGGCGCCCGTGCCGCCGAGCGGGCGACCGGTGAAGCCGTCCCACGCCTCCTGCCACCACGTCCAGCGGTTGCCCGAGCCGAGCGACGTGAAGCGCGTCTGGTTGTTCGGGACCTGCGTCGCGACCGGGTTCGTGAACTCGTGCCAGATCGTGTGCGCCTTCGCGAAGGTGACGCCGAGCCCGGCGAGCGCGAAAGCGACGGCGCCGAGCGCCGCAGCGCGCTCGACCGCGCGGCGGTGGTGCGGGGCGATGTGCAGGCGCTCGATCAGCAGGCCGGCGAGCGCGACGAGTGCGGCGCCGGCAAGCAGGACGAGGACGAAGACCCAGCCGTCGTGCGCGCGCGTCGACCGCGACTGGTGGTCGCTCGTGATCCCGTCGAGGGCGAGCGCGATCCCGAAGGCGGCGACCCCGGCTCCGCCGCCGGCGGCGACCGTCGCAAGCGCCTCGACGCGGTCGCGCTCGAGGACGATCCACGCGAGCGCAGCGGCGCACGCGAGCGCGACGCCGAAGCGCGAGTACGTGAGCAGCAGCGTCACGACCGCGAAGAAGAGGAGCACCGTCCCGGCGACGCGTGCGCGCACCGCGAGCCAGAGCGCGAGCGCAACCGCTGCGACGCAGACGAGCGCGAGCATGTTCCAGTCGGCGAGCGGCGCGCGCAGACGCGCGAGCCGGCCGTAGTCGGGATAGAGCGCCGGCACGCACTTCGCGAGCAGCGCCCAGCCGAGCACGGCCGCTGCGAGGGCGGTCGCAGCCGCTGCCACGGCGTCGAGATTCGGCCCCACGAAGACGCCGAGCGTGGCGAAGGCGGCGTAGACGAGCGTCCGGTTCGTGAACACCCACGACGTGTCCGGCGACGCCGACCAGAGGATCGAGAGGCCGCACCAGAGCGCGAGGCCCCAGAGGCAGCCGAGGTAGACGGCGGCCGCGACGCCGCGCACGGGCGCGACGAGGAGGCACGCCGCCGCCCCGACGAGGGCGATCGCGCCGATCCACACGAGCGGCGCCGTCGCGAGCCCCTGCGAGAAGAAGAGGGCGCAGAAACAGGCGGCGAGGCCGGCCGCCGCCGGCCACCCCCGTTCGCCCGCGGCCCGCACGGGCGCTGACGCTAGCATCGGCTTCAGCCGTATCCGGGGCCATTCACAAACGGTTTACACGGGGATAACCGCGAGAACACCGCCGTTCGAGAGACTCCGTCAGCCGTCCCGGCAGCCCCTCCCGTGACCAAAGCCTTCCGCCACACGAAGCTCCTCTGCGCTGCGCTGCTCGCGGCGCTCGCCGTCGTGCCGGCTGCGAGCGCTGCGCCGGCCGCGCTGCAGCAGGCGACGAGCACCTGCTGGCTGCAGGTGATCAACGACTGGCTCGACAACAACGAGGTCGACCAGGTCTATGCGGTGCCCTGCTACACGCAGGCGATCCAGCACCTCAACCTCTACCCCGACATCAAGGGGTACTCGAGCGCGATCGACGACATCCAGCGGGCCCAGCTCGCGGCGATCCGCCAGGACCGCGGCAACGGGCCCGGTGCCGGCGGCGGCTCGGACGGCAGCAACTCGAGCGGCAACGGCGTCACGCCGGGCCCGGGCGGCGGCGGTGGCGGCGGCAACGACAAGGGCGGCGGCCACAGCGGCATCCTCGGCATCGGCGGCCCGAGCGACGCCACCTCGATCCCGCTGCCGCTGATCGTCCTCGGCGCGCTCGCCGTCCTGCTCGCGCTCGCCGCCCTCGGCACGTGGCTCGCACGGCGCTTCCAGACCCGCCGGCCCGCGCCGGCGCCTGCAGTGCCGCGGCGCCGGTAGCGAGACCTCCGGTCCGTCCGACGCGAGGTCTACCTTCCCGGACCCCCCTCTTTGGCGGGGCCAATCGGCAGAACACGGTGTGGGAGGCAAAATGGCGACGGTGAAGCAGCAGACGGGCACGGGCACGGCGGCACCGGAGGTGGTGAACACCGTCGTCGACGAGGACGCTCGTCTCGGCGTCCGGCGCTTCTTCACGATCCCCGGCCGCGACCCGTTCGACGAGATCGAGTGGGAGATCCGCGACGCGCTCATCCCCGGCCGGAACGGGCCGGCGTTCGAGCAGCGCGGCGTCGAGTTCCCGAAGTTCTGGTCGCAGACCGCCACCAACATCGTCGCCCAGAAGTACTTCCGCGGCCGCCTCTCGTCGCCGGAGCGCGAGTCGAGCGTCAAGCAGATGATCGGCCGCGTCGTCGAGACGATCGTCGGCTGGGGCCGCGCCGGCGGCTACTTCGCCGACGACGCCGAGGCCGAGACCTTCGAGGCCGAGCTGAAGGCGCTGCTCGTCAACCAGTACGTCGCCTTCAACAGCCCGGTCTGGTTCAACGTCGGCTTCGAGGAGAAGCCGCAGTGCTCGGC
>DASXWV010000098.1:0-17548 GCA_036503495.1 Gaiellaceae bacterium
GCGCGCTTCGTGACGAGGTTGTAGACGTTGTTCGACCAGTTCTGGATCGTCGTGTAGCGGCAGCGGCCGCCCTTCTTGACGATGATCTCGACGACCGCCGAGTGCAGCGAGTCCGTCGAGTAGATCGGCGCCGTGCAGCCCTCGACGTAGTGCACGTACGCGCCCTCGTCGACGAGGATCAGCGTCCGCTCGAACTGGCCCATGTTCTCCGCGTTGATGCGGAAGTACGCCTGCAGCGGCATGTCGATCGACACGCCCGGCGGGACGGAGATGAAGGAGCCGCCCGACCACACGGCCGAATTGAGCGCTGCGAACTTGTTGTCGTTCTGCGGGATGACGGTGCCGAAGTACTGCTTGAACAGATCCTCGTGCTCGCGCAGCGCCGTGTCGGTGTCGAGGAAGATCACGCCCTTCTTCTCGAGATCCTCCTGCAGCTTGTGGTAGACGACCTCGCTCTCGTACTGCGCGCCGACGCCCGCGAGGTACTTCTTCTCCGCCTCGGGGATGCCGAGCTTGTCCCACGTGTCCTTGATGTCGGCGGGCAGGTCCTCCCACGAGCTCGCCTGCTTCTCGGTCGGGCGGATGTAATAGAAGATGTTGTCGAAGTCGATCTCGCCGAGGTTGCCGCCCCATTCCGGCAGCGGCCGCGCGAGGAAGTAGTCGAGCGACTTGTGGCGGAACTTCCGCATCCAGTCCGGCTCGTCCTTGTGCGAGGAGATCGCGTCGACGAGCTCGTGCGACAGGCCGCGGCCGGACTTGAAGAAGTAGTCCTCGGTGACGGAGAAGCCGTACTTGATCGCGTAGTCGGAGCCGATCCCCTGGACGATCTCGGTCTCGGTCTGCGTCATGCCGCTGCCCCCGCGGGGATGAACTTGTCGTAGCCCTCGGCCTCGAGCTGCCTCGCGAGCTCGGCGCCGCCACTGGCGACGATTCGGCCATCGACAAAAACATGAACATGATTCGGCTCGATGTAGTCGAGGATCCGCTGATAGTGCGTGATCACGAGCGCGCCCATCTCCGGGCCGACGAGCTCCTTGACGCCGCCGGCGACGACGCGGAGCGCGTCGATGTCCAGGCCGGAGTCGGTCTCGTCGAGCACCGCGAAGCGCGGCTTCAGCATCGCCATCTGCAGGATCTCGACCCGCTTCTTCTCACCGCCGGAGAAGCCGTCGTTCAGGTAGCGCGACGCGAGCTCGCGACTCACCTTCAGCCGGTCCATCTCGCCGAGCAGGGTCTTGCGGAACTCGGGGATCGCGATCGGGTCGTCGACGCCGCCGTTCCGCGCCTTGCGCACGGCGTTGATCGCGCTGCGCAGGAAGCTCGTCACCGTCACGCCCGGGATCGCGTGCGGGTACTGGAAGGCGAGAAAGAGGCCGCGCTCGGCGCGCTCGTTCGCCTCCAGCTCGGTGACGTCCTCGCCGTCGATGAAGATCCGGCCGTCGGTGATCTCGTAGGCCGGGTGGCCCATGACCGCGTACGCGAGGGTCGACTTCCCCGACCCGTTCGGGCCCATGATCGCGTGCACCTCGTCGAGGCCGACCTCGAGATCGACGCCCTTGACGATCTCGGTGCCGTCCTCGAGCGCGACGTGCAGGTTCTCCAGCTTCAGCGTCCCCACAAAAAGAGTTCCTTTCCCAGGAAACTGCGGGCTTTTGCCCGCACAAAGTCAATTCACAGTCTAGCGGAGGAGGCCCGTCCGCCGACTCCGCTCAACGGAACCTGCGACAGCGGCGGCGCCGACGACCGCAGCGCCGACGAGCCAGCGGCGCAGCCGAAGCGACGTCCACAGCGTCGACGAGCGCGACTGGGCGTCGAAGCGGCCGTGCGCGCCGGGGTCGCCGGGGAGCGGCTGGAAGAGGTTGTCGGGTGCGTCGAGCGGCTTGTCCTCGCCCGTGTTCTGCGAGTCCCAGCCCATCCGCAGCAGCATCAGGTCGCCGGCGCGCGGCGACAGCTTCTGCCCCCACATCAGCTTCTGCGCGCCCCAGCCGACGGGCAGCTCGCGGATCGGGCTCTCGCAGCAGTGCAGCACCGCGTCGGCGAACGGCTCCGGCTGGTAGATCGGCGGCACCGGCTGCGGCTGCTTGCCGGTCTTCTGCCGGTCGCGGTCGAACTGCGGCGTGTTGATCGCGGCGGGATGGACGACCGAGATGTCGACGCCCCAGCCGGCTTTCAGCACCTCGACGCGGGCGCTCTCGAAGAAGTTCCGCAGCGCAGCCTTCGACGCGCAGTAGCCGCCCTGCAGCGGGATCCCTCGGTAGGCGAGCGCCGACTGGATCGAGACGAACGTCCCCTTCGACTCGCGCAGGTGCGGGAGCACCGCCCAGTAGCCGTAGACCTGGCCGAAGAAGTTGACGTCCATGATCCGGCGCAGCTCGTCGGCGTCGTAGCGATACGTCTCGGCGTAGACCGTGACGATCGCGTTCGCGACATACGTGTCGATCCGCCCGAAGCGGTCGACCGCCTGCTCGACGACCTGTGCGACCTCGTCCTGGACGGTGCAGTCGGCCGGCACGGCGATCGCCTCCGAGCCGAACGCCTCGATCTCGCGGACGCACGAGTCGAGCGCCTCGGCGGTGCGCGCCGTGACCACGACCTTCGCGCCGCGCCGCCCCGCCAGCCGGGCGACCGCCCGGCCGAGGCCGGAGGAGGCGCCGGTGACGACGATCACCTGGTCCGCGAGCGACTTCTTCTTGGCCATGCCTTTCCTATGACCGGAAACGGGCTACGCTACGCCTATGCCGAACATCGGAACCGGCGAGATCATCCTCCTGCTGCTCCTGGCGCTCCTGCTCTTCGGGGCGAAGCGGCTGCCGGAGATCGGTCGTTCGCTCGGCACGGGCATGAAGGAGTTCAAGGACTCGGTCACCGGCAAGTCCCGTGACGAGACCGCCGAGCTCCCGCCTGCCGAGCCGCGCGAGCGCGAGATCGTCTAGCCGACGATATGAAGCGCCTTCCACGCCGCCTCGAACACGGCGAGGAAGTCACGCTCGTCGAGCATCTCGAAGAGCTCCGGCAGCGGATCTTCGTCTCCCTCGGCGCGCTGCTCCTCGGCTTCGTCGTCACCTACGCGTTCCACCGTCATGTTCTGCACTGGTTGAACAGGCCGCTGCCGGCGCACGTTGCGCGGCCGACGACCTTCGGCGTCGCCGAGCCGTTCCTGACCGTGATGAAGATCAGCCTGTTCGGCGCGGTCATTCTCGCGACGCCGGTGCTGCTGTGGCAGCTGTGGGCGTTCTTCGCGCCTGCGATCGACGCGCACCAGGAGCGTCGCATCCTCTGGTTCGTCCTCGCCGCGACCGGGCTGCTCGTCGCCGGAATGGTGTTCGGCTACTTCGTCGCGCTCCCAGCCGCGGTGAAGTTCCTGACGAACTTCGACAAGAAGCAGTTCCACATCCTGATCCGCGCGAAGGACTACTACTCGTTCGTGACGATGGTTCTGCTCGCGATGGGCATCGTCTTCGAGCTGCCGGTCTTCGTGCTCGCGCTCGTGCGGCTCGGGATCCTCTCGTCGCGCCAGCTGCGGAAGAACCGGCGCATGGGCTACTTCGTCGTCGCGGCGATCGCGGTCGCACTGCCGGGCGTCGACCCGGTGACGACCTGCATCGAGATCGCGCCGCTGTGGGTGCTGTTCGAGGCGTCGATCCAGCTCTCGCGGGTCGTGGAACGGCGGCTCGAAGACGCTACTCTGACCGCGCCATGGCACGCGCAGCCGTAAAGGCCAAGCAGGCGCAGCGCGCGAAGGCCGCGTCGACCGCCCCGAAGCGCTCGTCCGGACGCCGCCGCCATGCGGGCGGCGGCAATCCGAACCAGCAGCTCTTCTTCATGCGCCTGCGCCGCCAGGCGAAGTGGATCTATGTCCTGCTCGCCGTGCTCTTCGCCGTGACGTTCGCGTTCCTCGGCGTCGGCTCCGGGTCGAGCGGCCTCGACCAGCTCTTCAACAACATCAACATCTTCGGCGGCAGCAGCGGTCCTTCGATCTCGAAGGCGAACAAGGAGATCAGCAAGGACCCGAACGGCGCGAAGGGGTACCGCGACCTCGCGACCGCGTACGAGGCGAAGGGCGACACGGAGTCGGCGATCATCGCGCTCCAGACGTACACGCGGAAGAAGCCGAAGGATGCAAAGGCCTGGACGGAGCTCGCCGGCCTGCAGACGACGCAGGCGACGACGGCCCTGACCGACTACCAGAACGCCTATGCGATCCGGCAGCTCGCGGCGCCGAGCGAGGCGTTCCGGCCGACCGGCACGCTCGCGACGGCGATCGGGACGAACCCGATCGAGACGGCGCAGGCGAGCGCCGCGCAGACGAGCGTCAACGACCTGCAGACGAAGGTGCAGACCGCCTACAACGGCGCGGTCGCGTCGTGGCAGCAGGCGACGAAGCTCCAGCCGAAGAACATCAACGCGTGGTTCCAGCTCGCGCAGGCGGCCCAGACGGCCGGCGATACCGCGACCGCGCTCAAGGGCTACAAGCAGTACCTGAAGCTCGATCCGAACTCGACGAGCGCGCCGCAGGTCAAGCAGCTCATCAAGTCGCTAGGCGGTTAGACTCCCCGCGACATCGAGCCGGGGGGAAGACCGCGAATGAACTTCGACATCAAGACCGAGCAGCTGAGCGGCGACGCGTACGTCATCTCACTGGCGGGCGAGGTCGACCTGTACACGGCGCCGGAGTTCAAGCAGCAGCTGCTCGAGGTGATCGGCCAGGGCGGCAAGGAAGTCGTCGTCGACTTCAGCAACACGACCTTCATCGACTCGACGACGCTCGGCGTCCTCGTCGGCGGCGTCAAGCGGCTTCGCTCGAACGACGGCCAGCTCTCGCTCGTGTGCAGCGACCGGAACATCACGAAGATCTTCGAGATCACGGGTCTCGACCGGGTCTTCACGATCTATCCGACGCGCGACGACGCGGTCTCGAAGCTGGGAACGACGGGAAGCAACCCGCCGGCGTAGTTGCGGAAAGCGCTTCTTCTCATCGGTCTCGCTTTTGCGCTCGCAGGCTGCGGCACGGGCGGCAAGGCGAGCGGCCACGGCGACCAGCAGAATGGCCAGAAGCTCTTCCAGTCGAAGTGCGGCGGCTGCCACGTCCTCGCCGCCGCCGGGACGAGCGGCACGGTCGGGCCGAACCTCGACGATGCGTTCCGCGGCGACCGCCAGCAAAACTTCAAGCAGAGCACGATCGAGAACGTCGTCCTCCTGCAGATCCGGCAGCCGTCGGCGCCGATGCCGAAGAACCTCGTCAAGGGAGAGGACGCACAGGACGTCGCCGCCTTCGTTGCGGCGGTCGCCGGCACCGGCAAGGAGAACGCGGGTGGCAACCTGCAGAGCCTCGGCACCGACGGCAAGAAGATCTTCACGACGGAGTGCGCGAGCTGCCACACGCTGAAAGCGGCGGGCACGAGCGGGACGATCGGCCCGAACCTCGATCAGGTCAAGCCGCCGCAGGACGTCGTGCAGCACCAGGTCGAGGTCGGCGGCGGCCCGATGCCGGCGTTCAAGGGCAAGCTCACCGACGAGCAGATCACCGCCGTCGCGAAATACGTCTCCGAGAACGCGGGGAAGTAGCGCCGTGGAGATCCGGCGCGCGCGTCCCGAGGACGCCGCGGCGGTCGCGGACGTGCACGTGCGGACGTGGCAGTCGGCGTACGAGCGCGTCTTCGGCGCGGAGCGGCTGGCGGCGATCGACGTCGACTCGCGCCGACGCTTCGCGGAGCGAGGCATCGAGCGCGGCGGCGTCTGGGTCGCCGAGGACGACGGCCACGTCGTCGGCTTCGTCTCGATCGGCGATTCGCGCCAGGGCCCCGACGAAGGCGAGCTGTACGCGATCTACGTCCTGCCCGACGCCTGGGGGACGGGCGCCGGCGCCGGCCTGATGGCGGCCGCGGTCGAGGCGCTGCGCAGCGCGTACCCGACGTCCATCCTGTGGGTGCTCGATGACAACCCGCGTGCGCGGCGGTTCTACGAACGCGAGGGCTGGGAGCTCGACGGCGGCACGCAGACCGAGGACTTCCTCGGCCTCGCCGTCACCGAGGTGCGGTACCGACTCAGGCGCGTCTGACGGGGATCGCGACGCGGTCGCGGATCCGCGCCGCCTCGGCGTCGTCGCCGAGCACGAGGATCTCGTCGGCGCCGAACGTCCGCAGCGCGTCCTCGACCGCCAGCACGGGGTTGTCGGCGCCGACCTCGCCGCGCACGCTGCGCCCGTCGCGCGACAGTGCGCGCGTCAGCGACAGCGCGGTCAGCTCGGCGTCCGCGCGGCGGTCGTCGACCGCACCTGTCGCCGCCTCGAGCTTCGACGCGAGCGCCGGCACGATGACGACGATCTCCGTCGCCCCGGGCGGCACCTCGACCGAGGACGTGCCCGGCGGCGCGACGACGAGGACGCGGTGCACCCCCGTCGGCGTCGACGAGTCGAGCCGCGGCGCCGGCGACGCCGTCCCCGGGACGGGCTCCTGCATCAGCCACCACGTGATGCCGGCGACCACGAGCACCGCGACCGCGACGCCGACCCAGACGTTGATCCACGCTCCGAGCCCGATCAGCACGGCGCCCACGATGACGACGCCGAGGAAGCGGAACATCTCGCTCTCGCTCCGGAACGGGTTGCGGGCCATCAGAGGATGTACACGGTGAGGAACACGACGATCCACATCACGTCGACGAAGTGCCAGTAGATCCCGCCGATCTCGACGCCGTGGTGGTGCTCCGCGGAGAAATGACCGCGGAAGGCACGGATCGTCATGAAGAGGAGGATCGTCAGACCGACGAACACGTGACAGCCGTGCAGACCGGTGAGCGTGAAGAAGATCGTCGGGAAGGCGCCGTCCGACGTGTTGAAGCCGATGCGCAGGTACTCGGCCACCTGCGTGATCAGGAACGTCAGCCCCATCAGGAACGTGAGCAAGAGGCCCGCGCGGACGCCGAACGGGTTGTTCCGCTTCACGGACGTCAGCGCCCAGTGCATCGTGAACGACGACGTCACGAGGATGCACGTGTTGATGAACGCGACGTACACCGGCAGGTGGAACGGCGGCGTCGGCCACTGCACGCCGTTGACGACCCGTACGAAGAAGTACGCGGTGAAGAATGAGCCGAAGAGCATGATCTCCGACCCGATGAACAGGTACATGCCGAGGATCGACGGCGAGATACGCGACGAGAAGTGCGGCTCGGGGGGATGCTCGCCGTGATGGTCGAGATGCGCTTCGGCGTGGGCGACCACTATGCGGTCACCTCCTGCGGGACGTCGACCTCGACGTGGTCGACCGGCAGCTTCGTGTCGTTGCGCAGGCGACCGAGCAGGTCGCGTCGCAGCCAGCCCGACCGCTCGCCGGGGAACGTCGAGACGATGATCTCGTCGACACGCTCGTCCTCGAGCGTCTGCATGACCGCCGAGTACGGGTCGGGATGCGAGATCTGCCCGTGGACGTCGAGACCCTCGCCGCGGAGCATGCCGACGGCGCGCAGCAGCCGCTTCTCCGCCGCCTCGTATGAGCCCGCGGTGTCGCCCTGGGGCGAGATGATCAGGAAGCCCGACGGCCCCCGGCCGGCACGGTCGCGGATCCGCTGCAGCAGCGGCTCGCCGAGCACCGTCTCGTTCGCGACGACGAGGACGTTCTTGTCGCCCGTCTCGGACTCGACGTCGACGACGACGTGCTCGAACGGGAGGCTGCCGGCGACGCGGCGCATCTGGTCGACCGCATTGCGGCGAAGCCAGCCCGACTTCTGCTGCGGGTGCGTCGAGACGATCACCTCATCGGGCTCGAGCTGGTCGATCGCATCGCGCAGCGCCGAGACCGGATCGCATTCGACGACGACACCGTTCGCATGCACGCCGTGCGCGCGCAGCAGATCGAGCGTCTTGTCGAGCCTGCGCCGCGCGGCGGCCCGCCGCGTGTCGTAATAGACGACGTAGCCCTGTCGCGGCTGGTTGACCGGCGCGACGACGGTCACCTGGACGTCGCTGTCCTTCGCCTTCTCCTCGATCAGGTCGGCGAGTGACCGTGAGGCGGCCGTCTCGTTGGCGATCACGACGATGTTCCTCATGCGGGCGTCTCGACTTCCTTCGCGCGAGACGGTGCGAGGATCGCGTGCTGCGCACCCGGCACGCCGTATTCGTACGGCGAGCCGACGACCTGCGGGATCTCTGTGAAGTTGAACACAGGCGGCGGCGAGCTGACCTGCCACTCGAGCGTCAGCGCGCGCCACGGATTCGACGGTGCGATCTCGCCGCTCCGCATGCTCGTGATCATGTTGTAGAGGAAGACGAGCACCGACGCACCGAGCGCGAACGACGACAGAGAGATGAACATGTTCATCCCCGCGAACTTCGGTGCGTAGTCGGCGACGCGGCGCGGCATCCCTTCGACGCCGATCAGATGCATGGGGAAGAACGTGCAGTTGAACGCGACGAACGTCAGCCAGAAGTGCAGCTTCCCGAGCCGCTCGTCGTACATGCGGCCGGTCATCTTCGGGAACCAGTAGTACATCCCGGCGTAGATCGTGAACACGGAGCCGCCGAACAGCACGTAGTGGATGTGGGCGACGATGAAGTACGTGTCGCTGACGTGGATGTCGATCGGCACCGCGCCGAGCATCACGCCGGACAGGCCGCCGATGACGAACATCGACAGGAAGCCGAGCGCAAACAGGAACGGCGTGTTGAAGTGCAATTTTCCGTTCCAGATCGTCGCGAGCCAGCTGAAGATCTTGATGCCCGTCGGCACGGCGATCAGCAGCGTCGTGATCATCATCGGCACGCGCAGCCACGTCGCCATCCCGGAGACGAACATGTGGTGCGCCCAGACGCTGAAGCCGAGCACGACGATCGCCATCAGCGACAGCGCCATCAGCCGGTAGCCGAAGATCGGCTTCCGCGAGAACACGGCGATCACCTCGCTCATGATCCCGAAGCCGGGCAACATCATGATGTACACCGCCGGGTGCGAGTAGAACCAGAAAATGTGCTGGTAGCCGAGCGCGTAGCCGCCGTTGCCGGGCTCGAAGAACGCGGTGTGCATCACGTGGTCGAACATCGAGAAGAACTGCGAGCCGGCGATGAACGGCGTCGCGATCACGACGAGCAGCGAGGTCGTGAAGTTCGCCCAGACGAGCAGCGGCATCCGCCAGAACGTCATCCCCGGCGCGCGCATCGTGATGATCGTGACCAGGAAGTTGAGCGCGGTCATGATCGACGACGCGCCCGCCCACTGGACGCCCTGGTTGAAGAACACGGCGCCGAGCGGCTGGTGCGAGGAGCAGAGAGGCGCGTAGCCGGTCCACCCGCACGCGAACGCGCCGTCCGGGACGAGGAACGAGCAGACCATCATGATCCCGGCGATCGGCAGCAGCCAGAACGAGAGCGCGTTCAGCCGCGGGAACGCCATGTCGGCGGCGCCGAGCATCAGGGGCACGGCGAAGTTCGCGAGCCCGGCGAACGCCGGGATCACGAACAGGAAGATCATCAGCGACGCGTGCACCGAGAACAGCCCGTTGAACGTCTGGGTGTCGACGAACTGGGTGCCGGGCCGCGCCAGCTCGGCGCGGATCATCATCGCGAGCCCGCCGCCGATCAGGAAGAAGATGACGGTGGTGACCAGGTACTGCATCCCGATCACCTTGTGGTCGGTGTTGACGCGGAAGTAGTCGCGCCACGACCGCGCACCGTGGCTCGAGTGGTCCTCCGCCCGGGTCGGATAGCCGAGCGCGTAATACGTCCAGTAGTCGAACGCGCCGAGCCCCGCGAGGAAGCCGACCGGCGCGGCGACGAGCAGCGACACGAGGACGATCGGCTGCATGTCGAGGACCGGGTCCCAGCCGCCGCCCCAACGCGCGAGGACGACCAGCCCGAAGCCGATCGCCCCCAGCAGGCAGAACATCCACGCGGCCCGGATCCACCCCGGCCCGAAGACGTAGTGCCGGAACGGGCCGTGCTGCCTCGGCGTCGAGGCAGGGAGGTGGTGGTCTGCGGAGACGGCGGTCACGAGCTGAGGTTCACCCCTTCTTGCTGGACTGAATCAGGTACTGGACGAGGGCGTCGAGCTGATCCTTCGGCAGGCTCTTGTACGTGTGCGGCATGACATTGTCCGGATAGCCCTTCTGCACGTACGCGCCCGGGTCGGTGATCGACGTCTGCGTGAACGACTCGAGCGGCTGGTTTGCGTCCTGCGCCCACTGCGGCAGCTTGTCGAGATCGGGGCCGACCTTGCCCGACGCGCCGGCCGCGGCGAGCGTGTGGCACGCACCGCACTGGTTGTTGTCGAAGACCGCCTTGCCCGAGGTGCTGGAGCTGGACGACGTCGTGGCGGCTGATTGCCCGTGCAGCCACGTGTTGAAGGCCTTGGGCGTCATGACGATCGCGTACGTCCGCATCACCGCATGGCCGAGGCCGCAGAGCTCGGTGCAGATGACCGGGAAGCGGCCGAGCCTGTCCGGCGTGATGTGGAGCGTCGGGTGGATCCCGGGAACCGTGTCCTGCTTCTGGCCCCACTCCGGCACCCAGAAGGAGTGGATGACGTCCTTGGCGGTGAACGTCAGGAGGAGCGACCGGCCCATCGGCACCCGCAGCATCCCCGTCTGCATGTTCTTGTTGCCCGCGTACTGGAACGACCAGACGAACTGCTGGGCGGTGACGTTCACGCGCAGCGGGTTCTTCCCGACGTGGTCGTCCCTCGCGAGGACGACGGCGCTGACCACGCCGATCGCGGTCACGAGCAGCGTCGGGATGATCGTCCAGACGATCTCGAGGCCCGTGTGACCGTGCGTCGGCGGCCCGTCCGAGTCGTCGTCCGGGGCCGCCCGGAAGCGGACGACCGCGTAGAGGAGCGCGGCCACGACGATCGCGAAGATGACGATGCAGATGATCGTCACGAACCAGAAGACGAAGTCGATCCGGCCGGCTTCGCGCGACGCCGGCTCGGGAAGCCACGGCAGGAGCACTGCGACTGCAGCTGCGATGCCGCCCGCAAGGGTCCCGAGTCCCACGAGGGTCAGGATCTGGCTCCTCCGCATCGCCCGCGAGCCTAGTCGAACCCGCAACTGCGAGGAGTGGTCCACCGTTGTAGTGGCAATACCCCCCTGTAACGGAATGAAGGGAGACGAACTATGGGTCTCGGAGTTGGGATCTTTCTCGCGGCCGTCGGCGCCGTGCTCGCCTTCGCGGTGAACACGAACGTCTCGGGCGTGAACATTCACACGATCGGCTGGATCCTGCTGATCGTCGGCATCGCCGGGATCATCCTGTCGATGATCTTCTGGTCGAGCTGGGCGGGCCCGGGCTACTTCGGCTCGCGCCGCCGCACGACCTACGTCGACGAGGGCCCCGGCGGGCCTTACTAGCAGCGCGCAAGCGTGAGAACCCGCTCGCGCGGGTTCTCACGCGCGCGAAGATCTCCTGAAGGCGGCCGCTGCGCGGCCGCTGTTTGCGTGGACGCCGGTGATACGGCAGCGCGGGTTCTCACGCGCGCGAAGATCCCTGAAGGCGGCCGCTGGCGCGGCCGCTGGTTCACGTTCTAATCGGCGAGACGCGAGACCCGCTCGCGCTCTAACCGGCGACAGGGAGCTCGACCCAGAAGGTCGAGCCGCTGCGGCCGTCGGAGTTGACGCCGATGCGCCCGCCCATTCGCTGCACGAGCTCGCGGCAGATGTAGAGGCCGAGGCCGGTGCCGCCGACGCCGCGCGTCAGCTGCGGGTCGAGCCGGAAGAACTTCTCGAAGATCCGCGCCTGCTCCGCGGGCGGGACGCCGAGCCCCTCGTCCTGCACGCGGAAGCGGATGCGGTTTCCCGACCGCGTGACGAGCACGTAGACGTGGCCGCCGTCCGGCGAATACTTGATCCCGTTGTCGACGAGGTTCGTCAGCACCTGGCGCAGCTTGTCGGGGTCGGCGGCGACCGACGGCAGATTCGGCTCGGCGTCGACGTCGAGCCGGATGCCGTCAGGCGCGTGTGCGCGTGATGCCTTCGCGACCTGCATCGCGATCGCCTCGGCGTCACACTTCTCGATCGCGATTCCCATCTGGCCGGAGTCGAGGCGGCTCGCCCAGAGGATGTCGTTGACGATGCGGGCGAGCCGGTCGGCCTCGCTCGCGATCACGCTCAGCAGGCCCGAGCGCTGCGACTCCTCGAGCCGCACGTCGTCGCGCTGCAGCGTCAGCGCCGCGCCGTAGATGGCCGCGAGCGGGGTCCGCAGCTCGTGCGACACGGTCGACACGAAGTCGGAGCGCACCTGCTCGATCGCGTGCTGCTCGGTCAGGTCGCGGAACGCGAACACCGTCCCGCCGCCGAAGCTCACCGCCGACGCCGAGAGCCACCGTTCGGCGCCGCGCACGTTCATCGGGAACGCCCGCACCCCGCGGGCGCCGTGCGTCTGCTCCCAGAGCGTGTCCCAGTCGGCGATCGACTCGGTCACGTGCCGGCCGAGGGCGCGCTCGGCGCGGACGCGGAACGTCTTCGCGGCTGCGGGGTTCCAGAGCCGGACGATTCCGTCCCGGTCGACGAGGAACACGCCGTCGTCGACGAACTCGAGCGCATCGGCCGCGTGCGCGCGTGCTTGCGCCTCCTCGTACAGGAGCGCATTGTCGAGCGCCGCCGAGGCACGGCGCCCGAGCTCGATCGCGAGCTCGAGGTCTTCCTCGTCGAAGACGGGCTGCGGCGGCACCGAGCCGAACGTGATCGCACCGAACGTCCGGTCGCGCGCGATCAGCGGCACGACGATGCCCGACTCGTTGGCGAGCTTGCGGATCCCGGCGACGTGCTCGGGGTCGTGCGCCATCGTCTCCGCTGCCGCCTGCACGTCGCGGACGACCTGCGGCTCGCCGCTGCGCAGCGCGTGCTGCACTGGATGGTCGGCGACCGTCGGCGGATAGCGCAGCCGCAGGTCGGCCAGCAGTTCGGACAACGCCGGGTCGACGTGGCGTGCGCCGACAAGGCGCAGGACGCCCTCGTCGTACAGGTCGACGGTGACGTGACCGGCGAATGCGGGCACCACGAGGTCGGCGAGCGCACGGAACGTCTCGCCCATGTCGAGGGTCTGGTTGAGCAACTCGCTGGCGCGCGCAAGCAGCCGGATCCGGTCGCCGGCACGACGCTCCAGCGTGATCTCGTCGACGATCCCGCCGACGCCGAGGATCTCGCCGTCCGTATCGCGCACCGGATACCAGCTCGACCGCCACACGCGCTGCACGCCGGGCTGCGCCGGCGTCTCGCCGACGACCTCGCGACCGACGACCGGCTCCCCGGTATCGAGGACATGGCGTAGCGTCGCAGCGAGCTGCGACTCGAAGTTCGGGAAGACCTCGAACACGTTGCGGCCGACCGTCTCCTCCGCCGGGATGCCGTTGATCTCGACGAGCTCGTCGTTGACGCGCTGGTAGCGCAGCTCGGAATCCCAGAAGGCGAGGCCGACCGGCGCGTTGCGGAAGACGCCCTCGACGAGGGCCGCCGCCTCGCGTGCCTGCAGCTCGGCCGCGCGACGGTCGGTGATGTCGTGGATGACGCTCACCGACGCAACGACGGCGCCGCTGTCGTCGCGGATCGGATTCGCGCGGACGATCGACCAGCGCTCCTCGCCGGTCGCGCGGATGCGGTAACAGACCAGCCGCTCGGCCGTCTCGCCCGCGAGCGCGACGCGGCCCGGCAGGCCTTCCGGTGGGATCGGCTGCCCGTGCTCGTCGAGGATCTCGAACCGGCCGAGCACCTCGTCCCGGTCGGCCCGCAGGAACTCCTCGGCGCTGCCGAAGCCGACCGTTCGCGCCGCGCCCTCGTTCGCATAGATGCGCCGGCCGTCGCGGGCCTGGACGATGATCCCCTCGTCGACCGTTCGCATGATCGTCTCCAGCCGCTCGCGCTGCGCGCGGAACTGCTCTCCCGTCTGCATGCGCACCGTCGCCGACGCGAGATGATTCGCGATCGTCACGCAGAGCCGGATCTCGCGCTCCTCCCACGCGTGCGGCTCGGCCGTGTAGAGCATGAACTTGCCGAGCAGCCGGCCGAGGTGCACGAGGGGAACGAAGGCGAGCGCGGCGATTCCCTCGTCGACGACGACCGCCGCGAGCTCCGGCTCGAGATCCGAGCGAGACACGTCCGAGATCAGCACCGGCGCGGGGTCGGCCGTCCCGGGCGGCCACGGCGAGTGGCCTTCGGCGGCGATCCGGTACGCGTCCGAGAGGCCCCGCGAGGCGCGGAAGCGCATCACGCCGCCCGCGTCGGAGAGGAGGAGCGCCGCCCGTTCGGCGGCGGTGGCCGCGATCAGGGCGTCGAGCGCCTCCTCGAACAGCTCGTCGAGCGTCGCTGCCCGGGCGACCGCGTCCGCGACCTTGTAGAGCGCATTCAGGTCGTCGACGCGGGCGCGCAGCTCGTAGGCCTCGGTGACATTCCGCGCGGATCCCATCAGGTGCGTGACGTTGCCCTCGGCGTCGAAGACGGGCGAGGCGTTCGACTCGATGTACAGCCAGCCGCCGTCCTTCGTCCGGCGGCGCGTGACGATCGGCGGGATCTGCTCGCCGGCGACCTGCGTCGCGATCGCGGCCAGCCCCCGCTCGAGGTCGGCCGGGTGGCAGTAATCGGTGAGCGGCGTCCCGAGGACCTCGGCGGGCTCCCAGCCGAGCATCGTTTGCCACGTCGGCGATGCGTAGACGATTCTTCCCTCGAGGTCGAGCACGGTCACGAGGTCGTGCGACCGCTCGATGACCATCCGACGCAGGTCGTCCCCGAGTCCCGGCTCCGTCCGGCTCACGCGTTCCAGCATGCCCCAGCGCTCGACCTTTGCAAAGTCCGTCGCGCGGCGCAGCGAAGCGGAGCGGGCGAGCGAAGCGATAAGGAGTGGGCCGTGGAGGAATCGAACCTCCAACCTTGGGATTAAGAGTCCCCTGCTCTGCCAATTGAGCTAACGGCCCGGGGAAGGCGCCATTGTAGCCTCGAAGCCGTGCACGTCCTGTCCGTCGTCGGCAACCGACCGCAGTTCATCAAGTCGGGGCCGCTCTCGATCGCGCTGCGCGACGCCGGCATCGACGAGGCGGTGCTGCACACCGGCCAGCATTGGGATCCGGAGATGTCGGCCGTCTTCTACGAGGAGCTGCAGCTGCCCGAGCCGGCGTACCGGCTCGAGCTGCGCACGGCCGACCCGGCGGCGATGGAGCCCGGGATTCGCGCGGCCGTCGAGGCGGAGCAACCGGACTGGGTGCTCGTCTACGGCGACACGAACTCGACGCTCGCGGGCGCGCGCGCCGCCGGGGCCGTTCCGGTCGCGCACGTCGAGGCGGGGTTGCGCTCGTTCGACCCGTCGATGCCCGAAGAGCGGAACCGGATCGCCGTCGACGAGCTCGCGGCGCTCCTCCTCTGCCCGGACGAGCGTTCAGCGGCCCAGCTCGAGCGCGAGGGCGTCGGCGGCCGCCGCGCGGTCGTCGGCGACGTCATGGCGGACGCCTGCTTTCAGCTGGCGCCGATCGCGCGCGAGCGGTCGACGGTGCTACGGCGGCTCGGCATCGAGCCCGGCGCCTACATCGTCGCGACGATCCACCGCGAGGCGAACGTCGAGCCCGACCGGCTGGCGCGCATCGTCCACGGGCTGGCGCGGACCGGGCAGACGGTCGTCTTTCCGGCGCATCCGCGGACGCGCGCCCTGCTCGGAGAGTTGCCGGAGCGACTACGAATCGTCGAGCCGCTCGGCTACCTCGACATGTCGGCGCTCGCGTCGCAGGCGCGCGTGATCGTCACCGACTCGGGCGGGCTGCAGAAGGAGGCGTACTGGTACGGCGTCCCGTGCGTGACCGCGCGGCCCTCGACGGAGTGGGTCGACACGGTCGAGGTCGGCGCGAACGTCCTCGTCGACGACGACCCGGACCGGCTCGCCGCCGCCGTCGCCGCCGCGCGCATGCCGGACGAGCGCCCGCTGCTCTACGGCGACGGTCACGCGTCGGAAAAGATCGCAGCGGCACTACTGTTGCCCCCTGCATGAACAGTGCAAAGAAGTACGACGTCGCAGTCATCGGCGCCGGCTACGTCGGCGTGCCGCTCGCCACGACCTTTGGCGAGTCCGGCTGCCATGTGCTCGTCGTCGACGTCGTCGACCGCGTCGTCCAGGGGCTCAACCGCGGTGAGAGCCACATCGAGGACGTCCCGGGCGAGCGGTGGAAGCCGCTCGTCGACCAGGGCCTCGTGCACGCGACGACCGACTACGAGGAGCTGCGCGAGGCCGAGGCGATCCTGATCGCGCTGCCGACGCCGCTCTCCCGCCAGCGCGAGCCGGATCTGTCGATCGTCGAATCGGCGGCGCGCGATGTCGCGAAAGTGCTGGAGAAGGGGCAGATCGTCGTGCTCGAGTCGACGACGTGGCCCGGCACGACCCGTGAGGTGCTGCTGCCGATCCTCGAGGAGGGCTCGGGCCTGAAAGCGGGCACCGACTTCCACCTCGCGATGTCGCCGGAGCGCGTCGACCCGGGGCGCGAGGACTGGACGACGAAGACGACGCCGAAGGTGCTCGGCGGCATCGACGAGGCGTCGACCCGCCGCGCCGCCGACGTCTACCGCCGCGGCATCGACACGATCGTCGAGGTTTCGACGCCCGAGGCGGCGGAGCTGACGAAGCTGCTCGAGAACATCTTCCGCTCGGTGAACATCGCGCTCGTCAACGAGCTCGCGCAGCTCTGCGACCGGATGAACATCGACGTGTGGGAGGTCGTCGACGCCGCGGCGACGAAGCCGTTCGGCTACATGCGCTTCAGCCCGGGCCCCGGCCTGGGCGGCCACTGCATCCCGATCGACCCGTTCTACCTCACGTGGAAGGCGCGCGAGTTCGGCTTCTATACCGAGTTCATCGAGCTCGCGGGAAAGGTCAACGAGGCGATGCCGTACTTCTGCCGCTCGCTCGTCTCGCAGGCGCTCAACCACCATTCGCAGAAGGCGATGAAGGGTGCGGCGATCCTCGTCCTCGGGGTCGCGTACAAACCCGACATCGCCGACATGCGCGAGTCGCCCGCCGTGAAGCTGATCACGCTGCTGCAGAACGCCGGCGCCGACGTCTCGTACCACGACCCGCACGTGCCGTCGTTCAGCGAGCACGGCCTCGCGATGGAGGGCGTCGCGTACGAGCCCGAGCGCTACGACTGCGTCGTCATCGCCACCGACCACCACTCGATCGACTACGGCGACCTCGTCGAACGAGCGCAGCTCGTCGTCGACCTCCGCAACGCGACCGGCAAGCAGGGCACCGGCGCGTCGAACGTCTTCAAGCTGTGAACGCCGTACGGGTGGGCCAGGTCGGCCTCGGCTACTGGGGCAAGAACCTCGTCCGCAACTTCGACGACCTGGCCGAGCTGACGTGGCTGTGCGACGCGTCCGAGGAGCTGCGGACGCAGTTCGCCGCGCGCTATCCGAAGGCGCGCGTCACCGGCGATCTCGACGATCTGCTGAACGACGACTCGCTCGACGCCGTCGTGATCGCGACGCCGGTGCCGACGCACCATCCGCTCGCCAAGCGAGCGCTCGAGGCGGGCAAGCACGTGTTCGTCGAGAAGCCGCCCGCGATGCGCGAGGCGGAGATGGCGGAGCTCGT
>DASXWV010000099.1:0-11239 GCA_036503495.1 Gaiellaceae bacterium
CTCGCCGCCGACCCTGACGTGGGTGAATCCGACGGGCGGCACCTCTCTCTCGGGCATCCCGACGTTGGCCGTCAACGCGAGCGACAACGTCGGCGTCGACCACGTCACGTACGAGTACTACGACCCGAACGCCGACGGCGGTCCGCACACCTACCTGCTCGGCTCGTCGTCGGCGGGGCCGTTCTACAACCTGTCGTTCAACACGACTGCTTTCCCCGATCGCGCCACGAATTCGGCGACGATCTATGCGACGGCCTATGACGCGGCGGGGAACGCCTCGATCAAGACCGGCGTCGGTGTCGGGATCGCGAACAACGCGGCGCCGGTGCTCGGGACGGTCCATGCCTCGCTCGACAATGACTACATCTTCCTGCAGGGCTTCTGGCCGAACAGCGACGTAACGCTCAACGTCTTTGCGCCCCAGGAGGAGATCCCTGCGACGTACACGATCAGGACCAACGGCGACGGCGACGCGTCGGTTCCGCCGCCTGCCGCCGGCCGCGATCTGACGCCGGGCTGGACGATCTCCGCGGACGACGGCCGCGGAGCCAAGTCGGTCACGCTCGTGAACTTGCATATCGCCGGCGTCGACACCTCCACGCGTGTCGTCACGGGAACGGCGCCTGCCGGCGCGAACATCCGCGCGTTCCTCTTCACGACGAACGGCGGCGCTCAGATCGCGGGGCTGAACACGACCGCCGACGCCAACGGCAACTGGTCGGGCGTGTTCGACGTCGCCGCCGTCACGGGCGGCATGCACGTGCTCGCCGATACCGACTATGTGGCCAACGGGACGCCCGACGGCGACCGCACCCGCGCTGACTTCGACGTGCCGCTGCCGCAGACGAGCATCACGATCACGGGCGACGGCTCGGACCAGGCCGGCGCCGCGTCGGCGTCGATTCAGGGAATCCCGACGACGGCGATCACCGGCGCGCAGAACGGCGGCCCGTCCGGTGCTCCGCTCGGCGGCATTCCCCTCGGCGGCATCCCCCTCGGCGGCATTCCCCTCGGCGGCATCCCCCTCGGTGGGATCCCGCTCGGCGGCATCGGCCTGACCCCGGACAACCTGAAGCAGAACGGGCTCGGCGGCGTTCCGCTCTCGACGATCCCGCTCAAGGCGCCCGACAGCTGGCAGTCGCGCATCGACGCGAACGCGACCTTCAAGGGCACGCCCGCGCAGAGCCTGACGCTCTCCCAGGTGATCAACACCCCGATCGTCGACGGCGTCGACCTCGAGGATCTCGATCTCGCCGGCAGCCCGCTCGGCGGCATCCCGCTCGGCGGCATCGCCCTGGGCGGCCTCGCGCTCAGCGATGTTCCGCTTGGCGGGATCCCGCTCGGCGGAATTCCGCTGGGTGGTGCGGGTGCTACGCCGCTGCAGGGCTGGTGCGACTACATCAACCGCCAGCCTGGCTTCAGCTGCTCCGATCCGACAACGCTGCAGAACCAGACGGTGATCGGGCTTGCGCTGCAAGGCGTGCCCCTCGGTGGCATTCCGCTCGGCGGCATTCCGCTCGGTGGCATTCCGCTCGGCGGGATCCCGCTCGGCGGCATCCCGATCGGCACGCCGCTCGGCGGGATTCCGCTGGGCGGGATCGACCTCACCGGCACGCCGCTCGGCGGCATTCCGCTCGGCGGTATCCCGCTCGGTGGCATTCCGCTCGGCGGGATCCCGCTCGGCGGCATCCCGACGCCCGGCGCCGTCCTCACGTGCACCGTCGGGACGACGGGCTGCACGGGCACGCTGAGCAGCGTCGCCTCGCAGATCTCGCCGGACGCCAAGGTCCAGGACATCGGCTACTACTGCATCGCCGGCGCGCCGACCGACACCAACGCGTGCAAACCCACCGACCGCCCGCTGACGCTGGCCGAGCTCGCGGCGAGCCTGCCGAACGCGACGCTCGAGGACCTGATCGGGACGGTCGTGTCCAAGTCGGCCTACGACTGGGAGGGCCTGCCGATCCCGGGCTTCCCGATCCAGGACTTCTCGAACGACGGCGGCGAGAACAGCTACACCGTCACCTACAGCGCAGACCTGAGCGGCTCGGGCGCACCGCTGGTCCAGGTGACGGTCAACCTGCCGGCCGGCGCGCGCTACGAGCCGAACACGACGTTGCTGAACGGCCGGGCGTCGTACCTCGACGGCGAGATCACCGTCCCCGTTCCCGAGCCGACGCTGGACGAGGCGAAGAACCAGTTGCAGTGGGACCTGCCGGCGCCGCTCGATGGCACGCCGCAGGTGCTCACGTTCAAGGCGAAGCCGGGGCTCACGCTCGGCACCGAGACCGCCGACGCCGGCTTCGACGGCGCAGGCATCCCGACGACGAAGACCGCGACGCCCGCCGCAACACAGATCACGCAGACCTTCGCCGGGACCGCTGACGAGGCGAAGATCATCGCCCCCGACACGCTCTACTTCGGCTACACGCCGAACGGCAACGACCGCGACTTCTTCCAGCTGCCGCTGCCGCAGGCGGGCACGCTCGTGACCCTGCACCTCAGCCATCTGCACGTCGACGACGACCTCGTCGTCTACGGGCCGACGGTCGATCCGCTGCGCGTGCCGAAGCCTGGCACCGCGACGACCGTCGCGCCGAACACGATTCCGTCGCTGCAGCAGCGGACACAGGCGATCCAGCCCGAGGTGCTCGCCGACGTGCCGATCAATCCGCCGACGGGGCAGAGCGTGATCGGCGTCTCCGACAACCGCGGCCTCGCCGACGAGTCGGTCACCTTCACGGTGCCGGAGCACTCGACGGGCGCGTACGCGACGATTCAGGTGACGAGCTACGACGACGGCTACTCGAACGAGCCGTGGATGCTGCGCGCGGAGGAGGACCCGCTCCTGCCGCTGCCCGCGACGTGCAGCGCGTCGCCCTCGGCGTACGTCGGCACGACGAAGCCGCTACCTGGCACCGTCGGCGGCAGCACGCTGTACCTCTTCAACTCGAAGCGCTTCGGTGACCTCTACGGACCGACCCTGGAGGACAGCGTCTGGAGCAAGTTGCAGACGCTCGCCGGACGCACCGATGCCGCTGGGGGCACCGTCATTCCGGTCGACGCCGTTCCGGCAGTCCAGACAGCCCTGAGCAGCTGGTACGGGGACGCGTGCAGCCCGGGCTCGTCGAACGACGTCGTGCGCGCGATCGGCAAGTACCTCGACAACGTCTCCGGTTACAAGTACGTCGTCCTCGTCGGCAGCTACGACGTCCTGCCGCCGGGCCTCGTGCTCGACGACACGTCGTACGTGAACGAGCGGGAGTATGCGCCGACCTTCCTCGGCGGCACCGACAACCTCTACCTGAGCGCGTATGCGCACGGGTATCTGCCGACCGACGATCCGTACGGCGACACGAGCTATTCGGGCACCGGGGCGTACATCCCGGAGGCCGCCGTCGGCCGGCTCGTCGAGACGCCTGCGCAGATCACGTCGCAGATCGACCAGTACGTCACGAGAAACGGCGCGGTGAATCCGACGACGGCGCTCGTCACCGGCTACGACTTCCTCTCCGACGGCGCGACGACCATCGCGAACAACCTGAAGCCGCATGTGCCGTCGCCGACGACGCTGATCAACGAGACGTGGACGAAGAGCAACCTGATCGGCGCGCTCTTCCCGTCGAGCAACCCGCCGTTGATCGACTCGATCAACGCCCACTACGACCACCGCCGCCTACTGCCTGCCGATCAGAACACCGCGAACACGCAGACGAACCTCGTGACGACGAGTGACATCGGAAGCGCCGCCGGCCGCATCGTCATCACCATGGGCTGCCACTCCGGCGTCTCGGTCTCCGACCTGATTCCGAACCTGCTCGGCGCCGACTGGGATCAGACGTACGCCGCGCAGGGCGCGCTCGGCTACATCGCGAACACGGGCTTCGGCCTCGGCGAGACCGCCGGCGTCGCCTACTCGGAGCAGCTGCACGCGCTCGTCGCCCAGCGGCTCGACGGGTCGATGACCCTCGGCCAGGCGCTGACGTTCGCGAAGCAGGAGTACGCCGGCTCGGTGCCGACGACGAGCGGCTACCACCTGAAGGTGATCGACGAGGCCGATCTCTTCGGCCTGCCGATGTACAAGGTCGGCACCGGCAACGCGCCCGCGACGCCGAACCCGCCGCCGGTGGTCACCGACATCACCAGCGGGCTCGCCGCGACGACGTTCAGCGTTGCGCCGTCGTACACGCAGGTCAACGCGCCGACGGGCAACTACTACACCGTCAACGGCGCCGCGGCGTACGAGAACCGGCGCCCGATCGAGCCGCTAATCAAGCTCGATGTCAGCGAGCCGAACCTTGTCGCACACGGCGCGCTCGTCACCGGCCTCGCGTCGACCGACACGCCGAACTTCGACGCAGCGTTCAGCCGCGTCGTCGAGGATCGGTCGGCGTTCTCGCCCGAGCTGGTCGGCGACCTCGCCTACCCGACGAAGCTGCAGGCGATCACCTCGTTCGCGCAGCTGACGGGCCAGCGGCAGCGCCTGCTGCTCTACGGCGGCCAGTACCGCTCCGACAACACACCGGACGCGTTGGGCGTCGGCATCCAGCGCCTGTTCACGTCGCTGTCTGGGATCGTCCTCTACGCGCCGCCGACCGCGACCGACTTCAACGCGCCGACCTTCGGGCCGGTGAACGTCAGCGCGCCCGACGCGTCGACGATCGGCTTCGCCGTCGATATCAACGACGACAGCGGCGTCGACGGCGTCAAGCGCGTGGTCGCGCTCTACAACGACGACACCGGCACATGGCGCTCGATCGACCTCTCGCACACCACGGGCTCGCCCCGGTGGAGCGGCGCCGGCGCCTTCCACGGCACGACGTCCGAGTGGTTCGTCCAGGCGGTCGACGGCGCCGGCAACGTCGGCGTCACGAGCAACAAGGCGACCGTCCGGTCGGTCACTCCGCCGAGCCCGACCGGCGGGCTGACGATCACGCTCGCTGCCGCGGCAGCGCCGACGAACGGCTGGTTCACCGGTGACGTCAGTGCGACGCTCGCCGGCGCGGCGGGGCTCAGCTACAGCGTCGACGGCGCACCGTTCACCAGCGGCTCGACGACGACGGTCACGGGCACCGGCGTGCACACCGTCGACGCACAGGGGAGCGACGGCTCGCACGCCTCGGCGCTCGTGCCGATCGACGTGACGCCGCCGACGATCTCGATCGCGAGCGGCATCGTCTCGAAGACCCTCATCCCGCCGGTCGTCTGCAACGACGCCGGGTCGGGCATCGCGACGTGCGACATCACGCCGAGCCCGTTCGACACGCTCGGCCAGCACACCGTGCACGTCCACGCCGTCGACCGTGTCGGCAACGTCGCCGACGCCGACGGCACCTACACGCTCGACCTGTTCGACGGTTTCAACGCGCCGGTCGACAACCCGCCGATCCTCAACGTGGTGAAGGCGGGGAGCTCGGTGCCGGTCAAGTTCAGCCTCGGTCTCAACATGGGCCTCGCGATCTTCGCGGCGGGGTATCCGAAGGTGCAGCAGAACGCGTGCGAGTCCGGCGCCCCGCAGGACGCCATCATCGACACGACGACCGCGAACTCCGGCCTGACCTACGACGCCACGACGAACACCTACAACTACGTCTGGAAGACGACGAGCTCCTGGTCCGGGACGTGCCGCACACTGATCATCAAGCTGACCGACGGCACCGAGCACCGCGCGAACTTCAAGTTCAAGTAGCCTGAATCGCATGTTCCTCTTCTCCAAGCCGACGGCGATGGTCACGGCGGAGGAGGCGCTGCCCGGACGCGACGAGGCGATGCAGGTGCCGGAGCGGCACGACGTCTTGGGCACTCCGATCGCGCCGCCGTTCCCGGAGGGGCTCGAGCAGGCGATCGTCGGTATGGGCTGCTTCTGGGGCGCCGAGCGGGTGTTCTGGCAGGCGCCCGGCGTCTACACGACCGCCGTCGGCTACGCCGGCGGCTTCACCAAGAATCCGACCTACGAAGAAGTGTGCTCCGGCCGCACGGGCCACACCGAGGCCGTGCTCGTCGTGTTCGACCCGGAGCAGATCTCGTACGAGCAGATCCTCCGCCTCTTCTGGGAGGGCCACGATCCCACCCACGGCATGCGGCAGGGGAATGACGTCGGCACGCAGTACCGGTCGGCGGTCTACTGGACGAGCGACGCCCAGCGCGCGGCCGCCGAGGCGTCGCGCGACATGTACGCGGGCGAGCTCGCGCACGCCGGCTACGGCGAGATCACGACGGAGCTGGCCGAGGCCGGGCCGTTCTACTACGCGGAGCCGTACCACCAGCAGTACCTCTCGAAGAACCCGAACGGCTACTGCGGTCTCGGCGGCACCGGCGTCGCGTGCCCCGTCGGACTGAAGACCGCGTAGCGCACCGTTGTTCTGGCTCGGGCTGAGCCTCGCGCTCGTCTCGTCGGTCGCAGTCAACTGGGCGTACGCGCTCGAGCACGACGCTGCCGCCGCGCTGCCGCCGCTCTCGTTCCGCGAGTGGCGCGAGTCGCTGCGGCTCTTGCTCGGCGCGCGGGACTGGCTGCGCGCGTTCGGCCTCGAGTGCGCCGGCTGGCTCGTCTACGTCCTGTCGCTGCGGATCGCGCCGCTCGCACTCGTGCAGGCGGTCTCGGCCGCAGGGATCGCCGTGCTCGCGTTCGTCTCGTCCCACGGCCGCGTGCGGCTCCTCTCGATCCGGCAGCGGTCGGCCGTCGTCATCGCCTTCACCGGCCTCCTGCTGCTGGGCCTGTCGCTGCGCGGCGCGCACCAGGCCGACGTGGCGCCGTCCGCGATCGGCGTCTTCATCTGGCTCGCCTCGTGCGCCGCCGCAGCGCTGTTCGCCGTTCGCGCCTTGCCGGCCGGCGTGGCCGCGGCGCGCTACGGCCTGGCGGCGGGGCTGCTGTTCGCGGCCGGCGACATCTCAGCCAAGGTGATGAACTACGGCGGCGCGTGGTTCAGCGTGCTCGTCGCGCTGATCGTCTGCTACGCGCTCGGCACGAGCGTCCTGCAGGGCGCGTTCCAGCGCGGCGGCGCGCTCACCGCGGCCGGGATCGCGACGCTGACGACGAACGCCGTGCCGATCGCCGCCGGCTTCGTCCTCTTCGGCGAGGAGCTGCCGCCCGGCGCCGGCGCCGGCCTCCAGATCGCGGCCTTCGCCTCGATCGTGGTCAGCGCAACTCTCCTCGGCCGTCGGCCGTTGTAGAGACATGGCAGTGAAGACCGAGGAGAAGCTGCGGTCCGCGATCGCCCGGGCGGGCGAGGGGCTGACCGAGAAGGCGTGGACGGTCGGGCGCGACCCGAAGACCGAGAAGCGGAAGCGGCTTGCCTGGGGCCTCGTGCAGGGGATCGTCGGCGCCGCCTTCACGCTCGGCGCACGGCGCGTCGGCGCGAAGGCGTGGGGCGTGCTGACGGGCGAGCGCCCACCCACCAAGCGCTAAGAACTACGCCGTCTCGCCGCCGTCGATCGAGATCGTCGCGCCCGTGAAGTAGGCCCCCTCGTCGCTCGCGAGGAACGCGTACAGCGCCGCGATCTCCTCCGGTGTCGCATGCCGGCCGAGCGGGATGCCGGCGTTCACCTCCGCGAGCATCTCGTCGCTGTACTCGGCGCGCTGCATCGGCGTCAGCACGTAGCCGGGGCACACCGAGTTGACGCGCACCTTCGGCGCGAGCTCGAGCGCCATCGTCTTCGCGAGCAGGATGACGCCGGCCTTCGACGCGTTGTAGTCGGCGTAGAACGCGTGGCCCGTCAGGCCGTTCGTCGACGCGGTCATCAGGATGACGCCGCCGTCGCCGGCCACCATCCGCCGCGCCGCCTGCTGCGCGCAATGGAAGACGCCCGTGAGGTTCACGTCGAGCACGCGCCGCCAGTCGGCCTCCTCGATCTCGAGGAACGGCTTGCGGATCGAGATGCCGGCGTTCGCGACGAGCACGTCGACGCCGCCGAGCAGCTCGTCGACGCGCGCGAACGCCCGCTCGACCTGCTCCGCGTCGGCGACGTCGCACGCCAGGCCCGGATCCTCGACGTCGCGGTCGGCAAGCGCGGCAACGTGCGCACCCTCCTCGCGGAACCGCTGGACCGTGGCCGCGCCGATGCCGCTCGTGCCGCCGGTGACGACGACCCGCCTGCCCTCGAGACCCTTCACGGGGGCGAGTCTATGATCGACCGGTGGTCTCCGTGCGGAGCACGCAGCGTTCAGCCGAGCTGTTCGAGCGCGCACAGCGGACGCTGGTCGACGGCGTCTCGTCGCCGTCGCGTGGCCCGCTCAACTACCACCCGGGGCCGATCTACATCGCCGGCGGCAAGGCCGGGCACATGACCGACGTCGACGGCAACGACTACGTCGACCTGATGCTCGCCTTCGGCGCGCTCATCCACGGCCACGCGCACCCGCGGCTCGTCGGGGCGCTGCAGCGCGCGGCTGAGAACGGTGCGCTGACCGCGACGGCGAGCGAGATCGAGGTCGAGGTCGCCGAGCGGATCGCAGCGATGCACCCGTGCGCCGAGCGCGTCCGCTTCGCGAACACCGGCACCGAGGCGTGCATGGCCGCGCTCCGGCTCGTCCGCGGCTACACCGGCCGCGACAAGATCATCAAGTTCGAGGGCCACTATCACGGGTGGGCAGACGCGTACTCGCTGCGCTCGAACCTGCCGGACGGCGGCGAAGTCGACT
The DNA here is from genome assembly GCA_036503495.1 of Gaiellaceae bacterium. Classification (GTDB taxonomy): domain Bacteria; phylum Actinomycetota; class Thermoleophilia; order Gaiellales; family Gaiellaceae; genus Palsa-739. The sequence goes on from DASXWV010000099.1 coordinate 8,639, forward strand.
CGCTCGGCATACCGGCCGGCGCGCTCGCCGACACGATCGTGCTGCCGTGGAACGACGCCGACGCCGTCGAGGCAGCGCTCGACGCGCACCGCGGCGAGGTGGCGGCGATCGTCACCGAGCCGGTGATGGCGAACATGGGCGTCATCCCGCCGGCCGACGGCTATCTCCAGGCGCTGCGTGAGCTGGCCGACGCGCACGGCGCGCTGCTCTTCGTCGACGAGACGGTCACCGGCTTCCGGCTCGGCCCGGGCGGCGCGTGCGGCCGCTTCGGGATCCGCGCCGACGTCGTCACGTTCGGCAAGGCGCTCGGCGCCGGCTTCCCGGTCGCCGCGCTGGCCGGCCGCGCCGACGTGCTCGATGCGCTGAGCGGCGGCCGCGTTCTCCACTACGGCACGCAGAACGCGAACCCGGCGCTGCTCGCGGTCGTCAACGAGTCGCTGCAGCTCCTCGACGACGCCGCATACGCGCGGCTCGAGCGGCTCGCCGAACGGCTCGTCGCCGGGCTACGCGACGCCCTGCGCGGCGACGCGATCGTCCAGAGCGTCGGGCCGATGTTCCAGATCTATTTCACGGACGCGCCGGCGATCACGTCGTACCGCGACTTCGGCGAGCACGTCGACCGCGAGCGCTTCAACCGCTTCGTGCACGGCCTGTTCGAGCGAGGCGTCTACACCTCGCCGTCGCCGGCGCTGCACTCCGTCCTCAGCACGGCGCACACCGACGACGACATCGATCGCGTGCTCGCCGCCGTCTGAAGACGGCGGTCGTCACCGGCGCCGCCTCCGGCATCGGCGCCGCGATCGCGGCGCGCCTCCGCGCCGACGGATACGACGTGCGCGGCATCGACCGCGACGACGTCGACGTGACCGCGCCGAACGCGACCGCGGTCGCCTTCGCCGGGCTCGACGTGCTCGACCTGCTCGTGCCGGCCGCGGGAATCGTCGAGCGCCACACCGCCGAGGAGACGGACGACGCCGAGTGGGAACGTGTGCTCGCCGTCAATCTCACGCACGTCTTCCGCTTCTGCCGCGATGCGCTGCCGTTGCTGCGCGTCCGCCGCGGCTGCATCGTCACGATCGGCTCGGGGTGGGGGATGGTCGCCGGGCCGCGGGCGGTGTCCTACGCCGCGAGCAAGGCGGCGGTCGTCAACCTGACGCGTGCGCTTGCGATCGACCATGGGCCGGAGGGGATCCGCGTCAACTGCGTCTGCCCCGGGGACACCGACACGCCGATGCTGCGCCGCGAGGCGGAGCAGCTCGGCGAGCCGTTCGACACGTCGTCGTCGCGGCCGCTGCGGCGCATCGGCGCCCCGCACGAGGTCGCGGCCGCTGTCGCCTGGCTGGCCTCCGACGAGGCGTCGAACGTCACCGGCACGACCCTCGTCGTCGACGGCGGCGCGCTCGCGGGGTCGCCGTGACGACCGGCGTAGGCTTGCCGGAGCCGGCCGGGAGCGGCGGCGCCGGCTTTGCCGGCGCCAGAGCGGGGACCGTCGCCGTCGTCGGGCTCGGCGACCTCGGCTCGCGGGTGCTCGACACGCTCGCGCGCTCACGGCGCGTCGAGCGGCTGATCGGCGCGACCCGGAACGTCGAGCACGGCGAGGCGCGCGTCGCGCAGTGCCGGCTGGTCGCAGCGCTGCAGGGCGGCCCGCGGCACGTCGAGTTCCGGCCGATCGGCGAGATCGCGGACGCCGCGTCGATCGACGCGGACGTGATCGTCTGCGGCGCGACGCGGCACACATGGTGGAAGCCGAGCCCCGACGGCGTCCCGTACGGCACATGGCTGCCGCTGCAGGTGACACTCGTCCGCGACCTGATGCGCGCCGGCCCGCGCGCACCGGTCGTCTGTCTCCCGTACCCGGACGGCGTCGGCGCGGCGCTCGCGCCGCTCGGGCTTGCGCCGGCGATCGGCGCCGGCAACGTGGGGGAGACTGCGCCGAAGCTCGCGCTCCTGAGCGGCGCCGAGGTGCGGCTCGTGATGCACCACGCCGTGCAGCGCTACGCGTTCCCGTCGTTCTCGTTCCTCGGCGACGGTGGCAGGGAGGAGCCGCCGTGGCTCGCCCGCGTCGACGGGGTTCCCGACGAGCGGGTCCGCGAGCTCTTCCACGCGCCGTGGCCTCTGCCGACCGGAACCGTCTCGCACGACCTGACGGCTGCGCACGCCGCCACGATCGTCGAGGCGCTCCTCTCCGACGAGCCCGTGCACGCGCACGCGCCGGCACCCGGCGGCCGGCCCGGCGGCTATCCCGTGCGCATCTCGCGCTCGGCCGTCGAGCTCGAGTGGGACGAGGCCGAGGCGGTGGCGGTGAACGAGCGCGCGCAGCGCTGGGACGGCATCGAGCGCATCGAGGCCGACGGGACGCTCGTCTTCACCCAGGAGCTCTTCGGCGTCGGCGCGACCCGTGTCGCGCCGCACGAGCTGGACGCCGTCGCCGACGACCTTGAGCGCGCGAGGGACCGGTGGACGGCGTAGCGGTCGTCGGCGGCGGGATCGCCGGGGCGAGCTGCGCGTTCCACCTTGCAGCGCGCGGCGTGCCGGTCGTCGTGTACGAGCGCGAGCACCTCGCCGCCGGTTCGACGGGCAGGAGCGCCGCGTTCATCGAGA
>DASXWV010000100.1:0-7185 GCA_036503495.1 Gaiellaceae bacterium
CCGCTCCCGCAGGCGGGCCGAACCGCGCAGCCGTCGCCGCGAGGACGAAGCGATCGGGATCGACGGCGAGCTCGAGGCGGACGAGCTCGCCGAGCTCGTGCAGCGTCGCGCTGCGCGCGCCCTCGATCCGCTGGTCGAGGAGATAGGCGGCGAGCTCCTGCCTGCACGCCGCTGCGATCCGGCGCGGGTCGCGGCTCGCGTAGCCGGCGTAGCGCACGGTGACCTTCACCGCGACGACGAACGTGATCACGCCGCCGATGATCAGGAGCAGGAGCAGCGCGAGGCTGCCGCTGCGATGCACCTTCGCCGTCGAGGCCGTTCCCGCCGTGGCCGTGCTGCTGCTCGTCTCGCCGTGCCGGTGGCCGGCCGAGCGGTCGGCGCCGCCGAGCAGCGGCGCCGCCGCCGCGGCCGTCGGCGCCGCGGTGCGCGCGTACGGCGCGCTGAGCGCGCCGCGCTCCGGCCGCCCCGACTGCGGCGTCGGGTCGAACGGCAGCCAGCCGTACCCCTTGAACCACGCCTCGACCCATGCGTGCGCGTCATGGTCGGAGACGTCCCAGCGGTGGTGCTTCGAGTCGTAGCTGCCGCTCGAGAAGCCGACGGCGACGCGCGCCGGCACGCCCAGATAGCGGAGCATCAGCGCCATCGCACCGGCGAAGTGCTGGCAGTAGCCCGCGCGTGTCTGCACGACGAACCCGACGAGCGGCGCTGCGGAGTCGACCGCCGGATGGTTCGTGTAGGTGAAGCCGCCGGTCGTCTGGAACCAGCGTGCGAGCGCGGCCGCCGCACCGTACGGCGTGCGCGCGCCGCCTGCCACCTCGAGCGCAGCGTGCAGCAGGGGGACGTAGCGCTGGATGTCGGGGTACGCGTCGAGGAATGCGCGGCGCGGCGTGCCGAAAGACGGCGCATAGACACCCGGCCAGACCGCGCGGAACGCATCGAGCTCTGACGGGTAGCGCGCCGGCGACCGGGTCAGCTGGGCCGCCGTCGGGCGCGCCGCGTAGCTCCGAACGGTGTACGAGAAGCCGCGCGTGAGCCCCGCCGGCAGCTGCGCAAAACCCGGCGCGGGACGGACGAGCGGCGCACGTCCCGCGTCGAACGAGAGCGGGACGCTGGCGCCGACGAGCCGCGTGTCGTTCAGTGCGAGCACATGCACGCGCTGCGTCACGAGCCGGGCCTTCGGGACGGCCGGCTCGAGCGAGTCGCCGCGCAACGGCGCGATCTCGCTCCACCGGTCGTCGTCGAATCGATCGAGCACGGCCGCGCGCCAGTAGAGCGAGTGCGCGGGCGCGTCGATTCGCAGCACCCTCGTTCGTTTGCGCGGGAAGCTGATCCCGTCGTACTTCGCGTCCCAGACGTACGCAACGCTGACCGGCTTGGCGGGCGTGTTGTAGAAGTCCCATCGCTGCCAGTGGACGAGCCCGCCCTTCGCAACGGCGCTCGACGCCGTCGCGGCGAGCGCGGCGAGAACGAGGAAGGCGATCGCGGGCGGCGCGGTTCGCGGCAGCCGGCGCGTCGTCAGCCCGGCGAGGACGACGAGGGCGGCGACGAGGATCGTCGCGCCGGTGCGCAGCGAGTGCACGTTGCCGGCGAGAGTTGCCGGCCACCCGGCACCGAGCAGAACCCCGCCGACCGCGCCGAGCGTCCAGCGTCTTGCGATCGCGAGCGACGTCAGCAGTGTGAAGCCGAAGATCGCGGTCAGGACGACGCCGCGCATCTCGGTGTGCACGCGGGGGTCGAACGGCGTCTTGACGTCGTAGAAGTCGAGGAAGCCGTTCGCGAACGCGCCGGCGATCCGGATCGGATGCCACGCCCAGTCGCCGAAGGCGACGCGCGCGCCGAGCACGACCGCGGGCGCGATCGCCGGCCGCCAGAGCGCGGGTGCGACGCCGAGCGCGACCATCAGCAGAATCGCTCCGCCGCCGTCGTGCGGCGCTTCGAGCCGCAGCCACGCCGCCGCGAGAACCGCGGCGGGGACGATCGCGATGAGCAGCGTCCTACGCAACCCGCGCCTCCTCCGGCGCAAGCTTGACCGCGAGGTCGTCGCCGGGGCGGACGACCGCGATCGGCACGCCGGCGGTCTGCAGACGCAGAAGCTGCGGCTCCCGCTCGGCCGAGACGTAGACGAGCGACGACCCGCGCCGCGACAGCGCGCGCTGGACGAGCCTGTCGGCGAGCGCGACGTCGACCGTCGACGTGACGACGACGAGCTCGAGCGCGCGCGCGGCGACGCCCGCCTCCGCCTGCAGCAGCGCGTGCAGCGGCCGCTTTCCGTCCGGCTCGGCGCTCGCGAGCAGCTCGTACGCGCGGTGCCAGTCGCCCGGCGTCGCGACCGTCTGCACCGGCCGCGCCGCGGAGTTGACGACGAGAGCGCAGCGGCGGCTCCGCCGGACATGAGTGCGGAGGATCGAGCCGGCGGCGCGCACCGCGAGGTCGAATGTCGCGGGCACGGTCGCGTCGAGCAGGACGACGATCTCGTCGCGCGGTGCGTCCTCGAGCTCCTTCACCATCAGGCGGCCGCGACGCGCCGTCGACGGCCAGTGCACGGTGCGCAGCGAGTCGCCCTCGACGTGCTCGCGCACGCTGTGCAGCTCGTAGCCCGTCGGCCGGCGGAGCAGGAGCTTGCGGCCGTCCTGCGCATGCGTTCCGCCTTCGGAGAACAGCTCCGGCAGCTCGACGAGCCGCGGATACACGACGAGCGCTTCCGGCTCGCCCTTCTCGAGGTGCACGCGCGCGAGCGCGAACGGGTCCTCGATCGTCAGCCGCACAGGCGCGAAGACGTAGCGGCCGCGACGCACGTGCTCGAGCACATACTTGCCGCCGCCGTAGCGCAGGTCGACGATCCGCTCCGGCAGCCGGCCCGCCCGCTCGACGGCGACGAGCGTCGGCGGCGGGATCGGGGACGTCGTCTGCACCTCGAGGCGCACGCGCACGTCGTCTCCCTCGAGCGCGTCGCGGCCGAGGCCGTGGCGGCGCACCTGCGGCGGCCGCGCGCTCAGCCGCACCCACGCGACGGCGAGCGCGACCGCGAGCACGAGGCCGGTCGCGACGGGGTACAGCGCACGCGCACCGAAGATCCAGGCGACGAGATAGACGACGACGCCGAGCGCGAGGATCGCGCGGCCGCGTTGCGTCATACGGGAACGGGCGTCTTCTCGAGCGCGTCGGCGACGATCTCGGCGCCGCCGAGCCCGGCGGCGCGCGCCTCCGGCCCGAGGATGATCCGGTGCGACAGTACCGGCGCAGCCATCGCCTTGACGTCGTCGGGAACGAGATACTCGCGGCCGTCGGCGAGTGCGCGAGCCTTGGCAACGCGGAGCAGCGCGATCCCCGCCCGCGGGCTCGCGCCGAGATACAGCCGCTCATCTGCGCGCGTCGCGCGAAGCAGTGCAACGACGTACTTGCCGAGGCTGTCCTCGACGTAGACGTCGCGCGCCTGGGCGGCGAGCTGCAGCACGTCGCCGGCGCCGGCGACCGGATCGAGCGACTCGAGCGGCGGCACGTGCGTCTGCTCGGCAAGCATCTTCGCCTCGTCGGCCAGCGCCGGATAGCCGAGCTGGACGCGCATCGTGAACCGGTCGAGCTGCGCCTCCGGCAGCGGATACGTCCCCTCGTACTCGATCGGGTTCTGCGTCGCGATCACCATGAACGGCCGCTGCAAGCCGTACGAGACGCCGTCGACCGTCACCTGCGACTCCTGCATGCACTCGAGCAGCGCCGCCTGCGTCTTCGGCGACGCGCGGTTGACCTCGTCCACGAGCAGGAGGTTCGTGAACACCGGCCCGGGCCGGAACTCGAACTCGTTCGTGGGCTGGTTGAAGACGTTGACGCCGGTGACGTCCGACGGCAGCAGATCGGGCGTGAACTGCAGGCGCGAGAACTCGCAGTCGAGTGACCGTGCGAGCGCCTTCGCGAGCATCGTCTTCCCCACGCCGGGAAAGTCCTCGATGATCAGGTGGCCCTCGGCGGCGAGGCAGAGAACGACGAGCCGCAGCGTCTCGTCGGGCGCGTGGACGACGCGGCGGAGGTTGGCGACGATCGCCCCGACGAGATCCGCCGCCGCCGGTGCGACCGCCGGCTCAGCCAAGGAGGCTCTCCACTTCGTCGAGGATCGCGGCCGCGATCTCGTCCTTCGGCGCCTTGCCGATCGCGCGCTCGCCCGCTGCCGACACGAGGGTCACCTCGTTGTCCTTCGTGTCGAAGCCGATGTCGGATCGCGCCACGTCGTTGAAGACGATCGCGTCGACGTTCTTGCGCGTCAGCTTCTCGCGGGCGCGCTCGAGGCCGCGGGCGCCCTGGTCCGCTGCGAAGCCGATCAGCACCTGGCCGTCGCGCCGGTTCGCGCCGAGCGCCTGGAGAACGTCCGTCGTCGGCTCGAGCTCGACCGTCCATCCGCCCGCATCCTTCGGCCGCTTCGTCGCCAGCGCCTCCGCCGGGCGGTAGTCGGCGACGGCGGCCGCCATGACGACGACGTCCGCGGTCGCGCCTCTTGCGAGGGCCTCGCGCTCGAGATCGGCTGCGGTCGGCGTCTCGACGACCTCGACGCCGGCGGGTGCGGGCACGGCGAGGTTCGACGCGAGCAGCGTCACCGACGCGCCGCGCCGTTTCGCCTCCGCCGCGAGCGCGACTCCCATCCGCCCCGACGAGCGGTTGCCGACGAAGCGCACGGCATCGATCGGCTCGCGCGTGCCGCCGGCCGAGACGAGGACGCGCCGGCCGCGCAGCGTGCTCCTACCGGTGAGCAGGTCTTCGGCGGCGGCGACGATCTCATCGGGCTCGGACATGCGGCCGACGCCCAGCTCGCCCTCGGCCGTCTCGCCCTCGTCGGGACCGACGAGCACGACGCCGCGGGCGCGGAGCAGCTCGGCGTTCGCGCGCGTCGCGGGATGCGACCACATGCGCGGGTTCATCGCGGGCGCGACGAGCGTCGGGCCGCGGTGCGCGAGCGCCGCCTCGGTGAGGACGGTGTCGGCGAGCCCGTGCGCGAGCTTCGCGAGCGTGTTCGCGGTGCACGGCGCGACGAGCAGCAGGTCGGCGCGCGTCAAATGGAGATACACGTCGTCGGCAGCCGGCCGCCGCGCGAGCGCGCGGAACGTCTCCGCAGTGACGAACCGCTCGGCGCCCGGCGTGACGAGCGGAACCACGTCGTGCCCGCCCTTCACGAGCAGGCGGCAGACCTCGCACGCCTTATAGGCGGCAATGCCCCCAGAGACGCCGAGCAGCACCCGGGCCATAGACCCGGATTGTGCCTGGAAAGAACGCTCTACCTACGACGGATAGTCGTAGGTCAACATGCCCTCTGCGACTTCCTCGAGGGCCATGGTGAGATAGTTCTTCGAGCGGGACTCGACGAGCGGCGGCGGATTGTCGTCGAAGGTGCCCTCGCCGAGCTGGTGGTGGTAGTTGTTGATCTGCCGGGCGCGCTTCGCGGACACGATGACGAGCGCGTAGCGCGAATCCACGTTGTTCAGCAGGTCGTCGACTCTCGGATGGATCATGGATGCGACATGGTACCGGCAGGCGCAAGGAGGCCCGTGACGATGCCTGCGAGCTCCTCGGTCGCCCGCTCCAGGTCGTCGTTCTCGATCACGTGGTTGAACCGGCCGGCCTCGGCGAGCTCGAGCTGCTCCTGGGCGACCCTGAGCCGCTCGCCGATCTCGCCCTGGCTCTCGGTCGCCCGCTCCCTGAGGCGGCGCTCGAGCTCGGGCAGCGGCGCGGTGATGAAGATCGTCACCGCCCGGGCCTCGCGCTTCGCGACGTTGAGCGCCCCCTCCGTCTCGAGCTCGAGGACGCAGACGAGCCCGGCCTCGGCGATCCGGTCGATCTCGGAGTAGAGCGTTCCGGAGCGCTGGCTCCAGGGGAAGACGTGGTACTCGAGGAAGTCGCCGGCCGCGAGCCGCCGGTCGAACTCCTCGTCGGAGATGAAGTGGTAGTGGACGCCGTCCGTTTCGCCCGGGCGGCGCGCACGCGTCGTCGCCGAGACGGCGAGACGGAGTTGCGGGAAGCGGTCGAACAGCGCCTTGATCAGCGTGCCCTTGCCGGCGCCGGACTGGCCGGTGATGACGAGGACCGGCAGCGGGCTACCGGTTGAAGAGGTCAATCAGCTCCGCGCGCTGCCGGTCGGAGAGACCGCCCACCGTCTTCGACTGGCTGATGCGGCACGTGTTGAGGAACCGCGCCGCCTTCACGCGACCGAACTTCGGGACCGCCATCAGGATGTCGATCACTTTCGCGGTCTCGACGTATTCCGGCGGAGCGCCGAGGATCGTCTGGATCCGGACCCTGCCGTCCTTCAGATCCTTCTTGAGCTGCGCGCGCCGGACGCGAACGTCGTTCGCCCGACGGAGCGCATCCATTCTCTGATCGAGCGAGCGAAGGGGTGCGTGTGTCGGGGTCTTGGACGCTGGCATGGTCGGGCGCCCGATACTACCAACGGGTCTGCGCGGATCAAACTGCGACGACGCGCGGGCTCGTCGCGACGTGCGCGCTGCCGAACACGGCCTGGAGATCGACCGTGGAAAGCTCGTCGCGAATGCGCCGCGGCGCGTCCGGATCGGCGAACAGCGCGGTCCCGAGCGCGACGTCGCACGCTCCGCACGCGACCATGTCGACGACGTCCTGCGCGGACGCGACGCCGCCCATGCCGACGATCGGCAGCCGCGTCGCCGCGTAACAGACGTGCACCGCGTGGAGCGCGACCGGCTTCAACGACGGTCCCGAGAGGCCGCCGCTGCCGCGCGCGAGCAGGGGCATGTGCGTGTGCGGATCGACCGCGAGCCCGCGGAGCGTGTTGATCAGCGAAAGCCCGTCGGCACCCGCATCGGCGACGGCGCGTGCAACCTCCGCGACGTCGGCGTGCGCGGCCGAGAGTTTCGCGTACAAGGGCAACGGCGTCGCAGAGCGGCAGGCGGCGACGATCTCCGCCGCAGAGTCGGCGGCCTCGTCGACGTTCGGGCAGGAGAGGTTGAGCTCGATCGCCTCGACGTCCGCCAGCTCCGCACAGGTCTCCGCGTAGTCGCCGGCGCAGAAGCCGCCGACCGAGATCCAGAGCGGCACCCCGAGCTCGCGCAGGCGGGGAAGATGCTCGGCGAGGAAGCGGCTCCGGCCCGGGTTCGCGAGGCCGATCGCGTTGAGCATCCCGTGCGCCGTCTCGGCGATCCGCGGCGGAGCGTTCCCCTCCCGCGGCAG
>DASXWV010000101.1:0-73702 GCA_036503495.1 Gaiellaceae bacterium
ATCGGGGGGCCGCGCGTCACAGTCGCTCATTCTGGTTCGATCTCTAACTACGCGAGCACGTAGCGCAGGAACCGGTGGTTCTCGCCGCGCCGCACCGACGCGAGCCGGCCTGCGGCCCGCGTCTGCGGGAGTAGCTCGACGCCCTCGACGAGGCCGAGCCGGCTGCCGACCGTGTGCCGGCCGGCGAGCACCGGCGAGACCGTCAAGAAGAGCTCGTCGACGAGCCCGTCGGCGAGCAGCGAGCCGAAGATGTGCGGACCGGCCTCGGACAGCACGCGCAGATGCCCGCGCTCGCGCAGCACGTCCACCGCACCGCGCAGGTCGACCCAGTCGCCGTCGTTGACCGCGACCACGTCCGGGAGGACCGGCTCGAGCCGTTCGGCGCCGGCGCGCGTCGTCAGCACGACCGCGCCCTGGAGCACGGGATGCTCGACGTCGAGCGAGCCGCCCGTCGAGACGACAGCGACCACCGGACGCTCGGCCATCCCCCACCGCTCTCGCAGCTCCGCGAACCCGTCGGCCGCACGCGGGTAGACGCGGTCCGGCCGCCACGTTCCGCGCGGCGACGCGAGCAGCGTCCCGGAGCCGATGAGGACTGCGTCCGCGCACGCGCGCAGCAGCCCCATCACGAATCTGTCCGCGTCGCTGTCGTCGGCCACGAGCGCGTTCGACTGCTCGAGCTCCGGGATCGCGACGACGCCGTCGATCGTCTCGACGAAGTTCGTGAAGAGCCGCGGCGCTCCGATCCCGAGCGGCCCGCCGTACAGCGCGCGCAACTCGTCCGGGAGACCGTCGTCCGGGAGGCCGCTCTCCTCCCAGAGCAGGTCGATCACTTGCGGCGTGCGCGCAACTCGTCGAGGAACTCGCGCCGAAGATCGGCGTCCTCGTCGTACGCGCCGCGCCAGAACGTCGTCACGGTGTGCGAGCCCTCCTCCTCGACCCCGCGCATCTGCGTGCACAGATGCGACGCGTCGAGGTGCACGGCGACGCCGCGCGGTGCGACGAGCTCGCTCAGCGTGTCGGCGATCTGCTCGCCGAGGCGCTCCTGCACGGTGAAGCGGCGGGCGTACAGCCGCACGAGCCGCGTCAGCTTCGAGATGCCGAGGATCTCGCCGTCGGCCACGTACGCGACGTGCGCGGCGCCGTGGAACGGCAGCGCGTGGTGCTCGCAGAGCGCGAAGAACGAGATCGGCCCCTCGATGATCTGCGAGTGCGCGCCGTCGACGCCGGCGGGCCGCTCGGACGGGAATGCCGTGCGCAGCTTCGCGTCGCCGTCGTAGCCGGCGGTCGCGTCGTACAGCGCCTGCAGATACCGGCGGGGCGTGTCGACGGTGCCCGGTGTGTCGAGATCCATGCCGAAGGCGGAGAAGATCTCGCCGACGTAGCGCTCGTAGCGCGCCCACTCCTCGGCCGAGATGCTCCGCTCAGGCCACCTGGACGGGAGCTCAACGATGCTCAAGCGATACCTCCTGCTTCGGTTGGATCGAGAGTAGGGCGACGATAGCCGCCGCCTCGCAGACGACCACCCACACGAACGCGAGCGGATGGCCGGCCGCCATGCAAAGACCGAACGCCGCGAGCTGCGTCGTCATTCCACCGTTCGCGAGCGCCGTCACCTGCCAGGGCTGGAACGAGCGGCCGCCGAGCAGCCGGTCGGCGAGCCTGTCCTGCCAGCCGTAGAGGGCGCCGTACACGCGCCCGAGCGGCGACGCATCCCAGCCGAACGGGCGTCCCGAGGCGATCCGCTCGACGTTGAAGTTCGTCGACAGGATCAGCGTCAGCAGCACGAAGCCGAGCACCGCAAGCGGCGAGCGGAGCGCCGCGAACAGCGCAGCGTTCACGAGCAGATCGCACTCCGAGTCGAGATAGCGCCCGAACACCGTGACGCGCCCGGTCGCCCGCGCAAGCTGTCCGTCGGCGTTGTCGAGCACGGTCTTCAGCTGCACGAGCAGCGCGGCCACGATCAGGTCGCCGCGCGCCAGCTCGACCGCGCCGGCGAGGCCCGTCGCGGCCGCGAGCAGGACGACGACGGGCGGCGGCACGCGCAGCGGCGCGAGCGCGAGCACGACCGCGTGCGCGAGCGGGCGGAAGACGTGCTCGCACAGCACCTCGGTTCCGCGTCTCGCCTTCTTCGACTGGGTGAAGCTAGACAAGCGCCCCTTCGCCGGCCTTGATCGCGTCGCGCGCCGCGTCGAGCTTGTCCCAGACGTTCCACAGCAGAAAGCCGCGGGCGCGCCCGTCCTCGCCGAGATACGCGATCGTGCCCTTCCGGAACGGCTCCTCCCAGCTCTCGGACGTCTGCAGCCGCGAATCGACTTCGCCGACGGCCTCGTAGCCGAGGTCGAACAGGTCGGAATAGAAGAACGGGATGTGGTCGTACGGCTGTCCGGCGCCCGCCATGTTGGCGCCGACCACCTTGCCGTGCGTGTTCGCGTGATCCTCGTGCTCGACGCGGAAGCGCTTCCCGAGGATCGGGCTCGGATAGTTCGCGACGTCGCCGGCGGCGAACACGTCGTCGCGGCCGTCGACGCGGCCGTACTCGTCGACGACGATGCCGTTGTCGACCGGCAGGCCGGCCGCCTCTGCGAGCTCCACGTTCGGCACGATCCCGAGCCCGGCGACCACGATGTCGGCATCGAGGTCGGCGACGTCGTCGACCGTGCCGCCCGCGTCGATCTCGATCCCCTTGTCGCGGTAGTACTGCGTGACGAAGTCGCCCAGGTCACGCGGAAAGAGCCGGAAGCCGATCGTCGGCTCCGGGAAGATCATCGTCACCTTGGCGCCGTTGGCGACGAGCGCCGCCGCCATCTCGGACCCGATGAACCCGCCGCCGATCACGGTCACGCGCGTCCCGTCCGAGATTCGCGACTTGAGGCCGCGGAAGTCGTCGAGCGTGCGGAAGTAGACGACGTCGCCGTCGCCGCCGCCCAGCCGGCGCGGTGAGCCGCCGGTCGCGAGCAGCACCTTCTCGAACTCGTACTCCTCGCCCTGGTCGTCGGTCGCGCGGTGCGCGTCGAGGTCGAGCGCGACGATCTTGCGGCCGAGGACGAGATCGGCCCCCTCGGTGTTCTTCCAGACAGAGGCCTCGTCGCCGCCCGCCCAGAGCTTCTTCGAGAGCGGCGGCCGCTTGTACGGGGCGTGCGCCTCTTCGCCGACGAGGACGATTCGGCCCTCGGCGTCGTGCTCGCGGATGCCCTGCACCGCGGCGTCGGCGGTCATGCCGCCGCCGACGATCAGATACGTGGTGGATTGCATAATCTCCTTAGCGTCGTGCGGAGCGGAATTCTTACGTGAGCAGCACCGGCCCGGATTGGGACGAGGTCGACGGCGCGCTCGAGCGGACGTTCGAGCTGCCGACGTTCCCCGAAGCGATCGCGTTCGTCAACCGGCTTGCCGAGCTGGCGGAGCACGAGAACCATCATCCCGATATCGCGGTCAGCTACCGCAAGGTGACCGTCCGCTGGACGACGCACTCGGCCGGCGGGATCACCGACCGCGACCGGGCGCTTGCCGCCCGCACCGACACCATTTAAGCGCACCTTCCGGCAGATTTTTGCGGGGAATGTGTGAGCTCGTCCCCCCGAAAGGGGGACAGACCCGCGGCCGCGCCGCGGCTCTAATGCGGCTTACCCAACGACAGACGGCGGCCTCGGGCTGCCGACACGTGCCGACGGGCTTTCTCTCATGTCTCACTCGCTCAGAGTCTTTCTCGTGCTGTGCGCGCTCACGCTCTCGACGGCGTTCGCGCTGCTCCGCCCGCTCGGGGGGCGCGCCGCCGACACCCCGGCCCCGGTGTCGACGACCCAGCCGGCGCCCGTGCGGAAGCTGGCCGCGAACCTCGCCTTCGGCCGCCGCGTCGTCGGCTACGCCCGGCGGTTCCTCGGCGTCCGCTACGTCTACGGCGGCAGCTCGCCGCGGAGCGGCTTCGACTGCTCCGGGTTCGTCCGCTACGTCTACGCCCACTTCGGCGTCGCGCTGCCGCACTCGAGCTACGCGCAGTTCAACGACGGCCGGCGGGTCGCACGCGGCTCGCTGCGCCCCGGCGACCTCCTCTTCTTCGACGGCCTCGGCCACGTCGGCATGTACGTCGGCAACGGCCGCTTCATCCACGCGCCGCACACCGGGACGCGGGTGCGGATCGAGAGGCTCGCCGGCTGGTACAGCGCACGCCTCGACGGCGCGCGCCGGATCAAGAACGCCTAGCCCGGTACGCGCGAGTCTTCGTGCGGTTGCCGCAGACGGCCATCGAGCACCACACGGCCGACCGGTTCCGCGAGCGGTCGTAGAAGAGCCAGCGGCAGGTGTCGGCGCGGCAGGCCTTCAGCCGCGACCAGGTCCCGTCGGCCCGCGCGGTGTAGACGATGCCGACGAGCTCGGCGAGGGCACCCTGCACATCGCGCTGCAAGGGCGCCAGCTCGGCGGCTGAATCGTCGACGCGCACGACGAGCTCGGCCTCGAGCTCGACGTCGGTCGCGATCCCGTTGTTCGCGAGTGCGAGCGCCCTGATCCGGCCGCGGACGTCGTGCGCCGCCGCGAGCTCGCGGGCGCCGACCTGCGCGCCGGGATCGAGCAGGCCGAGGCGGACGAGGAGCGTGCGCAGCGCCTCGGGCGAGTGCAGGACCTCGCGGCCGTGCTCCTCGTCGATCGTGTTGGCGAACCGCTGGACGAGCTCGAGCCGTCCGGGCGCCGGCGGGTGCGGCTCGTAGTCGATCGACGCGACGGGCTCCACAGCCCGACACTACCAAGCGGCTGAAGCCGGTTACTTGAGCTTGTCGGCCATCGCCGTCAGGAGCTTCCACGCGATCGCGGAGTTGCTCTCGACGAGCGGCCGGAAGTCCCAGGGCGTCATCCCCCAGCAGACCATGTCCGTCTTGGCGGTGATCGTCGCCGTCCGGTCGGAGCCGGTCAGCAGCGCGATCTCGCCGAAGTAGTCGCCGGCGCCGATCGTGCCCCGCTCCTCGCCGGCGACGGAGACGTCGGCCTCGCCCTCCTCGACGATGAAGAAGCCGGCGCCGCCGGCGCCCTCCTGCGTCACCGTGTCGCCCGACGAGAAGCGGCGCTCGCGCATCTGCGCGGCGATCTCCTGCAGCTCGCGGTCGTCGAGGCCCGAGAAGAGCGGCACCTGCTTCAGCACATCGGCGGACGCCCTGGCCACGGCGGAGTTATACACCGTTGCCACGCGGCTGTGAGAAATCGGCAGGATACGCCGGTGCGCCTCACCGTCATCGGTTGCTCGCCCGCGTGGCCGAACGCGAGCGGAGCGCAATCCGGCTACCTCGTCGAGAGCGACGACGGCCGGTTGCTGCTCGACTGCGGCCCCGGTGTGCTCGCCCGGCTGCGCGCGAGCGACGGCGGCTGGCCGAGGGTCGATGCGGTCGCGATCACGCACTTTCACCTCGACCACTGGGGCGATCTCGTGCCCTGGGTCTTCGGCGCCGCGTTCGGCCCCGGTCGCAATGCGCCGAAGCCGGAGCTGTGGCTGCCGCCCGGCGGCAGCGATCGCCTCCGCGACTACGGCTCGCGCATGAGCTTCGCGGGCCAGATCGACGACGCGTTCGACGTCCGCGAGTACGGCGACGCGCCGTTCCGCGCGGCGGGGTTCGAGCTGACGCCCCACCGCCTCGAGCACTACTCCGAGCTGACGTACGGGCTGCGCGTCCGCAACCACAGCGGGACGCTCGCCTACAGCGGCGACACCGGCCCGAGCCCGGCGCTCGTCGAGCTGGCCCGCGACGCCGACCTCTTCCTCTGCGAGGCGACGCTGCGAGAGCCCGAACCGGCCGAGCGGGGTCATCTGACCGAGGACGAGGCGGTCGCCGCCCATCGCCGCGCCGGCGCAAAACGGCTCGTCGTGATCCACCGCCCCGACGAGCTGCCGCTCTCGCCGGACGTCGAGCGCGCCGCCGACGGCGACGTGCTCGAGTTCTGAGTGCCCGACGGCGACGCGTTCCTGAAGCTCGACGAGCGCGGCACGATCGTCGACGCGAACGCCGCCGCCGCGGCGATCCTCGGCCGCGACCGCGACGAGCTGATCGGCGAGCCGCTCGCGGCGGTCGCGGGTGCCTCCGTCGTCATGGCCGAGTTCCTCCGCAACGCGGCCCACCAGCTGCGCACGCCGCTCGCCGGGATCACCGCCGCGGTCGAGACGCTGCAGGCGGGCGCGAAGAACCGCCCGGAGGACCGCGACCTCTTCCTGTCCCATATCCAGACGCACGCCGACCGGCTGACGCGGCTCGCGCGGGGGCTGCTCCTGCTGGCGCGTGCGCGGGCCGGCGAGTCCGTCCCCGTCGATGCCGTCGAGCTGCGGCCGCTGCTCGACCGGCTCGTCGCGGACGCCGAACCTCTCACCGGTGTCGACCTCCGCGTCGACTGCGCACCGGGCCTCGCCGCGCTTGCCACGCCCGACGTGTTGCAGGAGGCGCTCGCGGCGCTCGTCGCGAACGCCGTGGCGCACACGACGGAGGGCGCGATCCGGATCGGCGCGATCCGGGACGACGCACAGGTCGTCCTGACGGTCGCCGACTCGGGGCCGGGCATCCCAGCCGAGTTCCACGCCCGCGTGTTCGAGCCGTTCTTCCGGTTGACGCCGACGGGCGAGGGCTACGGCCTCGGCCTCTCGATCGCCGCCGACTCCGTCAAGGCGCTCGGCGGCACGATCGACGTGTCGTCGCCTCCCGGCGGGGGCACGACCTTCACCGTGAGGCTTCCGTCGGCGTGAGCGGCAGGATCCTCGTCGTCGAGGACGAGCAGGCGATCAGCGACGCCGTGGCGTACGCGCTGCGCGAGGCGGGATTCGACGTCGACGCGGTCGACGACGGCGACGAGGCGCTCGCCCGCGCGCGTTCGCGCGACTACGACCTGATGGTCCTCGACCTGCTGCTTCCCGGGACGCCGGGGGTCGAGGTCTGCACCGCGCTGCGCGGCGAGGACAGCGACCTGCCGATCGTCATGCTCACTGCCCGCGACGGCGAGGCGGACCGCGTCGCCGGGCTCGACATCGGCGCCGACGACTACGTGACGAAGCCGTTCTCGGTCGCCGAGCTCGTCAGCCGGGTGCGCAGCCTGCTCCGCCGGCGCGAGCTCAACCGCGCGGACGCGCCGACGCTGCGGACGGTCGGTGGACTGCAGCTCCATGTCGGGCGCCACGCGGCGACGGTCGACGGGACGCCGGTCATGTTCACCCGCTCGGAGTTCCGGCTGCTCGAGCTGCTCTCGTCGCAGCCCGGCCGGCCGTTCACGCGCGACGAGCTCGTGCGCGAGATCTGGGAGGAGGACGCCGGCGGCGACCGCCGGGCGATCGACGTCCACGTCTCGAATCTCCGGCGTAAGCTCGAAGCCGACCCGCGCCGGCCGAAGCGGCTGTTGACCGTGCGCGGCGTCGGCTACAAGCTCGTTCCCTAGAACGGGACGAACGCGCGCTCCCCGACCAGGCGGTAGCCCTCGACCGACGGATGGTCGCCGTCGTTGGTCAGCGTCTCGCGCATCCGGCTCGGCCGCGATGGATCGGCAAGAACCTCGCTGAAGCGGAAGAGCGGCACGTCGTGGCCCTCGGCGATCGACCGGATCAAGCCGTTCAGCTTCTCGATGTCGGCGGCGGCACGGCTGTCGCCGTTGTTCCACGGCAGCACGTCGATGAGCGCGACGCGGAGGCCGGCGTGGCGGGCGCGGTGCATCATCCCCGCGAGATTCGCCGCGGCCTGCTCGACGGGGCGGCCTTGCACGACGTCGTTGATGCCGCCCTGGACGACGACGGCCTCGGCACCGTCGATC
The DNA here is from genome assembly GCA_036503495.1 of Gaiellaceae bacterium. Classification (GTDB taxonomy): domain Bacteria; phylum Actinomycetota; class Thermoleophilia; order Gaiellales; family Gaiellaceae; genus Palsa-739. The sequence goes on from DASXWV010000101.1 coordinate 7,771, forward strand.
GCCTGCTGGAACCGTTTTGCGATCTCGTCCGTGCGCTCGCCGTTCACGCCGTGATTGCGCAGGTCGAGGTCGCCGTGCATCCGCATCGCCCACCAGAGCCATTGGCTCCGCTCGTCGGGGTCGGTGATCTTCTTGCGCACGTCGGGGTCCGGGTCCCACAGCGGGGAGCCGGCGGTGATCGAGTCTCCGAGGCAGGCGATGATCATGGGAGCTTCAGCGGTCCGGCAGCGTAATACGCGCGGTCGCGTGCGTAGAAGTACCCGCCGTCTGTGGCTGCCGACGTCGTCCCGTCGGCGCCGCCGCCGAAGAGGAAGCCGACGTACCCGGCGGTCGCGTACGCGCGCAGGTGCCCGCGGCTGCCGGTTCCGAGCAGCCACTCGACGCGGTTGTCGCGGTAATGGCCCCACGTGTCGTCCAGGTGCATGTTGCCGAGCGGGATCTGCCACGCGACCAGCCGCAGCTTCGCCAGCTTGACGAAGGTCGCCCCGTACAGCAGATGGCGGTGGAAGTCGGCCACCGTGAACCACGTTTTCGCGTTGCCCTGCTGCTGTTCGTAGAAGCCGGCGTCGCGGTCGGAGAAGTCCTCGAACGCGACGTCGAATCGAGCGTGCAGCGCGCGGTAGAACGCGGCTGATTGCTCGGCGTACCGCTTGACGGTCGCATCGGGCGGGTCTTCGTACACGATGTCGTGCTTCGTTCCCCAGCCGCTCATGTGGTACGCGAGGAGGACGTTCGGCGCGTAGCGGTTGCGCAGCGCGATCCACCGCTGCGCGAACGCGCGGCCGACCGCGACCGCGTTCGCCTGCTCGAGGTAGCCCCAGAGGTCGGGCTCGACGTGGACGACGACCGTCTGCTTTCCCGCGACGCGCCGCAGCAGCAACGTCACGTCGCGCCAGTACGACTGCATCAGCTGCTCGTCGCGCAGGTGCCCGAGATCCGTCGCGGCCTCGTCGCCGAGGCTCGGCGACGACTGCAGCAGCATGTAGTAGGTGAGCACCGGGATCTCGCCGTGCGCCCACGAGTCGCGCACGTACGTCGACGCGAACGTCCCGTTCGGATTCCACGTCGACCAGCCGTCGCCGGTGTTGACGCCGCCGGCGAGGTACTGGTAGCGGAAGCCGAGCTTCGCGGGCGCGTGCGTGGTGGGGCTCTCGGTGAGACCGATCTGCAGCCTGTGCGGCCAGCCGTGCGGAAGCGGCGGCAGCGCCAGCGCTGCGAGCGACGCTACGAGTGCGGCTTGAGGTCGACGACGAGCTCGCAATCCAGCGCCTCGGCGATCCGCAGGAGCGTGTCGATCCGCGGCGGACGGCCGCCACGCTCGAGGCGGGCGATCGCGGACTGCGTCGTCCCGCAGAGCTCGGCGAGCTCGCGCTGCGACATGTTCATCGCGACGCGACGGTCGGCCACCTTCTCGGCGATGTTGGCGAAGAACCAGCCGCGGTCGCCGGTGACGATGCGCTCGTGCAGCCGCTCGAGCGGACGCTTGTCGATCGCCTTGGCGCGGGCTCCCATTCGCTCAGGATAGCGAAGTTGCTATGAGGCGCTCCTGCGTCGGCGCAACCTCGTCCCCGACGCGCACGCGGCCGGGCACGACCACCGAGCCGTAGACGCCGAGCGGCAGCCGCTCCTTGCGGCCGTCCGGGCGGTAGCCGGCGAGCGCCCTCAGCGTGTCGACGGTCGGGACGCCCGTGTCCGGATCGTGCGTCGTGACGGCGCAGCGGCCGACGTCGCCGTGCACCTGGATCGTGGCCTCGCCGATCCGCACCTGCGTCCCCTGCCACTCGTCCTCCTCGTGCGCGCGCACGCCCTCGATCTCGAAGAGCATGCGGAAGCGGCGCCCGTCGAGGTCGTCGACGCCCACCTCCTCGGCGAGTCGTGCGATCGACTCGCGCGAGACGAGCGACGCCGTCCCGGCGTGCAGCCGATCGGGAGCGCCCTCCTCGGCCCAGAGCAGCGTCAGGCGCTCGCCCGCGTAGTCGGAGATCGCCTCCTCCCACGGCCCGAGGACACGGCGCGACACGAGGGGATAGCCGTACATCTCGACCTCGAAGGGCTGCTCGCCGAGCTCTACCGTCCCGGCGACGCGCGCGCCGTCGGGGAACGTCAGCTCGAGCGAGCGCGTCGTCTCGTCCCACTCCGGACGGATGCGGACGAGCGGCCCGTTGCGCTTGTTGTTGTAGAGCCGCCGGTTCGCGTCGACGAGCCAGAAGCGGCGGTTGCCGACGACGCCGCGCGCGGTCAGCTCGACCTCGTCGGGGTGGAGCAGGCCGAGCGATTTCACCGGCGCGATCGAGATACGCGTGACGCGGGCCACGCGCGGAGGGTAGCTATGCCGGCCCCTCGACTCTGGTCTCGCTGCGCCCCTTCGCGCCTTCGAGGTCGAAGATCCAGAAGTCGCGGCCGGTGACGTGCACCGCGACGTTGTAGACCGGGATCTTGCCGATGCAGCCCTCGAACGCCCCTGCGTGCGCGTGCCCGTGCAGCACGAGGTCGGCGCCGTACTCGGCGATCGGCGACGCGAGCCGCGTGCTGCCGAGCATCACGTGGATCCCCTCCGGCTCACCGGCGATCGTCGCCTCGACGGGCGCGTAGTGGAGGAGGACGATCCGCAGGTCGCAGTGGACGATCTCCTGCAGCCCCTTCGCTATCGCGTCGACGTCGGCGGTCGTCTCCGCATACACCTCGCGCAGCAGCGGCTCGCCGAAGTCGGGGAGGATCGAGCCGGGGAAGCCGCCGACGAAGCCCTTCGTGCCGACGACGCCGAGCTGGAGCCCGGCGATCTCGCAGCTGCGCCACGAGCGGTCGAGGACGCGGACGCCGACTTCCTCGAGCACGGCGCGAATGTCGTCCGCGCGGCCGGCGTGGTAGTCGTGGTTCCCGAGCACGGTGAAGACGGGGATCTGCAGGTCGCGGCAGGCGTCGGCGAGGATCTCCGCCTGCTCCGGCTCACCGGTCGTCGTCAGGTCGCCGGCGAGGAGAATCACGTCGGCTTCGTCGGCGACGCGGTCGAAGGCGCTCAGCACGCGGTCGCGCGTCGCGTCCGACGCGTGGATGTCGCCTGCGGCGGCAATGCGGATCATGCGTTCGATGTTGCACGCGACCGGGAATCGGAAACGGCGGGCCAATGCCGGAGTCATCATTTCCCGAGCTGATCGAGGCGATGAAGGCGGCCGCGGGGATCCTGAAGAACGCAGACATTCCCTTCATCCTCGGCGGCGGCCTGTCGGCGTGGGCGCGCGGCGGACCGCGCAGCGAGCACGACGTCGACTTCCTGATGAAGCCGGAGGACGCGGAAAAGGCACTGCAGGCGTTCGTCGACGCGGGCTGGGAGACGGAGAAGCCGCCGGAGGGCTGGCTCTACAAGACGTGGCACGAGAACGGCGCGCTCGTCGACCTGATCTTCAACCCCGCGAGCGGGCCGATCACCGACGAGGAGATCGAGCGCGCGCCGGTCGGCGAGGTGATGGCACTGCGCGTGAAGGTGTCGACGCTCGAGGACGTGCTCGTCTCGAAGCTGATGGCGATGCGCGAGCAGGAGCCCGACTTCGGCAGCGTGCTCGAGTGGGCGCGCGCGCTGCGCGAGCAGATCGACTGGAAGGAAGTCCGCGCGCGGACCGAGGCGTCACCGTTCGCGAAGGCGTTCTTCACCCTCGTCGAGGCGCTCGGCATCGTCGACGAGATTCCCGCGGCGTAACGGTGTTGGCTCTTCGGGTTCTCGGCCGCGCCCGACCTGCGCGGGCGCGGCACTCAAGCGCGTCGCGTCAGAGCGCGCGCCAAAGGCGTGCGCAAGCTCCGCGCCTCTGCCGCGAGCGCGGAAAGCGCAGCGAAGCGGAGCGGGCGCGAGCGGCAAATTCAGAAATAAAACTGTGACCAGGCAGTCCACCAGTCGTCTGCGCGGGAGACGATGGTGAGCGGGCCGGTGACCTCGACGCCGCGGCGGTTGCGGTACTCGATGAGACGGTCCGGCGTCGTGAAGTCGACCTGGATCTCGCACGGCCGGCCCGGGTCGTACGGCTGCACGGCCTTCAGGTCGGCGAGCGCGCGCTTCGCCGCGTCCTCGATCAGCTCGCGCGCGCGCACCGCCGGCAGGTTGCGCGCGCTGAAGCGGCCGAGACCCTGCTTCACCTCCGCGGTGACGAGCGCGTCGCCGAGCAGCTCGCGCGCCTCGCGGCAGACGGCGCGGTCGCCGGTGACGAGCAGCACCGGGCAACCCCACTGTCCGCAGAGCGCGGCGTTGATCCCCGTCTCGCCGACGGCCGTGCCGTTGAAGCGGAGCGACTGCCAGGCCTGACCCGACACCGTGTGCGCGAGCACGCCGTCGGGCGTCCCCGCCATCGCGTGCATGCCGACGAAGAGCGCTGCGTCACAGCCTTGCTCGAGAAACTCCGTGTACTCGGTCCATTCGTTCTGCACGACGAACTCGCAATCGGGATCGAGCAGATCGGGGAGCAGCGAGTTGAAGGTGTAGTCGCCGCCTGCGCCGTGGCAGTCCATGACGACGATCTCCGTCGCGCCGGCCGCCTTCGCACCGCGCACCGCGGCGTTGATCTCCTCGGTGTAGAGCCGGCGCCCCTCGTGGTAGAGGTGGCTGTCCTCGCCGCCGGTCTGTCCCCACTTGACGATTCCGGCGACGCCCTCGATGTCGCTGATCACGTGGACGCGCACGGCGGGAGACTACTGTCCGCGCGATGGAGACAGGGCTTGCAGGGAAGGGCGTCGTCGTCACCGGTGCGTCGGGTGGAATCGGCTCCGCGTGTGCGCGCGCGTTCGCGGCGGAGGGCGCGAGCGTCGTCGTCCACTATCACCGTGGCCGCGAGCGCGCGCAGGACGTTGCGCGCGAGCTCGGCGGCGCGCCGACCGTCGCAGCCGACCTGACGAACGAGCACGACGTCGCTCGTCTGTTCGAGGAGGCGCGCGCAGCGGTCGGCCGGGTCGACGTCTGCGCGGCTGTCGCGGGCGTGTGGCCGTCGGCCGACGAGCCGGTGTGGGAGCTCTCGCTCGAGCGCTGGGAGGCGACGCTGCGCGCGAACCTGACGGCGACGTTCCTGACGGCGCGCGCGTTCCTGCGGGAGCTCCAGCGCACCGGTCACGGCAACCTCGTGCTGATCGGGTCGACGGCCGGCCGCTTCGGCGAAGCCGGGCATGCCGACTACGCGGCCGCGAAGGCGGCGATCCAGGGCGGCCTGCTGCTCAGCCTGAAGAACGAGATCGTGCGGATCGCGCCGCGCGGCCGCGTCAACGCCGTCGCGCCGGGCTGGACGTATTCGCCGATGACCCGCGGCGCGCTCGACGAGTCGATCGTGCGCGAGGTCAGCCGCACGATGTCGCTGCGCAAGGTCGCCTCACCGGAGGACATCGCGCGCGCGGTGGTCGTCCTCGCGTCGGACGAGCTGTCGGGGCACGTGACGGGCGAGCTCGTGACCGTCGCCGGCGGCATGGAAGGCCGCACGATCCACCCGGGATAAGAGGCCGAACCAGAATGACGCTCGTCGAGCGGTCGCGATAGGCGAGTGCAGCGCGACCGAGGACGCCGCGATGCGCCGCATAGCGCGGCTGCGCGGCACAGCCGCTCATTCTGGTTCGGTCTCTAAGGCAAGCGGCGCCTCGAAAGGCGCCGCCGCAGACGACTCGTGCCGCAGGGAGATTGCCGTCAGCCCCCGGCGCGGAGTCAGTTCTTCATCGGCGCCCGACCGCACCGACTTGAGCGTCAAGTAGCGGTGTCAACCGTCGTCCGGGGGATGGGTCAACAACCGCGGCGTCGCGATATTCCGTATGCGACTGTCGAGGGGCCCCGTTGCGGCGGGGGCTTCTCCGGCCGCAACCGAGGCACGAGAGCGGGGGTGGCGGCGCCCCCGCTCTCCGATCTCGGACTGCACGCTCCTACACTGAGCGCGATGTCGAGATTCATGGAGCGCATTGCAGCGGGACGCCCGCTCGTCGGCGACGGCGGCATGGGCGCACTGCTCGCGAGTGCCGTGCCACGCCTGCGCTGCCCCGAGGAGGCGAACCTGCGCGCGCCGGAGAGCGTCGTCGACGTCCACGTCGGCTACATCCGCGCGGGCGCCGAGATCATCGAGACGAACACCTTCGGCGCGAACCGGCCGAAGCTCGCCCAGCACTTCCTCGAGGACGAGTTCGACGCGATCAACAATTCCGCGGTGCGGCTCGCGCGCGAGGCGCGCGAGATCTGCGGCAGCGATGTCTTCATCGCCGGCTCGATCGGCCCGCTCGGCGAGCTGCGCGGGCCTGCAGCCGCGGCGCAGTACGCCGACCAGGCGAGGGTGCTCGAAGGGCGCGGCGTCGACCTGTTCATGGTCGAGACGTTCTACGACCTCGACGACCTCGAGACGGCGGTCAATGCCGTCCGCTCGGTCTCGCAGCTGCCGATCGTCGCGCTGATGACGTTCGACGGCGACGGCGAGACGCTCGCGGGCGTGACCGCGACCGACGCAGCTGCCCGCCTGCGCGCGCTCGACGTCGCGGCGTTCGGCGCGAATCACGGCGCCGGCCCGGCGGCCGCGCTGCGCGCGCTGACGGCGATGCAGCACGAAGGATCCCGTCTCGCGGCGCTGCCGAACGTGGGTCTCGCGAGCATGTCGGGGACGCGGATCGTCTTCCCGCACGCGACGCCCGCGTACTTCGGCGAGTTCGCCGCGCAGGCGCGCTCGCTCGGCGCCGCGATCATCGGCGGCTGCTGCGGGACGACGCCGGCGCAGATCGCCGCCATCCGCGCCGCGGTCGAGGAGGACGCGAAGCCGACCGGGTCGCTGCTCGTGCACGAGCGCCACTCGGCGACCGCCGTCGCCGCGGCCGAAGAGCCGACGCAGCTGCAGCAGCTGCTCGAGGCCGGCGAGTTCATCGTCTCCGTGCAGCTCGACCCGCCGCTCGGCGCGAACGCGAACGGGTTGATCGAGACGGCTCGCGCCGTGCGCAACTCCGGGAAGGCGCAGTTCGTCGACGTCAACGACAACCCGCGCGCGCGGGCGCGCATGAGCGGGATGATGGCGAGCGTCGCGATCGAGCGCTTCGCCGGCATCGAGACGATTCCGCACCTGACGCCGCGCGACACGACGATCAGCGGTCTCGAGTCGCTGCTGCTCGGCGCGCATGCCGAAGGCGTCCGCAACATCCTCGCGGTGACGGGCGACCCGCCCGAGGCCGGGGACTACCCGGGGACGAGCGGCGTCTACGAGGTCGACTCGATCGGCCTCGTCGAGCTGATGACGAAGCTGAACCGCGGCGAGGACTGGCACGGCCGCACGATCGACGCGCCCACGTCGTTCTTCCCGGGCGTCGCGGTCACGCCGACCGCCGACGACCTCGGCCTGGAAGCGGAGCGCTTCCACCGCAAGGTCGAGGCGGGCGCGCGCTTCGCGATGACGCAGGTGCTGTTCGATCTCGAGCCGTTCGAGGCGTTCCGGGAGCGGATCGGCGGCCGCTGGCCGATCCCGGTCCTCGTCGGTGTGTGGCCGATCCGCACGTACGAGCTGCTGATCCGGATGCACAACGAGGCGCCGGGGATCGTCGTCCCCGAGCACGTGCAGGAGCGCTATCGCGCGGCCGGCGCCGAGGCGCGGCGCGTCGGCGGCGAGCTCGGGCTCGAGCTGCTCGCAGGGGCGCGCGAGCTCGCGCACGGCGCGTATGTGATCGCACCGTTCCGCGCACCGCTGAACGTCGTCGAGTTCCTGCCTCAGCCGGCGGCGCATTCGCCCGTCGAGACCGGCCGCTGACCTGCCGACGAGAGGACGCCGGCGACGACGTCGCTCGGGATGCCGAAGCCGCCGCTGCCGCTGAGGCGCGCGGCGAAGACGGTCGCCTCGACCTTCCCCGCCTTGTCGATCGCCGGGCCGCCCGAGTTGCCGTGCTCGACCGTGCCGGCGATCGCGGTGATCTTGCGTGACACGGGGCCGCGCCCGTACGCGTCCTGCGTCAGCACCGTCGAGGTACGGCCGACGCGGCCGGGCGTCGTCGTCAGCGGCCCGTTTTCCGGGTAGCCGACGATCCCGACCGCGGCGCCGTCGTTCGGCGCGGCGAGCTCGAGCGGATCGACGCGCACGTCCGGCACGCGGAGCACCGCGACGTCGTTGTGCGCGTCGAACGCGACGACCGACGCGGCATGCAAGCCGTCGACGTCGGGGATCTGCACGCGCGTGTCGTCCTCGCCCGCGACGACGTGCGCGGCGGTGACGACGAGGTGGTCGCGCGCGAACCAGCCGGTTCCCTCGATGCCGATCCCGCAGGCGGTGCCGACGACGCGGACGACCGCCCGCGACGCGTCGCGGATCGTCGGGTCGCGGCCGACCGACGGGCTCGGCGGCAGGTTCGGTGCCGCCGGGCCTGCGATGGAGGGGAACGGATCGATGCGCGCGAGCAGGTTGAGCGCGCGGCGCGGCGGCAGCGCTTCGTCGAGCCGGCGCACGAGCGTCGACCGTTGCACCTCCTGGCGGAGCCGCGTCTGGCCGGGGAGCAGCAGTGCGGTAGCGCCGAGCACCCAGACGAACGCGACGCCGGTGACGGCGCCGAAGAGGAAGCCGGCGGCCGAGTCGAGGAAGCGGAACGGCGTCAGGCGCAGTCCGCCGCGGACGAACGAGCCCGCGAAGACGGCGAGCGCCTGCAGGAACGTCGCGCCGAAGATCGCGCCGATGAGGCTCGCGACCGCGGCCCACTGCGACTTCGCGCCGCCGCGCAGCAGGTGTGGCGCGACCTTCGAGCCCGCATACGCGCCGGCGACGAGGCCGAGCAGGGCAAGGGCGCTCGCGATCAGCCCACGCCGCCAGCCGCCGAGCGCGGAGACGACGATGAGGGCGATCGCGATCCAGTCGACGACGGTCAGCGACGGCACGGCGGCGAAGTCTCGCAGCTACAATGGCGCGTCCCCGGGGGCGTAGTTCAGCTGGTTAGAACGCCGGCCTGTCACGCCGGAGGTCGCGGGTTCGAGTCCCGTCGCTCCCGTTTCCCAGCTTCCCTGCACATGCTTGTTGCGCGAGCAGGCTCTCATCGCGCGGTGTCGGGTACCAAACTCCGAGTCGTCTCCGACAACCGCGGGAGCAGCGCTGAAGCGCGCGGCTTTCGCTAGTGGAGCAGGTGAAACGGCGTCCGCCGACGCGGTGTTTCCATGCCTCTGACGGAGTCACCGATTTGCCAAAGGGTGGGCGCCCAAAGGCCGACGAAGAGGGCGCGTCGTTCGGCATTGCCGCGTTCATCCTGGTCGACGGTCTTGGCGCGGATCCAGAGGCCGATACACAGGCCGACGGACCCGAGCGAGAGGGCGTGGAACTGCGAGCCGCGGATACCGCTGCGGTGCAACGCATCGACGATCATTCTCGTGCTTCTGCCCGTTCGTGCCACGTTCAGTCGTGAGCTCGGCGGGGTACCTGCAAGGGTCGTGTCGAATCGCCTCTCTCCCGGAAGGCGGCTGTCGACCGCCGCGCTCTGGCCGGTAGGTATCACGCTGACGTCTTGGCACTACATGTGGCGGACGACGCCGATGCATCGCAGCGAAGAGAGCGGAAGCCGAGCCGATCTTCCGCCGGAACTGCCCGGCGCAGCAATCGACGACGACGTGCAACCGATCGAGGCCGGTGTCGGGCCACTCTTTCACCGTCTCTACCGGGCGACGATCCGCGACGCGCGGCTCTCGTCTCAGGAGCTGATCCACCGCCTCAGCGTCGACCCAAACGTGGCAGCACCGACGGAGCTCGCCCGCTTCCTCAAGATCGGTGGTACGAAGGGTCGGCTGGCAGTTGGCGACGAGCTCGTCGTCCGCATGCCCGGCCCCTGGGATGGACCAGTGCGGGTTACGACGACGACGCCCACGTCGTTCCGGTTCGCCACGCTCTCAGGTCATCTCGAAGCGGGGCAGATCGAATTCCGCTCGACCCAGCGAGAGGGGCTGCTTCAGTTTGAGATCGAGTCCTGGGCGCGTAGCGGCGACCGGCTCTCGAACCTGCTCTACCACCACCTGCGCATGGCCAAGGAGGTGCAACTGCACATGTGGACATCGTTCCTGGAGCAGGTTGCGAAGCTGAGCGAGGGGCGTTTGACGGGCGGCATCGAGATCGTCAGTCGAAAGGTGGAGGATCCCCTCGCGCTTCCCTGATCTCGACTTCCGCAGCGGCGACCTCGACAAGCGGCTGGCCGCGCTGCGCGAACGGCCGCTCAACTTCGATCCAAGAAGACTCGGTGACGGACCGGGCTGGGAGCACGACGACTACCGCCAGCCACTCACGCGCGAGCAGCCGGGCCCGGCGCAGCCGGGAGGCAGCTGGGAGGTCGCAGTCGCGCTGAGCCGCAGCTATGCCTTTGCCGATCCCGCCCTCGTCGAGGCACGCTACGACCCACGCGTGCCGCTGGAGCAACGCGAGATGCTGTTGATCCTGCACGCGCTCGGCGCCCGCATCTATGCCGGCGTCCGGGTGAGCGGCGCCGGCGAGAACACACGCCGCGAAGACGGCCGCGAGGCGCGCGTTTTCTTCTGGAACTACCGCACGCTCGAGGGACACGTCGAGGCCGGCCAACGAGACTTCGAGGTCTGGAAGTGGCTCGACAGCGGAGAGGTCGAGTTCCGGACGCACGCCGTGTCACGACCCGCCGACACGAATGCGGTCGTCCAGCTCGGCTTTCGACTGCTCGGCCGGCACAAGCAGGTCGAGTTCGGACGCCACGCGTGCAGCCGCATGGCCCTGCTGAGCGAGGCGAACCTGCGGAGCGGCACGACGACGGCCGAGAACCTCGACGGGCGTCTGCTCGCCATTTACCTGCGCGACCATCACGCGCTGCTCGTCGGCTTGGTCGAGCTCGCACAACGCATGAGCACCACTGATCGACCCGACGGGGTGCGGGCATTCGCCCACGAGGTCCGCCAGGCTGCGGATCACGACCGCGCCTGCGTCGCGCAGTACCTCGACCGACTCGACAGCACACCTTCACGCGCACGCCATGCTGCCGTCTGGACCGCCGAGAAGCTCGGGCGACTGAAGCTCAACGGGCGCCTGCTACGGCCGTCGCCGCTCTCGGCGGTCACCGAACTCGAAGGCTGCCGCCTTTTTCTCGAAGGCAACCGTGCGGTGTGGACGGGCCTTGCACATCTCGGGCTCGGACCTGGGAACGCTGTCGAACGAGCAGACCGTTCAGAGCGGCTCCTCGCCGGCGCGGAAAACCTCCGCGTCGCCGCTCTCCACGCCGCCGTGCGACAGCCCCTCGACCAGGAGCCGTAGAGCTCCACGGGAATGACCCCAGCGCCGAGTCGCAAGCGTCATGCTGCCAGTCAACGCATCTCCCGAAACGGGACGCGCCGGCTACAGCGCGCGCAGCACTGAGAAAGGTCGTCCCCGACGGGGGGCAGGCGGTGACCTGCGCATCATCGACCGCAAGAAGGAGCTGATCATCGACGCCGCGGGCCAGACATGTCGCCCGCGAACATCGAGGCGCGGATCGAGAGCGCGAGCGCGCTGACGCCGACCTTGAAGCTCAAGCGGCGGTCGATCGAGCAGAAGTACGCCGCCGAGATCGACGCCCTCTACGCGGGGCGTTAGCAGCCGCCTCTCACGTCATCGGCACCTGCGGCAGCAGCCGCGGCTCGATCCGGTCGAGAATCTCCATCAGGCTCCGGCCGGTGGCGGTGATGCCGTGGTTGCGCAGGCCGACGACCGCCTCTCCCGGTACCGGGGCGGACGCAACGAGGCCGGCGACGCTCGCCGCCAGCTCTGCCGTCCCGCAGGGATAGTTGATCTCGGTCGCGGCGATCCCGTCAATCCACGCGTGCACGTGCAGGATCGCGCCGACCTCCGGGTTCTCGCGGTAGATCATCCAGTGTTCGATCGCATCGACGGAAACGCGTCGCGGCGTCACGTGCGGCGGAACGCTCAGCACCATCCGGCCGGCGTCCTCGTCGAACCCCGAGACGAGCAGGATGTCGCCTCCCGGTTCGGCGAGCTTCGCCTTGTCGACGCCGCTCGCGCTCATCCAGAACCGTGTCGCGTCCCTGCGCGCCGAGAGGTTGCCGTACGAGAGGCCCCCGATCGCGTACAGCCGCTTGATGTGACGGAGGTCGCGCTCGCCGACGAGCTCCTCCACCGGAAACGGCGCGGGCAGCAGGCCGAGCCGCTCGAGACGGCGGCCCGCCGCCGCGATCTCGGCCGTGCGCTCGTCGCCGGGCCAGAGCTCCGGCTCGAGATCGGTGCGGAACTCGTTCTCGATCACGAGCCGCGCCGTCGCGAGCGGTTCGAGCCGCGCGACGACCGCGCTCGCCAGGTCTTCCCCTTCGGGGACGAGGTAGTGCCCGCGCTCCATCGTCGTGAAGAGGACTCCGTGGTCCGGGACGTAGCAGAGGCTGATGTTCGCGAGGGCGCGGACGAGCATCGGATATGTGTCGCGCAGCCCGTCGTCCGGCACACTCGCCGCCGTCCAGAGCGCGGCGACGAACGTGCCCTTCGACCGGCGGCGGAAGGGCCGTGGGCGCTCGGCGTCGACGACGTTCAGGACGACGTTCGCGTCTGCGGCATCGGCGGTCTCGACGAAGCCGGCGGCCGCGGCTGCGGGTTGCAGCTGCGCGACGAGGTCCGCGAGCGCGCGTCCGCTCGCCCGGCCGACGACGGCGAGGCTGGGTCCGGTCACCGTCCTCCACCCTCCGGGATCGAGGGCGGCGGCACCTGATCAGAATTGATCCCCTAGACGCCCTTCAGCAACGCCCGCGCAAAGCCCAGGATGACGACGATCGCGATCGCCGCGACGAGGATTGCCGCAGAAGAGCTGATGTCCAGCATGGATCGCTCCTCTACTCGAAGGTCTGCGAAGTGTGGCAAGCCGCAGAGCCTGCCGCCTAGTCCCCGAAATGGTGATCCGCTACGAGAGGGGAACGCCCGGCAGGAGCGGCACCGCGTCGGCCTCGCGACGCATCGGCAGCATCGCCGGGTCGATGTCGCGGAGCAGCGCCTCGCTCGGCTCCCACGCGTCCTCTGCCCACGACTCGCCGCCGCACATCGGGCAGCGCGCGGGCTCGGTGCGCCGCGAGGCGCCGTAGCCGCAGCTCTCGCAGTGGAACCGCCGCAGCGGCAGCCCGGTTCGGCTCGGCGGCGTTGCAAACCAGTTGTCGTACGGCTGCGGCATGGTGACCTCTAGACGAAGGTCGTACCGGGAATCTTCCCTCACCTACCCGTCCGAAGCAAGGACCAGTCGCTACGTGAGCGGATCCGAAGGAAGGGGGTGCAGCCGCTCCTCCTGGCTCGCTTCGCCGGCGCCGCGGAGGACGAGCGCCCCCACGAGCAGCAGGAGCACCTCGACGACCGTGATCGCCACCCGGTTGAGGACGGTGGCGCTCAGCGCCTGGCCGTGGGTGGCGACGGCGAGCAGCAGGCCGTACATCGACGCCTCCCGCGGCCCGAGCCCCGAGGGCGCGAAGAACGAGACGACCGCGACGATCGCGCCGACCGCCCCGACGCCTCCCAGGAAGACGACGTCGCCGACCTCCGGATGGGCGCCGACCGAGCGCAGGAGGAACCAGAGCGCGATACCGCCGACGACCCAGGTCACCGAGTAGAAGACGAGGAGCAGCGCCATCGACAGCGCGCGCAGGGGCGGCATCTCTCCCTGCCCGAAGCGGCGCAGGACACGCGACGCGAGCGGGCAGAACACGCGCGGGTGCAGGAGGACGACGATCGCCGCCGCGAAGACGATCAGCGGCCAGAGCGGCGCGTCGACGCCGTCGACCCACGTCAGCGAGACGACGAAGACGATGACGCCGGCGACCGCCGAGATGCCCGCCTCGATCAACATCGAGATCGTCACGAGCGCGCCGTCGGTGATGCCCGCCCGGCGGGCTGCGACCACGCGCGCGGCCGGCGTCCAGACGCCGCCGGGAACGTACTTCGCGAGCATCGAGACCATCTCCGCCCGCAGCGCCGCCGGATACGAGATCCGGTGCCCCCAGTCGGCGAGGATCCGCATCCAGCCGAGGACGAAGAGGAGGTAGTAGGCGGCGAGGAACGAGCAGCCGACGACGAAGTCGACGACGTCCATTCTCCGCAGGTCGTCGCCGGCAGCGTCGAAGGAACCGCGCATCGCCCAGCCGACGGCGCCGAAGAACACCGCGAGGACGGCGAGCTGCAGGCCGACGAAGAGCCGCGGGTGCCGTTTGAGGAATCCCACCCGCCCATCGTACGCGGGTACATTCGCGCTATCGAGCCGACGCTTCCCTACTCCTGGTACACCGACCCCGAGGTGCTCCGCCTCGAGCAGGAACGGATCTTCCGCGCCTCGTGGCAGTACGTCGGGCATCTCGGCCGGCTGCCGGAGCCGGGCACCTTCTTCACGACGCGGGCCGGCCGGACGCCGATCGTCGTCACGCGCGCCCGCGACGGCGTCGTGCGCGGCTTCCTCAACGTGTGCCGGCACCGAGGCTTCCCCGTCGCTTCCAGCCAGGGCAGGCGCGAGACGATCCAGTGCCCGTACCACGCGTGGACGTACGGCCTCGACGGCTCGCTGCGCTCTGCGCCCCGCTCCGAGGAGCTCGCCGACTTTCCGCGTGAGGAGCTCGGCCTCTGCGCGATCGCGGTCGATACGTGGGGGCCGTTCGTCTTCGCCAACACGTCGCGGCTCTGCGAGCCGCTGAGCGACGCGCTCGGCTCGATGCCGGCGCAGGTCGCCGAGCTCGGCCTCGACGTCGACTCGCTCGTCTTCTACACGCGCTGGGAGGCGGAGCTGCAGGCGAACTGGAAGGTCGTCTGCGAGAACTTCCTCGAGTGCTACCACTGCCAGGTCGCGCACCCGCAGCTCGCGGCGATGCTCGACACCTCCGCCGAGGCGTACGCGCTCTCGACCGACGGGCGCCTCTCGAGCCAGCACGGGCCGGCGCGCGAGGGCGGCGGCACGCGGATGCACCTCGAGGGCGAGCTGCCCCGCAGCCAGTTCCATTTCCTCTGGCCGAACCTCGGCGTCAACATCTTCCCCGGGAGGCCGAACATCTCGATCGGCCCGATCGTCCCCGTGGCGCCCGACCGGACGTACCGCTTCCTCGACTACTTCTTCGGCCCCGACGTCGACCAGGCGTGGATCGACGAGCTGATGGCCTTCGACGACCAGGTCGGCCACGAGGACCGGGAGCTCGTGGAGGGCGTCCAGCGCGGCCTCGACGCCGGCGGGGTCGAGCACGGCTTCCTGATGGGCCACAGCGAGCAGCTGATCGGCCACTTCCAGAGCCTGACGCGAAGCGCGCTAGAACCCTGAACCGAACCGCGGTACGCTTCCTCGTCCTAGGTCCAAACGCACAGGAGGGCTCCTTGTGAAGCGTTTCATCCCGTTGCTCGCTGTCGCGGCGATCGTCGCCGTGCCGGCGGCGTCGGCGCGGCCGGCCGCTGTTCCGACACTCCAGTCCGGCAAGCTGATCGTGGCGTACGGCGACCCAAACCCGGGCTTCGTCAACGGCAGCGTCCGCGGCAGCAAGTTCCTCAACCCGAAGGGGTACGAGGTCGACCTCGCCAAGGCGATCGCGGCGAAGCTCAAGCTCAAGCCCGTCTGGATGTACTCGCCGTGGACCGGCCTCTTCGCGCCGGGCACGAAGAAGTTCGACGTCTCGTTCCAGGAGGCGACGATTACAGCGCAGCGCAAGAAGACGGTTGACTTCTCGGCGACGTACATGAATGCGAACCAGGGCGTGCTGCTGTCGAAGCAGGCGCCGGTCCCGCACTCGATCGCCGACCTGCGGAAGCTGCAGACATGCGCCCAGGCCGACACGACGGGCCTGCAGTACATCCAGGATCAGCTGAAGCCCGACAAGAAGCCGCTGATCTATCCGACGACCACGGCGCTCTACCACTCGGCGCAGCTGAACCAGTGCCAGGCCGTGATCCTCGACGTGCCGCTCGTCTCGCTCGAGGCCAAGTCCAAGCCGGGCGCGTTCGGCCCCGTCGCCGGCCAGATCGTGACCCACGAGCAGTACGGCGCCGTCATGCAGAAGGGCTCCAAGCTGACGCCGATCATCAACAGCACGATCAAGGCGCTGACGAAGAACGGCACGGTCGGGAAGCTCCAGAAGAAGTGGTTCAACATCGACTTCTCGAAGGTTCCTGTCCTGAAGTAACGACTCGATGCACGCGCTCCACCAGGTACTGCACGCGTTCTTCAATCCGCACAGCTACACGCTGGCAATGCCGGATGTGTGGTCGGGCTTCCAGCTGAACCTGCGGATGATGGCGATCGCGGAAGTGCTCGTCCTGGCGCTTGCGCTCGGCATCGCAATCGTCCGTGGTCTGCCGGGGCCCGCAGCGAGACCGCTGCGGGCCCTGGCGATCGCGTATGCCGACTTCTTCCGCGGGACGCCGATCATCATCGTCGCGTTCCTCGTCGGCTTCGGGCTGCCGGGCTTGCAGCTCGGCTACATCTCCAACCGCTCGGTGACGACGTACGGGGTGATCGCCCTGACGCTCGTCTACACCGCGTACGTCACCGAGGTCTACCGAGCCGGCATCGAGTCGGTGCATCCGTCGCAGCGCGCCGCGGCGCGCTCGCTCGGGCTCTCGTACATGCAGGCGATGCGCTACGTCGTCGTGCCGCAGGCGGTGCGGCGCGTCATCCCGCCCCTCCTCAACGACTTCATCGGCCTGCAGAAGGACACGGCGATCGTCAGCGTCATCGGCGTCGCCGAGGCCGCGCAGAGCGCGGGCCAGTTCTCGAACCGCAACGGGGATTTCCCCTCGTACGTCGTCGCGGCGGTCTTCTTCATCCTCATCACCATCCCGCTCGCCCGCTTCACCGACCACCTCGTGGCCAAGCGCGAGCGCCTCGAGCGCGCGCAGGCGTTTTGAGCGCGAACGGCAACGGCTCGGCGTTCGTCGAAATCAACGGCGTCTCGAAGTGGTTCGGGGACCTGCAGGTGCTCGACAAGGTCACGCTCGATGTGCCCGAGCACAACGTTGTCTGCCTGATCGGCGCGTCCGGCTCCGGCAAGTCGACGCTGCTGCGCTGCCTCAACCTGCTCGAGCACGTCGAGGAAGGCGAGATCGTCGTCGACGGCCAGCGGCTGACGCACGAGAAGGTCGACGTCAACGCGCTGCGCCGCAAGATCGGCATCGTCTTCCAGGCCTACAACCTCTTTCCGCACATGACGGTGCTCCAGAACGTGATGCTCGCGCCGCGCAAGGCGCTCGGCATCTCGCGCGACGAGGCGGAAGAGCGGGCGCGCCCGCTGCTGCGCCGGATCGGCCTCGAGGCGAAGGCCGGCGAGTTCCCGGATCGGCTGTCCGGCGGCCAGCAGCAGCGCGTCGCAATCGTGCGTGCGCTCGCGATGCAGCCGAAGCTGATGCTGCTCGACGAGATCACGAGCGCGCTCGACCCGCAGCTCGTCGCCGACGTGCTCCAGCTCGTGCGCGAGCTCGCCGACACGGGCATGACGATGATCCTCGCCACGCACGAGATGGGATTCGCGCGCGAGGTCGCCGACAAGGTGTGCTTCCTCGACGCCGGCCGCATCTGCGAGGAAGGCCCGCCGCAACAGATCTTCAGCGATCCGAAGGAGCCGCGGACGAGGCAGTTCCTCGCGCGCGTCCTCGAGGCGGAGAAGCTGTCGTGAGGCGGATCCCGCTCCCGCCGTCCCGCGGCCGCGCGCCCTGGGCGATCGCGTCGTTCATCGGCATCCCGCTCTTCTTCTGCGCATTGATGGCATCGACGCTCGCGCAGGAAAAGCCGCGCGTCGTCCAATGGAACGGCCCGAAGCACATCATCACGATGTGGCACGAACCGTCGAGCGCGACGGAGGCGCGCATCTGGCTGTGGGCAATGCTGCCGCCCGTCCTGCTCTCGCTCGTCGGTTGGATCTGCACGCGGCTGCCTCTCGGCTGGTACATCGCCTGCGTTGCAGGCATCGCTGAGGCGATCGCAGTCGTGCACAAGCTGGACATCTGGACGCGGCACCATACGCAGCGGTTCCCGACGGGTGTCGATCTGATCCCGAACCTCCTGTCGACGAGCGCGTCGAACCAGTACAACGCGGGCGAGTGGGAGAAGATGGCCCGCGAGACGTCGATCTCACTGCAGCACTGGACGATCGGGCTCGCGCTCGCGTCGATCGTCGTGATGGCGGCGCTCTGGGTGCGCCGCCGCTACTTCTCGCGGCGGCCGTACATCCAGCCGGTGGGCGTCGGCACGCACGCGCCAGACGCGACCGAAGCCGCGTCAGTGCCGGTCGAGTAGCGCGCGCGTCGTGTCGTGCGCGGCGTCGTCCTTGTCGCCGCTGTACAGCCGTTCCGCGAGATAGGCGAGAACGTCGCGCATCGAGACGATGCCGACGAGGTTCCCATCCTCGGTGACCGGCAGGTGACGGAGCTTGCGCTCGGCCATCATCTGCGAAGCCGCGAGGATGTCGTCGTCGGCGGCGATCGTCAGCGGCCGCCCGGTCATCGCGCGCCGCACGGGGATCGTCTCGAAATCGGTGCCCTCGCCGGCGAGCCGGAGCACGTCGCGCTCGGTGAACATCCCGATCGGCGCGTTGTCCTCGATCACGATCACCGAGCCGATGCCGCTCGAGAGCATGCGACGGATCGCATCCACCGCCGGCTCATCGGGCCGGGCCGTCACCAGCTTCGTTCGCATGACGCCGCCGATGTGCATGGGGGAACCCTACAAACTCTTGCTACCGTTAACCAAGTTAACGATTATGCCCGAGACCAGCCTCGACACCGTCCACGTCGCCGACCGTCTGCGCCCGGTCCTCCTCCAGCTCGGCCGCGAGCTGCGGCGTGAGGCGCGCGAGGTCGGCATCTCGCCGCACCAGGTCTCGCTCCTCGTGGCGATCAAGTACCGGCCGGGGGTCGGCGTCCGGGAGCTCGCTGCCCACGAGAAGATCAGCCCGCCGGCGATGTCGAACCACGTCGACCGGCTCGAGCGCGACGGACTCGTCACGAGGACGCCGAGCCCGTCCGACAAGCGGCGCGTCGGGCTGACGCTGACCGACGAGGGGCAGCGTGTCCTCCGCCGGGTCCGCTCGCGCCGCACGGCCTGGCTGGCCACCCGGCTGCGCGGGCTGACCGGCGAGCAGCTCGCGGCGATAAACGCAGCAATCGACCCGCTCGCGGAGCTCCTATGAAGCGGACCTTCGAGAGTCTCCGCTACCGCAACTACCGCCTCTTCTTCGCCGGCCAGATCGTCTCGCAGACCGGCTCGTGGATGCAGCGCATCGCCATGGGGTGGTTCGTCCTGCAGATCACGCACTCGGCGTTCGACGTCGGTGTGATGGCTGCGGCCTCGTTCCTGCCGTTCACGCTCTTCGGGCTGTTCGCGGGCGTGATCGCCGACCGCGTCGACGCGCGGAAGCTCGTGATCGGGACGCAGGCGGCCCAGCTCGTGACGTCGGCGGCGCTCGCGTGGATCGCGCTCGGCGGCTTCGCCGAGCCGTGGATGCTCTATCTGATCGGCTTCGCGACCGGCTTCATCCTCGTGCTCGACGTCCCGTCGCGGCAGCAGCTGACGTACCGGATGGTCGGCCGCGAGGCGCTGCCGAACGCAATCGCGCTCAACATGAGCCTGTTCAACTCCTCGCGCATCTTCGGCCCGTCGCTGGCCGGCCCCGTCTACGCGCTCACCGGCGCAGGCTGGTGCTTCCTGATCAATGCGATCAGCTTCCTCGCCGTACTCGTCGGGCTGTTCGCGATGCGTCCGCGGGACTTCTTCCCGCTCGAGCGGTTCGAGCGGCCGGAGATCCTCAAGGGAACGCGCGAGGGACTCGCATACGTGCTGCGCGACCGCCGCATGGCGACACTGATCGTGCTGACGTTCTTCCTCAGCACGTTCGCGTTCAACTTCAACGTGACGCTGCCGGTGCTCGCCGGCAAGACGCTGCAGCAGCCGGTGTGGGTCTACTCGACGCTGTCGGCGCTGTTCGGCGGCGGCGCACTGGTCGGCGCACTGATGTCGGCGTCGCGCGGCCGCGCGTCGATCCGCACGATGCTGATCGGCGCGGGTGTCTTCACCGGGGCCGAGCTCCTGCTCGCACCCGTGCACGACCCATGGCTCGCCGGCGCACTCCTCTTCGTCGTCGGCGCCGGCTTCACGTCGTGGTCGGCGAACTCGAACACGTCGATGCAGCTCGCGGCGCCGGATCACCTGCGCGGCCGCATCATCGGCCTCTACTTCTACGCGTTCAACGGCACCGCGTCGGTCGCCGGCCTGTTCGTCGGCTGGCTGTGCGCACGCGGCGGCACAGAGCTCGCGTTCGCGATCGCCGGCGTCGTCGGCCTCGCCGCGACGTTCGGCGCAGCCGTGCGACTCGTCGAGCGGCCGCGGCCGCTGCGCGGCCGCAGGCTGACCGTTCTCACCTCCCGACCGAGATCGTGACCTGCGTGTACGCCGGTGCGCTGCCCGTCGGCGACTCGCCGAGGACGACGCCCGTCGCGCCCTGCGCGTAGGTCGTCCGGACCGTCAGCTTCGCCTGCAGCAGCGCCGCGCGCGCCTCGGCCGCGGTCTTACCGGTGACGTCGGGGATCGTCACGTCCGGTCGGCTCGAGCCGACGGCGACGCCGAGCGTCACCGTCTGGCCCGCCTTCGCCTGCGTGCCGGCCGGCGGGCTCTCCTGCACGATCGAGCCCGGCGTGCCCGCGCCCTCGAGCGGGTCGGTCTCGGCCACGAACCCCGCCGCCTCGACCTGGCCCGCACCGGACGCCATGTCCTGTCCGGTCACGTCGGGAACCTGCGACGCCGGCGCCGCCGCGGTGGTCGTGGTCTGCGTCGTGGTCGTCGTCTGCGTCGAGGTCTTCGGCGGCGCGACGAGACGGCGGCCGTTCGAGACGTGCAGCGTGACGGTCGCGCCTTTCGGGAGCTGCGAGCCGCCGCCCGGCTCCTGCGAAACGACGGTTCCCCGCGGCCGTCTCGCGGGGCTGCGGATCGCCTTGACGCTGAAGCCGGCGCGCGTTAGGCGGCCGATCGCCGCCTGCTGCGGCAGGCCGACGACCGCCGGGACCGCGCGCTTCGCGCCGTTCGTGTCGCGGAAGACGAAGAGCCAGACGAGCAGGCCGGCGATCGCGAGAACGCCGAGCAGCGCGAGCCACGGCCAGACGTCGGCGACGAGCGCGCGCGGCGGCGGCCCCGTCGGCGGCGGCCCGGCCGCGATCTCCTCGTCGCGGATCGCCGCATGGGGCTCGGTGTCGACCGCCTGGAACGCCTGGGTGTCCTCTTCCACGCCACTCTCCATTCCCGCGCAAGATTCCCTGACACGCGGCATCTACTAGACGTGAGGGTCGGGCGGTGGGCCGCAGCCCGCCCGGCCCTCAGACTTCTTCAGACTTCTTCGACGCGATGAGAGTCGACGTCGTAGACGAAGCCGCGGACCTCGTCGCGGTGCGGCAGGTGCTCGTAAGCGCGCACGGCCGCGACCGCACCGCGCGCTGCCTCGGCGACGTCGGCGAACGCCCCGCGCAGGAGCTCGGCCGGCAGATCGGCGTCGAGCCGCTCCATCCCGCAGTTCGTGTGGTGGATCAGCATCACTTCGCGCGTACCGAGCAGGTGCTGGGAGAGCGCGAGCGAGCGGAGGACGTCGTCGGTGACGAGCCCGCCCGCGTTGCGGAGGACGTGCGCGTCGCCGGGGGCGATCCCGAGCGCGCGCGGCAGGTCGATGCGCGCGTCCATGCACGTAACGATCGCCAGGCGGCGGGCCGGGTCGCGCTCGATCGCCGCGGGCACGAGCCCCGCGACGACGCGCCGGTTGTGCTCGAGGACGTCGTCGATGGCGGACACGAGGGCGTAGCCTAGGCAAGCGTGGCTTCCCGGTGGCTCCAGCTCGACGGGCAGCGCCTGCACTACCTCGACGAGGGAGAGGGCGCGCCGATCCTGTTGCTGCACGGTGAGCCGACGTGGTCGTACCTCTGGCGCAACATCGCCCCGCAGCTGCCGGGGCGCAAGATCGCACCCGATCTGATCGGCTTTGGACGGTCGGACAAACCCGAGGATGTCGCCTGGTATTCGTACGACCGCCACGTCGCGTCGGTCGTCGCGCTCGTCGAGTCGCTCGACCTCCGGGACCTGACGCTCGTCGTGCACGACTGGGGCGGGCCGATCGGGCTGCGGTTCGCGATCGAGCATCCCGACCGCATCGGCCGCCTCGTCGTGCTGAACACCGCGATCGGCGGCGGGCGCGCGCCGTCCGAGCTCTGGCTGCGCTTCCGCGAGGTCGTGCGCGAGACCGGCGACGCGCTCGACATCGGACGCCTCGTCGAAGCGGGAACGTCGCAGGGGCTCTCCGCGGAGGTGCGGGCAGCGTACGACGGCTGTTTCCCGACGCCGGCGTCAAAGGCGGGCGTGCTCGCCTTTCCCGAGCTCGTGCCCGCCGAGCCGGAGCACCCGAACACGGAGCCGATGAACCGCGTCGCCGAGGCGCTGCGAAGCTTCGAGAGGCCGGCGCTCGTCGTCTGGGGAGCGGACGACCGCATCCTGCCGCCGCGTGTCGCGGAGTTCTTCGTCTCGCTCCTGCCGGATGCCGAGGGCCCGGTCCTAATCGAGGGTGCGTCACACTTCCTGCAGGAGGACCGGCCGGACGCGGTCGCCGCAGCGATCAATGCGTTTCTCGCGCGATAGGAACACCCTCGTTGCGCTCGCCCTCGGCGGCGGGCTGACGGTCATCTATTTCCTCGTTCCGCACGGCGCGGCGAAGAACAGCATCTACGGCGTCGTCGGCTTCGCCGCGGCGGTCGCGATCGCGTTGGGCGTCCGCGTCAACCGGCCGCCGCTCGCACTGCCGTGGCTCCTGTTCGCCGCGGGGAATCTCCTGTTCGCGATCGGCGACGACGTGGGCGCCGGCTTCTGGGGGGGCAGCCCGCCCGTCCCGTCGATCGCGGACGCGTTCTATCTGGCGGGCTATCCGCTCCTCGCCGCCGGGCTGCTCGTCCTGATGTTCTCGTCGGGCAGACACCGTCGCGGCGCCGCGCTCGCCGATGCCGCGATCGTCACGTTCGGCTTCCTGCTCGTGCAGTGGGTGTTCCTGCTCGACGGCATCCTCGCGAGCTCGGAGAAGACGTCGACGATCGCCGTCAACGCGGCGTACCCGTTGATGGACCTGATCCTGCTGGCGGGCCTCGCGGGCTTCTTCGTCACGGCGGCGTGGCGGACGCCGTCGTTCGTGATGCTGATGGCGAGCGTCGTGCTCCTGCTCGTGGCCGACGAGGTGTTTGCGCTGGGCGCGTACGAGCCCGGCGAATGGATCGACGGAGGCTGGGTGCTCTCGTACACGTAGTGGGTGGCCGCAGCGCTGCATCCGTCGATGCGCGAGCTGTCGCGCCCGGTTCGCCGCGCTGCGAGTCGGCTGCGCGTCGGCGCCGGCCGGGTCGTCGTGTTGACGGCCGCGCTGCTCGCGCCGCCGGCGGTGCTCCTCGTGCAGCACCTCCGCGCTGCGCCGCTGCACATTCCCGCGGTCGTCGCCGCGGCGTCGGTCATCTCGGTCCTCGTTGTGCTGCGGCTCGTCGGGATCCTGCGCGCGCTCGAGGGGATTCGGGTGCGCGAGCGCGCGGCGAGGGCGGACGCCGAGCAGGCGCAGCGGCTGCTCGCTGCGCAGAACGAGCGGCTCGTCGAAGCCGACCGGTTGAAGGACGAGTTCGTCGCGCTGATCTCGCACGACCTGCGAACTCCCCTCACCTCGATCATGGGTTATGTCGAGCTGGCGCTCGACGACCCGCTGCCGGACGAGACGCGTTCCTATCTCGAGGTCGTGTCGCGCAGCTCGAACCGTTTGCTCCGCCTCGTCGACGACCTTCTGTTCGTCGCGCGCCTGCAGTCGGGACGGCTGGAGCTGACGCCGTCGCGGCTCGAGCTCAACGAGATCGCGCAGCAGTCCGCGGAGGAGGCGCGCGGGCGCGCTGACGCGAAGGACCTCGAGCTCGTCGTCAACGCGAACGGGCCGGTGCCGGTGGACGGCGATCGCGGGCGGATCTTCCAGCTGCTCGACAACCTGATCTCGAACGCGATCAAGTTCACGCCCGACGGCGGCCGCGTCGAGATCAACGTCGCAGCCGAGGGCGTCGCGCGCCTCGAGGTGTGCGACACGGGCATCGGCTTCAGCGACCGCGAGGCGGCGCGTGTGTTCGAGCGCTTCTACCGCACCGATCGCGCCGTCGAGCGACAGGTTCCCGGCACGGGCCTCGGCCTGTTCATCGCGCATGCGATCACCGAGGCGCACGGCGGCCGCATCTCGGCGCATCCCCGGTCCGGCGGCGGCGCGCTCTTCCGGGTGGAGCTACCGTTGGCCGCCGAATGAGCGATGTGGTACTGGTCGCGGACGACGACGAGGACATCCTGCTTCTCGTGACGACGCGGTTGAAGCGCGACGGCTACGAGGTCGTGGCCGCACGGAACGGCATCGAGGCGCTCGCGCTCGCACACCAGCACGCACCGACAGTCGCCGTGCTCGACGTCGGCATGCCGGGCCTCGACGGGATCGAGGTGCTGACGGCGATCCGGGCCGCGGAGTCACTCGCGCACACACGTGTCCTGCTGCTGACGGCGAAGGCGCAGGAGTCGGACGTGCGGCGCGGCTACGACGCCGGCGCCGACGCGTATGTCAAGAAGCCGTTCTCGCCCGCCGAGCTCGCGACGCGCGTCCGCGAGCTCTATGACGCAGCCGGCGCCTTGTAGCGGTAGCCGAAGCCGCGCACGGTCTCGATCGGCACCGAGTTCGGCGCGTCCGGTGCGAGCTTGCGTCGCAGGTAGCCGACGTACAGCTTCACCTGGTCGCCGCCGACGCCGAACGCGTCGCCCCAGACGAGCTCGAGCAGCTGGTCGCGGCTCAGCACCTGCCGCGGATGGCGGACGAACGTGGAGAGCAGCCGGAACTCGAGCGGCGTCAGCTGCACCTCGCGCCGGCCGACGGTGACGCGCGCCTGCGCCCAGTCGATCGACAGGTACGCGTCGGCGTAGGTCTCGCTCTCCTCCTGCGCCGAGCCGCGCGAAGCGCGCCGGAGCAGCGCCTGGACGCGCGCGACGAGCTCCTGCTTGCCGAACGGCTTGACGACGTAGTCGTCGGCGCCGGCCTGCAGGCCGCGGACGCGCTCGAGCTCGTCGCCGCGGGCGGTCAGCATCAGCACGGGCACCTCGGACATGTCCCGGATGCGCTCGAGCACGTTCCAGCCGTCCATCTCCGGCATCGACACGTCGAGAACGACCACGTCGGGGCGCCAGGCATGGAACTCCCGCAGGCCTTCGCGGCCGTTCGGCGCCTCGTGCACCTCGGCCCCGGTCCGCTCCAGCAGCGTCCGCACGAGACCGCGGATGTCGTCGTCGTCGTCGACGACGAGGATGCGGGAAGCGGTCATACGCTTTTCATACCACGGGCATCCGTCGTTCCCGCGCGATCCCGCGATTCTTCCCTTCGTGGCGACCGTGCTGATCGTGGACCCCGACCCGTCGACGCGGTCGCTACTCGAGCTCCTGCTCCTGCGGCTCGGCCACCGGCCGATCGGCCCGCGCGAGTGGGTCGAGGGGGAGGAGCCCGACGTACTCCTGCTGGAACCGGCGTCCCGCCCGGGCATGCGCCTCGCCCGCGGCGTGCGGCGCCGGTTCCAGAATCTGCCGATTCTCTGCGTGAGCATCGACGGCCCGAATCGCGACACCCGCGAGCTCGGCCCCGTCGCCCATGTGATGAAGCCGTTCCGCCGATCGCAGCTCGAGGCGGCGCTCGAGCGGGCGCTCATCCCGGCGGCGGACGTCCAGCCGGCCGAGCCGGCCCGGCAGACCGCCTGAGCCGGGCGCGGCTCCCCGACGCGCCCGGCTCCGGCCGTTTCCTGCGCTCCTAGGCCCTGACGCCCTGCTTCTGGGCCTGCTTCACCGTCGCCTTCAGAACCTCGCCGAGCGTGTGCTGCTCCTGCTCGAGGTTCTCCTGGAGGAGGGCGACGATGTCCTCGTGGCCCATGGCGTTCGCGTGGACGATCAGGTTCTCGTAGACGGCGATCTCGTGGTGCTCCGTCTCGGCGGCGCCGGCGAGGATCACGGCGTCGTTCAGCTCGTCCGCCGTCATCTTCAGATTTGCCTCGCCTTCCTTCTCGATCCCTTCGATCGCCGGGCACGGGCGCTCGTCGGGCTCCATGCCGAGGCTCTGGAACGCCTGGCGCAGGTTGCGGATCTGGGCCTGCGTCTCCTCGCGGTGGTGCCGCAGCTGCTGCTTCAGCTCGGAGTCGTTCGCCGCCTCGATGAGCTCGCCGAGCATCCCCTCGACGGTGTTCTCCATCGTCAGCGCGGCGCCGAGACTGTGGACGAAGAGCTCCTTGGGCGACTCGATCTTCGCCCGGTTCAGCATGTCGTCAAGCACGCGGTACCCCTTCCCCTCGTATGGTTGCGTTTGGTCGACGCCTACCCGGGACACTCGGATTTCAATGCTCAAGATCACCGATCAAGCCGCAGAGGCGATCGCCGGCATCTGCGCCGACGGCGAGGCCGGCGCCGACGGCGGCCTGCGGATCTCCGGGACGACATCGAACGGCGAGACGGCGCTCGACTTCGAGGTCGTGTCGGCTCAGCCAGACGGGGACACGGTCGTGCGCGAACGCGGCGCCGTCCTGTTCCTCGACGAGACGGCGTCAGCCGTGCTCGACGACAAGACGCTCGACGTGCACGCGCACGGCGACCACTTCCACTTCTCGATCGACGAGCAGTAACGATCAGTCGATCGTCCAGGTTTCGCCGCTGTGCAACAGCGCTGCGAGATCTCCGGCACCGCGCTTCTCGACCGCGGCCGTGAGCTGCTCGGCCATCAGGTCGTCGTAGACCGGCCGCTCCACGCTACGGAACACGCCGACCGGGGTGCCGTTGTGCCGCTCCTGCGTCACGCGCGACAGCGCGAAGGCGAGCGAAGGTGTCGGGTGCGACGCGTCGTGCACGAGCACGCCGGGATCGCCCGCCTCGCACACTTCGATCGATCCGTCGGCGCGCTGCCTCAGGCCTTTCTCGTGGTCGGCGCCCCAGAGGATCGGCTCGCCGTCGCGCAGGAGGATCCGGTTGACGCCCTCCTTGTCGTCGCGCACGAACTGCCACGCGTCGTCGTTGAAGATCGGGCAGTTCTGGAAGATCTCGACGAACGCGCTGCCGCGATGCTGCGCCGCGGCGCGCAGGACGTCGCTCATCCCGGCCTTGTCGGTGTCGATCGCGCGCGCGACGAACGTCGCCTCGGCGCCGATCGCGAGCGAGAGTGGGTTGAACGGCCAGTCCAGCGAGCCCATCGGGGTCGACTTCGTCACCTTGCCGAGCTCGCTCGTCGGCGAGTACTGGCCCTTGGTCAGCCCGTAGATCTTGTTGTTGAAGAGGAGGATCTTCAGATTGACGTTGCGGCGCAGCGCGTGGATGAGGTGGTTGCCGCCGATCGACAGCGCGTCGCCGTCGCCCGTCACGACCCACACGCTTAGATCCGGGCGCGACACCGCGAGACCGGTCGAGATCGCGGGCGCGCGGCCGTGGATCGAGTGCATGCCGTACGTGTTCATGTAGTACGGGAAGCGCGCTGCGCAGCCGATCCCGCTGACGAACACCATGTTCTCGCGCTCGAGACCGAGCTCCGGCATGAACGACTGGATCGCCGCGAGGATCGCGTAGTCGCCGCAGCCCGGGCACCAGCGGACTTCCTGGTCGGTCTTGAAATCCTTCATCGTGCTCATTGATCCACCATCGCTTCGATCGCCTCCGCCACCTCGGCGGCGCGCAGCGGCACACCGCGAACGCGGTTGTAGCCGACGGCGTCGACGAGGAACTCCGCCCGGACGAGCTTCAGCAGCTGACCGAGGTTCATCTCGGGGATCAGCACCTTCTCGTAGCGGCGCACGATCTCGCCGGTGTTGCGCGGGAAGGGGTTGAGATAGCGCAGGTGCGCATGCGCGACCGAGCGGCCGCTGCGGCGCACGCGGCGCACGCCGGCCGCGATCGGGCCGTACGTGCCGCCCCACCCGAGCACGAGCACGCGCGCGTCGCCGTCCGGATCGTCGACCTCGAGCTCAGGGACGTCGCCGGCGATCCCGGCGACCTTCTGTGCGCGCAGCCGCGACATCAGATCGTGGTTCTCGGGGTCGTACGAGATGTTGCCCGTGCGGTCGGCCTTCTCGAGGCCGCCGACGCGGTGCTCCAGCCCCTTCGTCCCCGGCACCGCCCACGGCCGCGCGAGCGTCTGCTCGTCGCGCAGGTAGGGGAGGTACGTCCCGTCGTCGGCGTTCGGCGCGGTCGCGAACGACGTCGAGATGTCGGGCAGCGCCTCGACGTCGGGCAGCAGCCACGGCTCCGACCCGTTCGCGAGGTACGCGTCACTGAGCAGGTACACAGGCGTGCGGTACTTGAGCGCGATCCGGCACGCCTCGATCGCAGCGTCGAAGCAGTCGCTCGGCGACGAGGCGGCGATGACGGGCACAGGCGACTCGCCGTTCCGGCCGAACATCACCATCAGCAGGTCCGTCTGCTCCGGTTTCGTCGGCATCCCGGTCGACGGGCCGGCGCGCTGGATGTCGCAGATGACGAGCGGCAGCTCGAGCATGATCGCGAGCCCGATCGTCTCGGCCTTCAGGACGACGCCGGGGCCGGCGGACGTCGTCACCCCGAGCATCCCGCCGAACGACGCGCCGACCGCGGCGCCGGCGGCCGCGATCTCGTCCTCCGCCTGGAACGTGCGCACGCCGAAGTGCTTGTACGAGGCGAGCTCCTCGAGGATCGCGGACGCGGGAGTGATCGGGTAGGCGCCGAGGAAGAGCGGCAGCCCGGACAGCTTCGACGCGGCGACGAGGCCCATCGAGAGCGCCTGGTTGCCGGTGATGTTGCGGTACGTGCCGGGCGCTAGCTTCGCCGGCTTCACCTCGTAGGTGACGGCGAAGGTCTCGGTCGTCTCGCCGAACGCGTAGCCCGCCTGCAGCGCCTTGATGTTCGCGTCCGCGATCTCCGGACGCTTCGCGCGGAACTTCGCGTTGAGGAAATCGACCGTCGGCTCGATCGGGCGGCCGTACAGCCAGGACATCAGGCCGAGCGCGAACATGTTCTTCGATCGCTCCGCCTCCCGGGGCGTCACGCCGTCGATCTCCTTGAGCGCACCGACGGTCAGCGTCGTCAGCGGCACCTTGTGCACCTGGTACTCGTCGAGCGAGCCGTCCTCGAGCGGGTTCTCCGCGTAGCCCGCCTTCTGCAGGTTGCGGTCCTTGAAGGCGTCGGCGTCGACGATCAGCGTCCCGCCGTTCGGCAGGTCCTTGATGTTCGTCTTCAGCGCAGCGGGGTTCATCGCCACGAGCACGTTCGGCGCGTCGCCCGGCGTGAGGATGTCGTGGTCGGCGAAGTGGAGCTGGAAGCCCGAGACACCCGGCAGCGAGCCGGCCGGCGCGCGGATCTCCGCCGGGAAGTCCGGCAGCGTCGAGATGTCGTTCCCGAGCAGCGCCGTCTCCGACGTGAACTGGGAGCCGGTCAGCTGCATGCCGTCGCCGGAATCGCCCGCGAAGCGGACGATCACCTGGGACAGCTGCTCGACTGGCTTGCTCGACACGGCTTTCTCCCTGTATAGCGGAAGGTCAGACGGTCAGGAACAGGGGATTCCCCGACGGGTCCTCGACGGCGATGCCGCCGTCCTCCACTTCGACGCCGAGCCGCCCGGCGACGCGCTCGAGCTCTTGCTCGTCGGGGACGAGGATCGTCGCCCGCAGGAGCCGCGCGGTGCCCGCCGGCGCCTTGGCGGCGCCGCGGCTCTCCCAGGTGTTCGCGCCGACGTGGTGGTGGTAGCCGCCCGCGGCGAGGAACGCGGCCATCGGCCCGAGCTGCGCCATCAGCTCGAGACCGAGCTCGTCGACGAAGAACCGGACGGTCGACTCGACGTCGGAGACGCAGAGGTGCGTGTGCCCGACGACCGTCCCCGCCGGCAATTCGCACGTGGGGCTGGAAGCGTCGTCGGCCGAGCCGCCGACGCCCGGCCCGGAAACTGCGCCTCCGGCGGTTGGGGGCTCGTCGAGCTCCTCGAAGAGCGAGCCGACGTCGAGCGGCCGTGTCGTCATCAGCTCGCGGACACGGCCGTCCCACTGCTCCCGCGGCCGGTCGGCGTAGATCTCGATCCCGTGCTCGTCGGGGTCGCGGAGGTAGATCGCCTCGCTGACCGCGTGGTCGGACAGCCCTTCGAGGCCGATCTGCGCCTGCCCGGCGTGCGCGAGCCAGCGGGCGAGGTCGCGCCGCTCCGGCACGAGGAGCGCGACGTGGTACAGGCCGGCGTAGCCGCGTGCAGAGCGTGCGCCGGGCTCCTCGACGAACCGGATCAGCTCGCGGGAGCCGGCGCCGAGCGATGCGCGGCCGTCGTCTCGCGAGAGCAGGCCGAGCCCGACCGTGTTCTGCCAGTAGTCGAGCGACCGCTCGAGGTCGGAGACCGACAGCTCGACCGGGCCCATACGCGTCGCTGCGGCGATCTCCATCCGTTCGATTATCCCTGCGTGTGCTTGAGCTGCGCCTCCTGCACCTGTGCCTCGGCGAGCGTCAGCGACCCCGCGCAGACGCGCGCATTCAGGTCGTTCTCGATCCGGTCGACCGCGCTCGCGCGCGGATAGGGCTCCGGCCACAGGTTGCGAGGGTCGGTCGGGTCGCCGCCCAGCTCGAGCGAGATCAGATGATCCTCCTGGTAGGCGGCCGGTGGTCCGTGCTCGTCGTACATGCGCATCTGCTTGCGCTTGAGCGCGTTCGTGTAGTCGGTCGGCGGGCGGATCGTCCGCGTCCAGCCGCGCCGGCAGATCGTCGAGCCGATCGTCGCCTGCATCACTGCCGCGTTCAACACGCCGGGCGTGCGGACTGCATCCGCCACGAGCGGCGCGTGCACACTTCGGCGCGCGTAGAGCACGAGCGCAAGCACGAACAGGCCGAGGGCGGCGATCACGAGCACGCGGCGCAGATCCGTTGTCATTGCAGACAACGCTACGCAGGCGACGGCTCGGCCGCAAGTCGCTCTTGCGGCCGTGTCCGGAAGAGCGCTGCGCCGGCGAGCCCCCACACGCAATAGGCGACCCACGGGTCGCCGATCACGTCGGTCTGGACGGCGAGCGCGAGCACCGCCGCGAACGCCGCGCACATTCGCAGCGCGCGCGAGCGTGCGAGCCCGACGAGCACCGCCAGCCCCCACGCGATCCAGAGCAGGGACCCGAGCACGCCAAGCTCGACGCCGAGCTCCGTGTAGTTCGACTCGCCGGCCTGGAGCGGCGTCTTCGTCCGCGACGCGACCTGCCCGACGTTGCCGAGACCGTAGCCCTGCGGGTGATCGGCCATCGTCCGCACACCGTCCTTCAGCGACTGCCAGTGCTCGTGCAGCGACGGCTCGTCCTCGCTGACCGCCGAGAACGAGCCTTGCGGCCCCTTCTCGGCCTGCCGGTGCTGGTAGCGGAGGTCGGCGCGCGTGAACTGCCCGGTCGGCGCGATGTGTGGGAACGCATGCGCCCACGCGACCGCGACGACGATCACAAGTGCGGCGCCGCCGAGCGCGAACGCGGACCGGCGGAGCAGCGCAAGCACGACGAGCCCGCCCGCGAGCGCGACGAGCGACGAGCGCGAGAACGTCCACAGCAATCCCGCGAAGACGACGACGGCGAGCGCGAGCGCTGCTCGCCCGCGCCGCACGCCGACGAGAAGCGCCACGACGAACAGGTAGCCGCTCGCCAGCGGCGAGAGGAACGTCGTCACGAGCCGCCGCAGGAACGGCCGGTCGCCGCCGACGTTGTAGATGAAGTTCTCCGGCAGGTTGCCGGTGCCGTGGTAGTCGTAGCCGAGGTGCTTCCGGAAGTAGTCGACGACCGCCGACTGGCGCCACCACGAGATCGGGATCGCGTAGACGTCGATCAACCCCCACGCTGCGACCGCGGCGGCGACACCGAAGAGCGTCCACACGAGCGCACGCCATTCGCGCCGCGTGACGACGAGCGAGCGCCCCAGGAAGTAGGCCCCGACGGGCACGACGTCGTGGCGCAGCCCGAGCGCGACCGCGCGGTGGCCGGCTTGGCCCCCGAGTGCCGACTGCGGGATCAGCGCGTAGACGACGCAGAGCAGCGCGAACGCGACCGCGAGCCAGTCGGCGACGCGCCAGACGAACGGCGGCGTCCGCGTCCGCACAGCGGTGCAGACCACCCGGGCGAGTGCGACCGCGAGCAGGATCTCCTTCCACGCCGCGATCGCGGTCAGCGTCGAGCCGCGAATCCCGGCGCCGTACAGCGCGGCGAGCACCGCGTTGTGCAGCGCCAGTCCGACGAGGAAGAGAAAGAGGGCGACCACCGGCCGCCGCCAGACGGCAACGGCGGCGACGGCCAAGAGCAGGGCGTACAGGGCCAGCTCGAGGGCCGTCATCGACGGCGAGGGTACAGCGGGCGGGGGCACACGCCCCCGCCCGCCGGATCCGATCGGCCTAGATCGGGCCCCACGGCTCGCTGCCGAGAAGGACCGACGCGAGCGCCAGGACGGCGACGAGCAGGACGAGCCGGATGTAGAAGGAGTGACGGGACACGTCCCCCACCTTTCTTTTGCGAATCCCTCGTTCGAGGGACTCTGTGTCGCGCCCGACCGAAACAGACGCTGACGACACTTGTCAAGTGGGGATTGACGTCGTCCGCAGAAACCCCCATTATTGGGCACACATGAGTCCGGACGGAGCGCCCGCCGCAGGCGAGACGATCGGGCAGCGGCTCAAGCGCCTGCGGCTGGAGAGGGGTCTTTCTCAGCGCGAGCTCGCTGCACCCGGCGTCTCATATGCCTACATCTCCCGCATCGAGGCGGGAACTCGACAGCCGTCGGTGAAAGCGCTGCGCCGGCTCGCCGCCAAGCTCGGCGTCACCGCCGACTACCTGGAGACCGGCTCCGATCTCGACCCCGCGAACGAACGCGAGCTGAGGCGGAGCGACCTCGAGCTCGCCGAACGGCTCGGCGAGCCGGACGGCGCCGAGGCCGGCTTGACCGAGCTCGCCCAGGAGGCGCACGCCGCCGGCGATCGCCGGACACTGCTCCGCGCGAACGTCGCACTCGCGGCGCTCGCCCAGGAGCGCGGCGAGTTCGAGCGTGCGGTGACGCTGCTCGAACGCGCCCTCGAGGGCGAGCCGTTCGACCCGTCGGGCCTGATCGACGTCTACGCGCAGCTTGCGCGCGCCTACTCGGTCTCGGGACGTCCGCACGCCGCCGTCGATCTCTTCCAACGCTGCTTCGACGACGTCTCGGACGGCGAGGATCCCGCTCTCGAAGCTCGTTACGCGACGGCGCTCAGCTATGCGCTCAGCGATATCGGCGAGATCACACGCGCCGAGCAGGTGCTCCAGCGCGCGCTCCAGCGCGGGAGCGACATCGAAGATCCGTACATGCGCGTGCGCCTCTACTGGTCGATGGCGCGGCTCGCACATCACGAGGGTCGAAGCACCGCCGCCCTCGACAACGTCCGCAAGGCGATTGCTCTTCTCCGCCTGACAGAGGACACCGTTCATCTCGCACGCGCGAACCTGCTCGCGGCCGCGATCTCGCTTTCGCGTGAAGACACCGACGCCGGCGCGACGTATCTCGACCAGGCGGAGCAGCTCCTCGGCCCATCGCCGTCGACCGAGGATCTCTTCGAGCTCCGCATCCGCCGGTCGAAGGTCGCGCTGCTGCGGGGCGAGCGCGACGACGCGATCCGTCTCGCGCGCGAGGCCGTCGACATCGCAGGCAGCTACAACCCGGTCGAAGAAGGACTGGCGTTCTCTGTCCTCGGCGATGCGCTCGCGCTCGCCGAGGAGACGCAGGGCGCCGACGAGGCCTATCGCCGCTCGGTCGGCCTCCTCGAGGGCGAGGGCCGGTGGCGCGACGCGTCGAACACCTGCCGCTCGTGGGCTCGTATGCTGCGGCAGGTGGGTCGCGAGCAGCAGGCGATGGATGTGCTCGACCGCGCAGCCGAGCTGGCGATGCGCGCGACGCCTGCGGACGCCCGCGTCGAGCGTTGATCGAACGCCGGCTCGCGCCGCGCGGCCCGTACTCTCTCGCCTTCTCCGCCCGGCTGTCGAGCGACGCGACGCGCACGTTCCGCGACGGCGTCTTCACCGCCGTCGTGGGCGACGAGCTCGTGCGCGCGTGGCAGTCGCCAGACGGCACGATCACGGTCCGCGCGCGCACCGAGGCCGGAGTGGAGCGGCTGCGCTGGACGCTCGCGCTCGACGACGACCACTCCGATTTCCTCCGCGCAGTCCGGCACGACCCGATGCTCGGCTCGGCCTCGCGCGCGCTGCGTGGGCTGCGCCCGGTTCGCCTGACGACGGTCGCGCAGTCGCTGCTGCGAGCATTTTGCGGCCAGCTCATCGAGGCGAAGCGTGCGCGGCGAATGGAGCAGTCGATCATCCGCACACTGTGCGCACCCGTCGCGGAGAACCTCCACGCCGCGCCGACGACACGCGACCTCGCCGCGCTCGCACCGTCGCAACTGCGCGCGATGGGGTTGCACACGCGCCGCGCCGCCGCGCTCGTCCGGCTCTGCCGGACGCTCGAGCTCGAGCGGCTGCACCACGCAACGACGCCCGTCGTCGCGGCGCGGCTCGGGCGCGAGCGCGGGCTCGGTCCGTGGTCGATCGGCGTCGTCTGCCTGGAAGGGCTCGGCCGCTACGACTACGGGCTCGTCGGCGACCTCGGCCTCGTGAAGCTGCTGCGAGAGCTGCGCGGCCGCGAGGTCGAGGGGTGGGAGACGGCGGAGCTGCTGGCACCGTATGGCGAGTTCGCAGGGCTCGCGAGCGTGTACATGCTGGCGGGCTACTCCCGCGGCATGGTTCCCTTAGCGGCATGAACCGGATTGCAATCCTCGGCGCCGGCCGCATCGGCGAGGCGCTGCTCACCGGGCTGCTCAGCTCCGGCTGGTCGGACATCGTCGTCACGAGCCGCAGCGATGCCCGCGTCGCCGAGCTCCGCGAGCGCCACGGCGTCACCGCGACGACGTCGAATGCGGACGCCGTCACCGGTGCAGCGCTGATCGTCGTCGCGGTCAAGCCGCAGGACATCGACGCGCTGCTCGCGCAGATCCGCGATGCGGTATCGCCGGAGCAGACCGTGCTCTCGGTCGCGGCGGCGATCCCGACGGCGTATATCGAGGAGCGGCTGCCGGCGGGCGTGCCGGTCGTCCGCGCGATGCCGAACGCGCCGTCGACCGTCCACGAGGGGATGGCGGGCATCGCGCCGGGCTCGCACGCCGGCGACGAGCAGCTCGCGCTCGCCGAAGACGTGCTCACGCATCTCGGCCTCGTCGTCCGCGTCCCCGAGACTGCGATGGACGCGGTCACCGCCATCTCGGGGTCGGGGCCGGCGTACTTTGCGCTGCTCGCCGAGGCGATGATCGAGGCCGGGCTGCTCCTCGGCGTCTCGCGCGAGATCTCGACGAAGCTCGTCGTGCAGACGATGCTCGGCACGGCGAAGCAGCTCCGCGACGAGGGCATGCACCCGGTCGAGCTGCGCGAGGCCGTCACCTCGCCGGGCGGCACGACGATCGCCGCGATCCGCGAGCTCGAGCAGGCAGGCGTGCGTGCCGCGTTCCTGAACGCGATTCAGGCGGCGATGACGCGGGCACGTGAGCTTGCGTCCGGTGGCTAGGCAAATCGACATCACGGTGGCGGAAGATCCGGCGCAGGTCGTCGCGGAACGGCTCGCCGCCGCCGCGCGCGACGGCGGGAACATCGTCCTCACCGGCGGCGGCAGCGTCGGCCGCGCGTACGAGCTCGCCGCGCAGCTCGAGAGCGACTGGACGAACGTCGACATCTGGTTCACCGACGAGCGCTGCGTGCCGGTGGAGGACGAGCGCTCGAACTTCCGCATGGTCGACGAGAAGCTGCTGTCGCGCGTGCGCGCGCCGCGCGTCCATCGCATGCACGGCGAGCTCGGCCGCGATGAGGGCTCCGCCCGCTACGAGACCCAGCTCGGGCCCGTCGACCGCTTCGACTTCATCCTGCTCGGCATGGGCCCCGACGGGCACGTCGCGTCGCTCTTCCCCGCACAGCCGACGCTCGACGTCACGGAGCGGAAGGCGATCGGCGCCGAGGCGCACCTCGAGCCGTACGTCGACCGCATCACGCTGACGCTGCCGATGCTGCGCGGCGCGCGCGAGATCCTGTTCCTCGTCACGGGCGGCGACAAAGCGGAGGCGTGCGTGCGCGCGTTCGACGGCGAGCCGTCGCGCGAGACGCCGGCGTCGCTCGTGCGAGCGATCCGCGGCGCTACGACTGCGGTGCTCGACGAGGCAGCAGCGGCGAAGGTCTGAGCTCGACGTCGCAGTCGCGCGCGACGGCGAGCGCCTGCAGCGCGAGCACGGTGTCGGCGACGCGGACGTCCTCGAGGAAGTCGGGGCGCTGCTCGAACGACTCGAGGATGTCCTCGACCGCGAGCAGGTAGCCGGCACGGTCGCTCGCGGCGAGCGTGACGATCGCATCGGCCACCGCCATCGGGAACTCCGGAGCGTCGTTGCGGAGCGTCGAGCCGACGGCGCGCGCATCGACGTCCTCGCCGAGGGCAAGAAGCGCGAGCCCCGCGGCGTAGCGGCCGATCGGCGACTCGGCGTCGCGCGCGCCTGCGTCGAGCGGCCACCGCGCGTAGTCGCGAGCGTCGTCGCCGGCGATCAGCGCCGCCTTGATCGCCGCGATCGGGCGACCCCAGGCGTCGGGCGGCGCGCCGGCGTCCCACGACTCGCGGTAGCGGCGCGCGGCCGTGCGCAGCCAGTCACGCCCTTCGTCGGTCCGGCCGTCCATCAGGAGCGAGAGACCGCACGCCCAGGCCGCGTTGCCGAGCTGCGTCAGCCGGCGCTGGTCGGGCTCGCGTCCCGCTCCGGCTTCGTACCGGGCCTTCGCCGCCTCCGCCTGCTCCGCCCACCGCACGGGGCGGAGCATAGGAAACGCGCCCTGATTGACTGGTCAGTCAAAGCGGCTATCGTGGCAGCGGATGGCGCGCGAGGCACGCGAGGTCTACTTCGTCGACGGCGTGCGGACGCCGTTCGGCAAGGCGGGGCCGAAAGGCCAGTACTGGCGGACGCGGGCCGACGACCTCGGCGTCAAGGCCGTGCGCGAGCTGCTCCGCCGCAATCCCGAGGTGCCCGTCGAGCGGATCGGCGACGTCGCATTCGCCGCGACGGCGCAGGTCGGCGACCAGGGGCTGACGCTCGGCCGCGACGTCGCCCTCCTCGCCGGGCTGCCGGAATCCGTGCCCGGCTTCGCCGTCGACCGGATGTGTGCCGGAGCACTGACCGCCGTGACCGCGGCGGCGGGCGAGATCGCGTTCGGCGCCGTCGACGTCGCGATCGCGGGCGGCGTCGAGCACATGGGACACCACCCGATGGGCGACGACGTCGACTTCAATCCGCGCTTCGTCAGCGAGCGGCTGATCGACGAGAGCGCCGCCGTCATGGGGAGCACGGCCGAGAACCTGCACGACCTCTTCCCGGCGATCACCAAGGAGCGCGCGGATGCGTTCGCGGTCCAGTCGCAGCAGCGCGCCGCGGCCGCGTGGGGCAACGGCATCATGTGCGAGACGGTCGTCCCGCTCACCGTCTTCAGCGACGACGGCTGGAAGCTCGCCGACCGCGACGAATTCCTCCGCCCCGACACGACGCTCGAGGGACTGGCACAGCTGAAGGCCGCGTTTCGCGCGGGCGGCCGCGTCACGGCCGGCAACTCGGCCGGTCTCACCGACGGCGCGACCGCCGCCTTCCTCGCGGCCGAGGACACGGCCGAGGAGCTCGGCCTCCACCCGAAGCTGCGCCTGGTCGGCTACGCGTACGCCGGCGTTCCGCCGCACCTGATGGGGCTCGGCCCCGTGCCCGCGACGAGGCGGGTGCTCGAGCAGACGGGCGTGACGCTCGACGAGATCGACGTCTTCGAGCTGAACGAGCCGTTCGCAGTCCAGGTGCTGACGTGGTGCGACGAGCTCGGCGTCGCGGCCGACGACCCGCGGCTCAATCCGTACGGCGGCGCGATCGCGTGCGGGCATCCGCTCGCGGCGACCGGTGTCCGGCTGATCGCGCAGCTCGCATACGGCCTGCGCGAGCGCGGCGGCCGCTACGGGCTGACCGCGCTCTGCGTCGGCATGGGCATGGGCTGCGCGATCCTCTGGGAGAACGTCCAGTAATGACCGACACCGTTTTCAAGCTCAACCGTGCGGGCGGGGTCGCGCTCGTCACGATCGACAACGGCGAGGACTACCGGAAGCCGACGACGCTCGGGCGCTCCGCGTTCGAGTCGGCCGTGCAGGTGCTCGACGAGCTCGAGAACGGCGACTGGGAGGCTGCCGTCTTCACGGGCAAGCCGTTCATGTTCTGCGTCGGCGCCGACATCGACGAGCTCGGCGAGGTGGAGGACCCGCGCGAGGGGATCCGCGCCGGGCACGGACTGTTCGGCAGGATCCGCGCGCTGCCGTTCCCGACGGTCGCGGCGATCAACGGTGCAGCGCTTGGCGGCGGCCTCGAGCTCGCGCTGCACTGCACGGCG
Organism: Gaiellaceae bacterium; assembly: GCA_036503495.1. Classification (GTDB taxonomy): domain Bacteria; phylum Actinomycetota; class Thermoleophilia; order Gaiellales; family Gaiellaceae; genus Palsa-739. The sequence goes on from DASXWV010000101.1 coordinate 46,173, forward strand.
CGGACGCTCGCGTCGAACGTGCGGCACATCGGCTTTCCCGAGGTCGCGCTGTCGATCGTCCCCGGCTGGGGCGGGACGCAGCTGCTGCCGAAGCTCGTCGGCCCGGAGACCGCGGCAAAGGTGATCGTGCTCAACCCGCTCCGTCAGAACAAGCTGCTGAAGGCGGCGGAGGCGTTCGAGCTCGGCATCGTCGACGCGCTGCTCGATCCCGTGGAGTTCCTCGACGAATCGCTCGCGTTCGCGCGAACGCTCGCGCTGGAAGCTGCGGCGGCAAAGCCGCCGGAGCCCGGCGCAAAGGCCGCGGCTGCGCCTTCGGCGCAACCGCCGGCGCTCGAACGGAGCGACCCCGACTGGTCGGACGTCGACACCGTGCTGCGCAAGGCGCGCTCACGCGTCGACGACGCCGTGCACGGCGCCACGCGCGCGCCGTACGTCGCGCTCGACCTGATCGCCGGCGCACAGCGCTGGTCCCTCGAGGAAGGCTACGCCGCCGAGGAGGAGGCGATGGCCGAGCTGATCGTGTCGCCGCAGGCGCAGGCGAGCGCGTATGCGTTCACGGTCGTCGAGCGCCGCTCGAAGAAGCCGCCCGCGCTCCCCGACGCGAAGCCGCGCCGCGTCCAGAAGGTCGGCATCGTCGGCGCGGGCCTGATGGCGACGCAGATCGCGACGCAGTTCGTGAAGCGGCTCGAGGTGCCGGTCGTGCTGCGCGACATCGAGCAGTCGCGCATCGACGACGCGCTGCAGACGATCCGCGACGAGGTGGGCGAGCGCAAGCCGTTTCTCTCGACGCTCGTCGACGGCGGCACCGGCTGGGAGCAGTTTGCAGGCTGCGACATCGTTCTCGAAGCTGTGTTCGAGCAACTCGACGTGAAACGCGAGGTATTCACGGAGGTGCGCAAGGTGGCGCCGGACGCGATCCTGATGACGAACACGTCGTCGCTCTCGGTCGAGGAGATGGGCGCCGACGCCGGCCTCCACTTCTTCAATCCGGTCGCGGTGATGCCGCTCGTCGAGATCGTCAGGCATCCGGGAACGAGCGACGAGGTGCTCGCCACCGCATGGGACGTCGTGCTGAGACTCAAGAAGCGCGGCGTCATCGTCGGCGACTCGCCCGGCTTCGTCGTCAACCGCGTGCTGACGCGCGTCTCGCGCGTGCTGATGGACGCCGTCGAGAACGGCAACACGAGCGAGGAGACCGACGAGGCGATGCTCGGGCTCGGCATGCCGATGGCGCCGTCGGTCCTGCTGATGATGGTCGGCCCTCGCGTCGCGCTGCACGTGCTCGAGACGATGCACGCCGCCTACCCCGACCGCTTCCCGCTCTCGCCCGCGCTGGAGCAGATCGCGAACGGCGAGGAGCCGACACCGCTCGCCGACAACCGGCGGAGCGTCGAGGAGATCCGGCGCGCGGTGCTCGACGCCGCAGCGGACGAGATCGCGCACATGCTCGATGAGGGCGTCGTCGACTCACCGGCCGACATCGACGCCTGCCTGATCCTCGGCGCCGGCTACCCGTTCTTCCTCGGCGGCATCACGAAGCACCTGGAGCAGGCCGGGATCGCCGCTTACGGCAAGATTCCGGCCTAGTGGACGACTTCAGGATCCACGTCACGGTCGACGAGCCCGCCGCGCTCCTCCACCGGCTGGACGAGCTGCAGGACGCCGGCCCGGGGCGCTTCGCCGTCTCCCGCGACGGCGACGACATCTTCGTCTACACGTCGACCTATCCCGACGCGCAGCGGGCGCAGTCGATCATCGGCGGCGGCCACCGGATCGAGCGCTGGCTCGACGAGGAGGAGCGCTGGGACGACGAGCCGGCCGGCGAGACGTGGGAGCAGGAGGAGCTCGATCGCGGCTACGCGCCGTGGGAGGTCCGCGTCGACTGCGGCTCGCGGCAGTCGGCAGGCGAGCTGGCGGAGCAGCTCGAGGCCGAGGGCTACCGGCCGCTGCGGCAGTGGAGCTACCTGATCGTCGGCACGTCCTCGCGTGAGGACGCCGAGGCGCTGGCGCACCGCCTGCACGGCGAGGTCGAGGCCGGCGGCGAGCTCGTCTGGGAGACGCGGCCGGGGAACCCGTTCGCGATCTTCGGCGGGATGGGCGGTTTCTGAGCAAGAGCCTGTTGACGCCCCCGCCGACCGGGGTATGCTTCTCCCGAGCGCGACTCGCCGACACAGGGGATTCGTGAGCGCGCCACCTTTCGAAGGAATGCAGCACGGGTCGTGCTGCGCACATGCAAGAAGCCACCGAGCCGATCATCCTTCCCGATGCGGCGGACCCACTGGCCGCCGCCGCACTCCGCGCAGAAGCGTGGGCGGGCGAGCCGTTCCTCCGCGAGGGGGAAGAGGTCGCGGTCGTCCTCGGCCCCGGCACGGCGCGGCGCCGCGCGCTCGACGACGCGCTGTTCGAGATCGAGGCGGGACGGCGGTCGCCGAGCCCGCAGTGGAAGGTGCGCTACGGCCTGATGCTCGGGCTCGAGCGCGTGCTCGCCGAGCCGGAGCCGACGACGGCCGGCGGGACGACGCTGCGCCGCCACCAGGTCGACGCGCTCGCGGGGATGCTGACCGAGCTGATCGCGTCGGTGCAGCGCAGCGAGGAGAACGGGGGCACCTCGCTCGTCGAGGTGATCGAGGAGGAGGAGGACGAGGACGATCTCGTCGACGAGACGACCGACGAGGATGCGCTGCCCGAGCCGCTGTCGCTCGAGGAGGATCCCGGCGCGGTCCGCCGCTACCGCTTCCGCCACCCGACGGCGTCGGGCAAGACGATCGCCGCGGCCGGGTTCGTCGAAGCGGCCCGGACGCTCGGCGTGCTCATCCTCACGCACCGGCGGCTGCTCGTCTCGCAGTTCGACCGCGACCTGACGACCGAGGGCTACGGCGACCGGTTCACCGACGCGATCGAGACCGGCACGGAGCAGTTGCAGGAGAACCCGCTGACGATCCAAACATACGCGTGGTTCGCGCGGCACGTCGGCTCGATGAGCCGCGACGCGTATCAGCTCGTCATCTGCGACGAGGCGCACACGGCGCTCGGCGAGAAGACGTCGGCGGCGATCCGCTCGATGCCGGAGCCGATCTACATCGGCATGACGGCGACGGAAGAGCTGATCGCCAAGCAGGTCAGCGACGTCTTCCCGGCGTCGGTCGACGACCTGCCGCTGCAGGACGCGGCGCGCCGCGGGCTGATCGCACCGCTGCGCTGCCTACGCGTGCCGCCGGTCGCCGCGATCAACTCGGTGCCGATCGTCGGCGGCGACTTCGACCAGGAGATCCTTGCGAAGACGCTCGACCACCAGGCGCTCAACCAGGCGGCGGCGTCGCTCTACCGCGACCGGTTCGACAACACGCCGGGGATCGTCTATGCGGCCGGCGTCGACCACGCGTACAACCTCGCGCAGGAGTTCCGTGCGGCGGGGCTGAAGGCGGAGGCCGTCTCCGGTCGCACGCCGCCGGTCAAGCTCGCAGAGACGCTCGCCGCCTACGAGCGCGGTGAGATCAACGTATTGATCAACGCCCAGCTGCTCGCGGAGGGCTGGAACTCGCCGCGCGCGACCGTCTGCATGCACCTCGCGCCGACGGCGTCCCGCCGTGTGTACCAGCAGCGGATCGGCCGGATCATGCGCCTGCATCCGCGCAAGGAAGCCGGGATCGTCGTCGACTTCGTCCCAAAGGGCGCGACGCACAACGAACGTGTCATCTCACTGCACTCGCTGCTCGACGCGGACTTCTATCGCGAGGGTGCACGAGTCACGCCCGCACCGCGGCGCCGCTCACAGCGGCGCGCGCGGCGCCGGCTGACGCCCGCGCCGTGGCTCGTCCCGGTGACGCCGGACGTGCGCCGCCGCATCGCGGTCATCCAACGCGAGTGGCAGCGCGTCGATCCCCGCTTCCTCGACGACGACGAGCAGAAGTACTGGGCGACGATCGCCGGCCGGCAGATCCGGTTCGACGAGCGCGCGTCGTTCGTGCAGAAGCTGACCGAAGGACGGGCGTCGAAGGGCGCGCTCGAGACGTTCCTCTCGACGGCGGCGGCCGAGAACCCGAACCGCAGGCTGCGGATGATGGCGCTGCAGGACCGCGTCTCGATGCGCGTCGAGCGCGCCGACTTCGACGATCTGGTCACGCTCGTCACGCAGGCTCCGACGTGGGAGAAGGAGCGCCTGCACGGCATCCGCCTCCTCCTGCGGGCGATCGCCGAGGCCAAGCCCGACGCGCCGGAGCAGATCCTCGCGCGCTGGACGTGGCGGCTGGCGCGCGCGACGCGCAAGGTGCAAGACCGCCGCGCGTCGAGTGAATACCCCGAGGCGAAGCGACTGCTCGGCGCGCTCGCGAACTCGCGCGGCCACCGGCACGAGGAGAACGCGGCGAAGCTCGTCAAGCTCGCGAAGGAGCAGGCGCTGCAGGTCGGCTCCGCGCTGCTCGCGTCGGCGGACGGCTACACGCCGCGCGCGACGAAGCTGCTCGAGGAAGCGCGCGAGGAGCTCGGCGACATCCACGAGGTGGCGCTTGCACTGAGCGAGAATCTGCCGGCGCCGAAGCAGCAGGCGTCGCGCAACCGCAGGCGGCGCCGCCGGAAGAAGAAGGGCGCGGCGCCGGAGGCAGCGGTTGCGACCGAGGGTGGCGAGACGCTCGAGACGACGGACGGCGACGAGCCGGCGAAGCCGAAACGGCGGCGCCGGCGGAAGAAGCCGCCTACCGAAGGCGCGTCAGCCGAGGGCCCGTCCGCCGAAGGCGGTGCGGACGGCGGCAACGACGCAGTCGACACTCCCGTCGCCGCCGACTGAGTACTCGGTCCTAGGAGGCGGGCCCGTCGGGGCCGTCGTCGCGCTCTTCCTGCTCGTCGCGCTCGCGCAGGAAGCGCGTCAGCTCCGCCGCGAGCGAGTCGCCGGACGGGAGCTCCTCCTCCGCGCTCAGCAGGTCGACGCGCCGCTCGAGCTCCTCGACGTACGCGGCGGTGTCGGCGTCGGTCGAGACCGCTTCGCTCACCTGTTCGCTGTACTCGTCGGCCGCCGTCTCGAGCTCGTCGGTGTCGACGTCCATGTGCATCAGCTCGGCGAAGCGGTCGACGAGCGCGAGCGCGGCGCGAGGGCTGGGCGCGAGCGAGACGTAGTGCGGCACCGCCGCCCAGAGACTGAGCGCCGGGATCCCCGCTTCGCGTGCGGCGTCGAGGACCACGCCGACGATGCCGGTCGGGCCTTCGTAGCGCGACGGCTCGAGACCGAACTCCTCGACGAGCCGTGGATCGGTCGCGGCCGCGGTCACCGGCGACGGACGGGTGTGCGGGACATCGGCGAGCAGCGAGCCGAACGTGACGACGCGCTGGACGTCGAGCTGCTGCGCGAGATCGAGCACGAGACCGGAAAACGTGCGCCAGCGAAGGTTGGGCTCGGTGCCGATGAGGATGACCGCGTCGCGGTCGGTGCCGGGGACCTCGCCGTGGAAGAAGCCGTTCTCCGGCCACTCGAGCTTCCGCGTCTCGCCGTCTTCGAGCGTCACCATCGGCCGCGTCACCTGGAAGTCGTAGAACTGCTCCGGGTCGATCTCTGCGAAGCGCTCCGCGTCCCACGCCTTCGCGAGATAGCCGGCGGCGAGCGAGGCTCCCTGGCCGCCGTCGTTCCAGCCGCGGAACGCCGCAACGAGCACCGGCTCGCGCAGCTCCGGCACGTACGAGACGTTCAGCTCGGACATTTCGCGAGTCTAGTTGCGAAGCGGCCGCCAGACGCGGGCGACAAGGCCGACCGTCCACGCGAAGAGCGTCGCCGCGAGGGTCACGTGCAGGAGCACCACCCACCACGGGATCGTTCCGTAGAGCCTGTACTGGAACTCGCCGACGATCATCTGGCACGCGAGGATGGCGACGAGGCCGATGCAGGCGCGGACGAGCCACCGCTGTCGCTCGCGATGCAGCCAGGCCCACGCCGCGAGCAGCAGGAAGCAGAGTCCGAACGCGGCCACCGCCTTCACGTGCAGTGCGACCGCCGACTCGAACGAGCCGAGCCGGCGCACGTGCCGGTCGCCGCTCGAGCCCGGGAACTTCCCGGCAGCCGTCGACAGCGTCCCGGTGACGACGAGCACCGTCACCGCCGCGAGCAGCAGTCCGCTCGCGATGCGCGCACGTGACGGCAGCGCCGGCGCGGCGCCGCCCGTCGCGACGACGACGCCGAGCCCGAGGACGAAGAGCGAGAGGAGCAGGTGCGCGATCACGAGGTACGGGTTGAGGCCGTAGTGGATCGTGATCGCGCCGAGCGGCGCCTGCGCGAGGGTGCCGGCGAAGACGATCCAGGAGAGCGCGAGCAGCCGGTGTGAGAGCGGACGGACGAGGCACGAGGCGAGCGCGAGCGCGAGCGTCGTGAACACGGTGAAGCCGGCGACCACGCGGTTGCCGAACTCGACGTCGGAGTGGAAGCCCTGCGCGGGAAGGAACTTGCCACGTGCACAGCCCGGCCAGTGCTCGCAGCCGAGGCCCGACCCGGTCAGCCGCACGGTCGCGCCGGTGGCGACGATGAGGACGAGCCAGCCGACGGCCCACCACGCAAGGCGCCGGAAGCCCGCCTCGGAGAGCTCGTATCGACGCGGAACGGCGTTCGCGGCCGTACTCACGCGAACCAGGCTAGCCGGGGCGCGCTGCACGCGCCCTCTCTGCTAATCTGACGTTCACGTAAGAATGAGATTCCTTCGGACACGACGGCACAGCGAGCACTTCAAGTGGTGGGTGCTGACCTGCACCAGCCTCGGCATGCTGCTCGCGACCCTCAACTCGGGCACGCTGATCATCGCCTTGCCCGATCTCGAGCGCAGCCTGCACACGACGCTGCTGCAGCTCGTCTGGGTGATCCTCGTCTACATGATCGTCTCGACGGTTCTCGTGCTCACCGCGGGTCGGCTGTCCGACCTCTTCGGCCGGAAGCACGCCTACGTGATCGGCTTCGTCATCTTCGCCGCCGCGTCGCTCGGCGCAGGGTTTGCGGGCAGCGGCACGCAGCTCATCCTCTGGCGCGTCGTGCAGGGCATCGGCGGTGCGCTCCTGTTCGCGAATGCCGCAGCGCTCGTCACCGACGCGTTCCCCAAGCACGAGCTCGGGCTCGCAATGGGGACGAACACGATGGTCGCCGCCGTCGGCCTCGTCATCGGCCCGGTGCTCGGCGGCGCACTCGTCGCGATCCGTTGGCCGTGGGTCTTCTGGTTCAACGTCCCGCTCGCCCTCGTCGGCGCCCTCTGGGGGTGGCTCGTGCTGCACGAGATCTCGGGGCGGTCGAAGGAGCGCGGGCTCGACCTCGTCGGGACGGCGACGTACGTCATCGGCCTCACGGGGCTCGTGCTCGCGCTCTCGAAGGGCGGGCTGACGGGGTGGAGTAACAGCCTCGTCATCGGCGGCCTCATCGCGGCCGTCGTGCTGCTGCCGATGTTCGTCCTGATCGAGCGGCACGGGCGCGCACCGATGCTCGACCTCTCGCTCTTCTCGGACCGGTTGTTCAGCGCGGCGTCCGGCGCGGCGTTCATCAACGGCCTCTCCCGCTTCGCGCTGATGTTCCTGTTCGTCTTCTACTTCCAGGGACCCCAGGGACAGTCGCCGATCATGGCCGGCCTCGAGCTCGCGCCGATGGCGATCGGCATGCTCGTCGCCTCGCCGCTCGCCGGCATCTACGCCGACCGGCGCGGCTCGCGCACGCTCGCCGCGCTCGGCATGGTCGTCTCCGCGGCGGGTCTCGCCGGGATGACGATGCTGCAGGCGCACACGTCGTATTTCTGGAGCGCCCTGTGGCTCTTGCTCGTCGGCATCGGCTCCGGCATGTTCAACAGCCCGAACACGGCGGCGATGATGGGCGCCGTTCCTGTACACCGGCGCGGCGTCGCGGCCGGCGCGCGCGTGATGCTGCAGAACACCGGTGCGGTGATCTCGATCGCGTTCGTGATGGCGATCGTCACCGCCGCCGTCCCGTCGCCGGTGCTGTTCAAGATCTTCTCCGGGATCACATCCGGCCTGTCGACGCAGCAGCTTGACCCGTTCATCTCGAACATGCACCTCGCGCTATGGGTGTTGACGGGCATCTCGCTCCTCGGCGCCGTGGTGTCGATGCTCCGTCCGTCGCACGTCCGCCACGACGTGCACGTGCTGGAGGCCGCGTGATCCGCATCGGCGAGGTCGCGGAGCGCGTCGGCATCACGCCGCGGACGATCCGCTACTACGAAGAGATCGGCCTGCTGCCGGGCGGCGGCCGCCAGAAGGGCGCGCACCGCCTCTACGACGACGCCGACGTCGAGCGTCTCGGTGAGCTGACGCGCCTGCGCGACCTGCTCAACCTCACGCTCGACGAGCTGAAGGAGCTCGTCGAGGCCGAGGAGGCACGCGCCGTGCTGCGCGCTCGGCTGCACGCAACCGAGTCAGACGAGGAGCGGGTCGAGATCATCGGCGCAGCGCTGCCGCACATCGACCGGCAGCTCGAGCTCGTCCGCCGCAAGAAGCAGGAGCTGGAGCGCCTCGAGAACGAGCTCGTCGAGAAGCGGAAGCGCGGCCTCAGGCGGCTGCGCGAGCTGTCACGCTGACGCCGCTCCCCGCCTCGACGCCCCCGATCCGCGCGAGGAACAGGCCGCGCCGCGCGAACTCGGCCTCGAGCGAGAGCGCCTTGTCGCCGGGCAGTGCGACGAGCAGCCCGCCCGCCGTCTGCGCGTCGTAGCCGAGCGCGAGGAGCTCCTCCGGCACGCCGTCGGCGTCAACCGGGGCGAACTCGCGGTTGCGATGGTCGCCGCCCGTGCGCACGCCGGCGCGTGCATGCTCGAGCGCCTCGCCGAGCGGCGGGAGTGCGTCGATCCGGATGTGCACGCCGCTGCGCTCGGCCATCTCGTGCGCGTGTCCGAACAACCCGAAGCCGGTCACGTCGGTGACCGCGCTCGGCGCGAACGCGCGCACCACGTCGGCTGCGTCCTTGTTCAGCGTCGTCATCCACGCGACCGCCTCCGCGACGTCGCCCTTCGCCGCGAGGACGAGGCCGGTGCCGAGCGGCTTCGTCAGGTAGAGGGCGTCGCCGGGCCGCGCGGTGCTCTTCGCCCAGATCCCGTCGGGGTGGACGGTGCCGACGACGGCGAGGCCGTACTTCGGCTCGTCGTCGCGGATCGTGTGGCCGCCGGCGAGCAGGCCGCCGGCCGCTCGCACCTGCTCGTCCGCCGCGGCGAAGACGGCGGCGAGCGTCTCGTCGGGCAGCTCCTCCGGGAAGGCGGCGATCGAGAGGGCGAGCAGCGGCGCGCCGCCCATAGCGAAGACGTCGTTCAGCGCGTTCGTCGCCGCGATTCGTCCGAAGGCCGCCGGGTCGTCGACGAGCGGCGGGAAGAAGTCGAGCGTGAAGACGATCGCCCGTTCGTCGTCGAGCTTGTAGACGGCGGCGTCGTCGGCGGGCGCGAGGCCGACGAGCAGGTTCTCGGCGTCGACGGGAACGAAGCCCTCGAGCAGCTTCTGGAGTCGAGCCGCCGAGTACTTTGCGGCGCAGCCGCCTCCGACGGTCAGGCTCGTCAGCGAGGTCATGGAGGAAGAGTACGAAGACGGCGACGTCCTCTGGCGTCGCCGCCTTCTTAGGGGAGAGGAGGACATCCGTGAGGACGCCCTCGCGCAGGTGTTCGGGCTGGGCGGCGGTTGACCTTCTGATAGAGAACGCATATGGATCGCGCGGCGCTCGTCACCGGCGGCTCCTCCGGCATCGGACGGGCGATCGCGGGGATGCTGAGCGACGAGGGCTACGCGCTGACGCTCGTGTCGCGGCGGGCAGAGAAGGTGCAGGCCGCCGCCGCCGAGCTGGGCGCCGCGGCCGTCGCCGCCGACGTCGGGAACGCGGATGAGTGCGCGCGCGTGGTCGAGGAGCACCGCGAGCGGTTCGGCAGGCTCGACGTGCTCGTCAACTCCGCCGGCGTCGGCATCGCCGGCACGGTCGAGCAGCTGCCGGCCAAGCATTTCGACCTGCAGCTCGGCGTCAACCTGCGCGGCCTGTTCCTCGTGACGCAGGCGGCGATCCCGCTGCTGCGCGAGTCGCACGGGCTGATCGTCAATCTCGCGTCGATCGCGGGAACGTTGCCGACGCCCGGGCTCGCGACCTACGGCGCAACGAAGGCGGCGGTGATCTCGCTGACGAGGTCACTCAACGAGGAGCTCGACGGCGACGGTGTCCGCGCGATCGCGATCTGTCCCGGCTTCGTCGACACGCCGATGGCGGAGTGGAGCGGGCTGCCCGGCGAGGAGATGATCCAGCCCGAGGACTGTGCGGAGGTCGTGCGGATGTGCCTCCGGCTGTCGCCGCACGCGCGCGTCCCGCAGGTGGTGATCGAGCGGATGGGCTCGCGCAACGGCGACGTGCCCGTCAGCGGCGCGTGACGCGGTAGCGCACGTGCGTCGCCTGCGGCGTCGCGATCGTCTCGACCAGGTCGAGTGACGACGGCGTTGCGTCGACGAACAGCGGCGCGCCCGCGCCGAGCAGCACCGGCGCAACGTGCAGCTGCAGCTCGTCGAGCAAGCCGAGCTCGTAGGCCTGCCGGACGGCGCTGCCGCCGCCGGCGACCTGGACGTCCCGGCCGTTCGCCGCTTCGCGCGCCTGCGCGACCGCGGCGCCGACGCCGTCGGTGACGAAGGTGAACGTCGTGCCCGTGAGCTGGAGCGGCTCGCGCGGGTGGCTCGTGACGACGAACACCGGCGCGTGGAACGGCGGCTCCTCGCCCCACCAGCCGTTCGCGTTGGGATCGCCGTCCCACGGCCCCTCGCCGCCGCTGAACATCCGGCGACCCATCACGTACGCGCCCGTCGACTCGGCGATCTCCTCGACCCAGCGCGACTCCGGCCCCTCCTCGCCGCCGTCCATTCCGTGCGGGCGCCGCCAGGCGGCGAGGCGGAACGCCCATTCGTGCAGCTGCATGCCGCCGATGCCGAGCGGGTCCTCGAGGGTCGGGTCGGGCCCGGCGACGAAGCCGTCGAGCGAGATCGAGATGTCGGTGTATGTCCTCATGTCAATGAAGACCGTCGCTCGCGGCGAAACTCATCGGCGGCGAAGGAGACGGCGGATCCCGTGCAGCGGCTCGGGCGCACAGCCATCAGCCGAGTATGGACAACTGCCGCGCGCCGCGGGCCCGCGGCAGCATCCGCCGTCTCATACGCGCGAGGTAAGCCCACGGCTTACCGAGCGCCGAGGCGTGCAGCGATGCGTCAGCACCGCTGCACGCAACAAGCCGGTCCATCGCCCAACAAGCCCTCAGCACGAAGCGCGCGGAAGACCGCGCTCTTCCGCGCGCGCAGTTCCTTTCCCACCGGCGCGCGCCCCGCGCGCGCCGGCACTAAAGCTCGCCCGGCGTCCTGATGATCTTCCAGATCATGTAGACGCCGAGCACCACGGCGAGCGCGAACATGACGATGCCGACCCACTCGAAACGGTGCACGCGGACGATGATCGACGATGCGAGCAGCAGCGCGGCGACGATGATCGAGGCGCCGACGCGGTTCGCGATCGAGCGGAGGTTGTGCTCGAGCTCACCCAGCCCGGTCGGCTGGATGCCGATCTTGAGCGTGCCCTGCTCCACCTCGTTCAGCACGTGGCCGATGCGCCGCGGCAGCCGCGTCAGCGGATCGAGCTGCGTGTAGAGGTACGCGAAGAGACGGTTCGGCTCGAGGCGCCGCTCGGCCTCGACGAGCATCACCTCGATCGCCTCCTCCTCCATCAGACCGATCGGGTCCAGCTCGGGATCGAGGTGCCGGGCGATCGAGTCGGCCTGCGCGAGCGTCTTGCCGACGAGCGCGAAGCTCGTCGGCAGCGCGATGTTGTGCGCGAGCGCGATCCGCTGCAGGTCGGCGAGGGACTCGCCGGCCTGGATCCCCGACAGCGGCCGCCAGTGGAAGCGCGGCAGCTTGCGGCGCACCTCGTGCACGAACCCCGCCTGATCGGAATTCACGTCGGTGAGCGAGAGGCCGATGATCAGATCCGCGACGTCGTCCGCACGGTTCTGCGCCAGCGCGAGCAGGAGGAGCGACAGTCCGCGCCGCGTGTCGTCGTCGAGCCGGCCAAGCAGGCCGAAGTCGAGCAGCGCGAGTCGCCCGTCGTCGGTCAGCAGGATGTTGCCGACGTGCGGGTCGGCGTGGTAGACGCCCTCGACGACGACCTGCCGCACGTAGGCGCTGAAGAACTGCCGCGCCAGATCGCTCGCGAGCTGGGGTGCGAGCGAATGGCCCGCGGTGACCTTCGCGCCGTCGATCCACTCGAGGACGAGCACGCGCTCGGTCACGTACGGCCGGATCACCTGCGGCACGATGATCCGCTCGTAGTCGCTGACGAGCTGCGCGATCAGCTCGGTGTTGTGCGCCTCCTCGACGAAGTCGAGCTCCTGGAGCAGGTGCACCTCGAGCTCGTCCGCGAGCGCCTCGACCTGCAGCAGCTGCGCCGTCTCCGAATGCCCGCCGACGAGCGACGCCGTCGAGCGCAGCACGCCGAGGTCGAGCTCGACCTGCTCGACGATGCCCGGCCGCCGCACCTTGACGACGACCTCACGGCCGCTCTTCAGCAGCGCACGGTGGGTCTGCGCGATCGATGCGGTCGCGAGCGGCTCGGGATCGACGCTCGCGAAGACGTCGTCGCCGAGCTCCGCGCGGATCGTCGCATCGACGTCGACGAACGGCACCGGCGGCACCTCGTCGACGAGATGCGAGAGCTCCTCGATGTAGATGTCCGGCAGCAGGTCGGGCCGCGACGAGAGGAGCTGCCCGAGCTTGATATAGGTGGTCCCGAGCTCCTCGAGCGCCTCGCGAAAGCCGCGCGCGCCCTCACGCGTCGCCTGCCGGCTGCCGCGCACGCCGATTTCCGCGAGCACGCGGCGGATGCCGCTGCGCCTTGCGACCCTCGTCACGTGCAGCGCACGACGGGTGCGGTCCAGGCGTGCGCCCACGTCGAGCAGATGTCCGCGTTGGCCGCCCAGGAAACACCGGACGGCCCCCTAACCGCCGCGCGACTCCCGCGCGACGGTTAGTGGGACAGCGCCTAGCGCTGCCCCACTAGATGATCCAACCGCCGTCGTTCGGCCCGAACGGCTTGAAGCAGAAGCCGAGATAGAAGGCCAGAAGTGCGGCGAACACGAGCAGGAAGATGAGCCGCGCTTTTGTCATGTGTCGTCACCTCCTCTCAGCGTTTGATCAATACCGGGATTAGAAGCGGACGTCCTGGAGAGCCTCGGCCGCCGTGCGGTAGAGGTGTGCTGCAAGCCTGTCGTCGCCGCGCTTCGCGGCGAGGTCGCCGCGCGCGACCCACACGGCCGCGCGATGGCTGGCGGAGCCGAGCTGCTCGAACGTCGCCTCGGCGGCGACGAACGACTGCTCCGCTTCGTCGAGCATGCCCCGCTCGAGGTGCGCGCGCCCGAGCACCAGCTGGGCGTTGCCGACCTCGTCGAGGTAGTCCTCGTGGCCTTCGAGCAGCCGAAGCGCATGCTCGGCCTGCTCGGCGGCCTTCGCGGGATCCCCCGTGCGCAGGTTGATCGTCGCGAGCGACGAGACGGCCTGCGCGGCGTCCTGATCGAGCCCGTTGTCGAGCGCGATCGAGAACGCCTCCTTCAGCTGGGCGACTGCGTCCTCGGTCTTGCCGAGGAGGAAGTTGAGCGTGCCGAGGTTGTTCGTCAGCCGGCCGACGTGCACCCGGTCGGCGAGCTCCTCGTACGCGGCGCGGGCGCGCTCGGCGTACGTCCGCGCGAGCACCCAGTGCCCTTCGCGGTCGGCGACGAGCGACGCCTGGAAGAACGCGGCGCCGATCGTGCGGGGATCGTCGGCGTCTTCGGCGAGCTGCAGCGCGCGCTCGATGTCCTCGCGCGCGGCCTCGTAGTCGCGCATCCGGCGCCAGCAGCGCGAGCGCCAGGAGAGGATGCTCGAGCGGAGCGAGTCGGACGGCATCCCCGACCGCTCCGACAGCGCCAGGGCCTCATTGAGCAGGCCGAGTGCCGTCTGGATGCTGTTCAGCTGATAGCGGCAGACGCCGAGCGCGTAGAAGACTTCCGCGCGCTCGAGATCGGAGAACGAGCCGCCTTCGACGATGCCGCGGGCGTCGTTCAGGAGGTCGAGACCCTCACGGAGCCGGCCGAGGCGCATGCGCGTCTTGCCGGCGCCGACGAGCGCGCGCACGGCGAGCTCGGGGACGCCCATCGAGCGCGCCTGCGGGACGAGCGACTCGTACTCGACATCCGCCTCTTCGTTCCGCGCGGCCTCGAACAGCGCCTCCGCGCGTGCGAGCGCCCCTTCGAGGCGGCCCCGTTCGTCGGTCGCGACACCGTTGGCGAGGAAGCCCGCGTCGACGCCGAGGCGCGCCGCGAGCCACTCGATCGTCTCGCGCGTCGGGCGCGTCTTGCCGCGCTCGATCTGCGACACATATTCCTTGGAGAACCGCTCGCCCGCGAGCTCGCTCTGCGTCAGCCCGGCCGCGACACGAAGCTGGCGGAGGCGCTCGCCGAGGCGAAGACCCGTCTGGGCGGCGCTGCGGGTGCGAGTTGCGGCGTTCTCGTTCATGCGGCTTGGTTCACCAAAATGGAACTGCTCCTCTCCGGCATCCCCCGGGCGGGGCATGTTTGCCAGGGAAATCGGTGAACCGGAGCATAGAGCAAATCACTTGACCGAGCTACTTGACTGATCGGGACATGGCGCCTATAGTCAGGCCACCTTGCAACCAGGCCGGACGCCAGGCTCGGGTTTGCAGGGGGCGCACCGGAATATCCGGTGACGGGCAGGAGGCGCGGCTGGGCCGCAGAGCCGAGCTTCCGAAGCCCGCACGGGATCGGAGCGCCCTTCGAAGAGGCCCCCGGAGCCGCAGCCGGGGGCCTCTTCGCTATCTATGGCCGCATGCCCGTGACGGTCGACGAGGTGCGGGAGTTCGCCGCGACCTTGCCGCGCGCGTACGAGGCGTTCGTGCGCGGCCGGATCAAGCTGCGGGTCGGCCAGATCGTCTTCGTCGCGTTCTCGAAGGACGGCACCGAGATGGGGCTGGGCTTCCCGAAGGAGTGGCGCGACGCCGCCGTCCAGTCCGAGCCGGCGACGTACTCGCTGCCGCGGGAGAGCGACCTACGGTTCAACTGGATCCAGGTCCGCCTCGCCGCGCTCGACCGCGCGCAGATGGAGGACCTCGTCGAGGACGCGTGGGCGCTCTGCGTCCCGAAGTTCCTGATCGAATCTAGGCGGCGAGCTGCTCGGCTGCGAGCTGCCGCTCGCGGCGACGGCTCGGCTTGACCATGAGGACGGCGACGAGGGCCGCCGCGAAGGCGATGCCCGCGCTCGTCGCGAGCGCGGCGTGCAGGCCGTCGACGAAGTCCTGCGCCGACTGCGCCCGCGACGCGTGCGGGACGACGTAGGAGGCGAGGATCGCGCCCATCAGCGCGATCCCGAGCGAGCCGCCGACCTGCCGGAAGCTGTTGAGGACGCCCGAGCCGACACCGGCCTTGTCGATCGGCACCGACGCCATCGCCGCCGAGGTCATCGGCGACATCGTCATCGCCATCCCGATGCCGCCGAGGACCATCTGCGGCAGCAGCCCCCAGTACGAGGTGTGTGTCCCGACGCGGAGGTAGAGGAGCGAGCTGATCCCGAGGAGCGTCATCCCCGCCCCCATCAGCCACCGCGAGCCGATCGAGTCGGAGAGGTGGCCGGCGATCGGCGCGATGACGATGATCAGCAGCGTCATCGGCAGGAACGTCGCGCCCGCCTTCGTCGGCGAGTAGCCGAGGATGTTCTGCACGTAGAGCGAGACGTAGAAGAAGACGCCGAACATCCCGAGCGACACCATCATCGCGACCGTGTTCGCGCCCGCGAACGAGCCGATCCGGAACAGCGAGAGGTCGAGCATCGGCAGCCGCTGGTGGCGCTCGAGCAGCAGGAACGCGCCCAGCAGGACGGCGGACGCGACGAACAGGCCGATGATCTCGCCCGACGCCCAGCCGTGCCGGTTGCCCTCGATCAGCGCGTAGCAGAGCGCGAGCAGCCCGAGCCCGGACGTGATCAGCCCGGGGATGTCGATGCGCTGCTCGTGCGACGTGTCGCGCGACTCGCGGATCACCGCCTGGGAGACAAGGATCCCGGCGATCCCGACGGGGACGTTGACGAAGAAGATCCAGTTCCAGTTCAGGTTGTCGACGATCAGGCCGCCGAGCAGCGGCCCGATCGCGAGCGCCATCGCCGAGACGCCGGCCCAGATGCCGATCGCCCGGCCGCGCTCGCGCGGCTCGAACGTCGCGGTGATGATCGAGAGCGTCGCCGGGTTCATCAGCGCGGAGCCGATGCCCTGGACCGCCCGCATCCCGATCAGGAAGCCGGCGTTCGGTGCGAACCCGCACGCGAGCGACGCCGCGGTGAAGACGGCGAGGCCGACGATGAACATCTTGCGGCGCCCGTAATAGTCGCCGAGCTTGCCGCCGGTGATCAGGAGCGCCGCGAAGGTCAGCGCGTACGCGGTCACGACCCACTCGAGGTTGGCGATCGTCATGTGGAGATCGCGCTCGATCGACGGCAGCGCGACGTTCACGATCGTGTTGTCGAGCATGATCATGAACAGCCCGAACGACACGGCCGCCAGCGTCCACCACTTCTTGTTCTCCTCGGCGAAAATGCGAGCCTTCATCCCGTGACCGACTGTATCTGGCACCCCTCGGACGACCGCATCGGACGCGCGAACCTGACGCGGCTGCTGCGACGGCTCGGCGCGGCGGACTACCACGACCTGCACCGGGTGTCGGTCGAGGAGCCCGAGCGCTTCTGGCCCGAGGTCGTCGCCGACCTCGAGATCGACTTCTCGCAGCCGTGGGAGCGCGTGCTCGACGAGTCGCGCGGGCCGGAGCGCGCGCGGTGGTTCGTCGGCGGGCGGATCAACGTCGCGCGGGCATGCGTGCATCGCTGGGCGGGCGGGGACGGCGAGGCGCTCGTCGGCCGCTACGAGGACGGTGCTCGCGAGTCGCTCTCCTGGGCCGACGTGTCGCGGCAGGTGACGCAGCTCGCCGAGGCGCTCGTCGAGCTCGGCGTCGAGGCGGGCGACCGCGTCGCGATCTACATGCCGATGTGCCCCGCGGTCGCCGTCGCCGCGCACGCGTGCGCGCACGTCGGCGCCGTGCAGGTCCCCATCTTCTCCGGCTTCGCCGCGCCGGCGATCGCCGCGCGGCTCGAGGACTCGCAGGCGAAGGTCGTCGTGTGCGCCGACTGGTCGCTGCGCCGCGGCAAGCGCGTCGAGATGCGCGCAACCCTCGACGAGACGGGCGACCACGCAGTCGTCGAGTGGAACCGCGAGACGCGCTCGTGGCCGGAGCTCGTGACCCGGCAGCCGGGAACGCTGGCGCCCGTCGAGGTCGACAGCGAGGCGCCGTACCTGCTCGCGTACACCTCCGGCACGACCGGCCGACCGAAGGGCGCGCTGCACGTGCAGGGCAGCTTCCTCGTCTCGATCGCGCGCGAGGCCGCGTACCAGACAGACATCCACCACGGCGACCGCGTGCACTTCGCGACCGACATGGGCTGGATCATGGGGCCGTGGACCGTGGTCGGCGCCGGCGCGTGCGGCGCGACCGTCGTGTTCGGGGAGGGCGCGCCCGACTGGCCCGACGACCGGCTCTGGGAGCTCGTCGAGTCGGAGCGCGTGACGATGCTCGGCCTCTCGCCGACGCTCGTCCGCGCACTGATCCCGAAGGGCGACCCGCAGCACGACCGCTCGTCGCTGCAGGCGTTCTGCACGACGGGCGAGCCGTGGAACCCGGACCCGTACCGGTGGCTGTTCGAGAACGTCGGCGAGTCGCGGGTGCCGATCGTGAACATCAGCGGCGGCACCGAGGTCGGTGCCTGCTTCCTCTCGACGTGCATCGTCGAGCCGGTCAAGCCCGTCGCACTCGGGTTCCCCGCGCTCGGAATGGACATGGACGTGGTCGATGCCGACGGCGCACCTGTACGCGGCGAGGTGGGCGAGCTGATCTGCCGGCGGCCGTGGCCCGGGATGACGCGCGGGCTCTGGAACGACCCGGACGGCGAGCGCTTCCTCGACGCGTACTGGCGCCGCTTCCCCGGCGTGTGGACGCACGGCGACTGGGCGTCGATCGACGACGACGGCTACTGGTTCCTGCACGGCCGCAGCGACGACACGCTGAACATCGCCGGCAAGCGGATCGGCCCGGCAGAGCTCGAGTCGGCGGCGATCGGCAGCGGCATCGTCGCCGAGGCCGCGGCGGTCGGCGTGCCGCACGACGTGAAGGGCGAGACAGCGTGGATCTTCTGCGTCGCCAAGCCCGGCGAGAGCGAGGACGAGGCGCGGGTCGCGACCGCGGTCACCGACGTCCTCGGCAAGGCGTTCAAGCCGGAGCGGATCCTCTGGGTCGACGCGCTGCCGAAGACGCGCTCGGCCAAGATCGTGCGCCGCGCCGTGCGCGCCAGCGTGCTCGGCAAGGATCCCGGCGACCTGTCGTCGCTCGAGAACCCCGAGGCGCTCGACGCGATCCGCGCCGCGGTGGCGCCGTGAAGCACGCGCTCGTCACCGGCGGCGGCCGCGGCATCGGCGCGAACATCGCGCGGGCGCTCGCACGCGACGGCTACACGGTCACGGTCACCGGCCGCACCGAGTCCGAGGTGAACGCCGTCGCGACCGAGATCGGCGGCCGGGCGCTGATCGGCGACGTCACCCGGCGCGACGACGTCGCGCGCTGGGCGGCCGGGGCCGGCGACGTCGACCTGCTGGTGTGCAACGCCGGGATCAGCGGCCCCGAGGGGCCGTTCCCCGACGCCGACGAGTGGTGGCGCACGTTCGAGGTCAACGTGCTCGGCGTCTTCCTCTGCTGCCACGCGTTCGGCCCACGCATGGTGGAACGCGGCGGCGGCCGGATCGTCAACGTCGCGAGCGGCGCGGCGTACCTGCCGGCGACGATCCGCAGCTCGAACGCATACGGCGCGTCGAAGGCGGCAGTCCACCGCTTCAGCGAGCTGCTCGCAACACAGCTTGCACCCGACAACGTCTTCGTCTTCTCGATCTCGCCGGGCCTCGTCCGCACGTCGATGACCGACCGCTACGGCGACGACTTGCCGTGGACGCCGCCCGAGTGCGCGCCGGAGCTCGTCGTCGCGCTCGCATCGGGCGAGCTCGACGCGCTCGCCGGCCGCTACCTCCACGCCGAGCACGACCCGCCGGCCGAGCTGCGCGCCCGCGTGCAGCAGATCCTCGACGAGGACCTGAACGCGATCAGGCTTCGCCGAGGGAGCTGAGCAGCTCGCCGAGGTCGAACGGCGACGTCGGGACGTCGCCGAGCTCGTCGAGCGAGAACCAGCGCGCCTCCTCCGCCTCGCTGATCACGCGCGCCTCGAACGCCGGGACGCGCACGAGGTAGCTCCGGTTCGTCTGCCCGCCGTAGCCGGGCTCGCCGAGGAAGTAGCGCAGCCGCTCGAAGGCGAGCGGGCCGATCTCGAACTCGTCGAGGCCGAGCTCCTCCCGGAGCTCGCGGCGAAGCGCCTGCTCGTCCGTCTCCCCTGCCTCCGCGCCGCCGCCCGGTGTGATCCACCACGTGTCGTGCTCGCCGCCGTACCGAAGCAGCAGTACGCGGCCGTCGGGATCGAAGACGACAGCGCGCACGCCGCGGCGGATCGGCAACCCGCTGGCGCGGCCGGCGAGCTCCTGGAACCAGTGCAGCCGCACGCGCCACGGCACCGCCGCGTTCGCGGGCGAGGTCGACGGGAGAACGAAGAGCCGCGTGTCGCCGAGAGTCCGTTCCTGCACGCCGAGCTCCGGCCGCTCGTTGAAGAGGCCGCGGTACGCCTCCTTGCCGACGAACCCGATCCACGCCGGCCGGTACTCGCGCGCGATCGCCTCGATCCGCGACGCGTCGAAGTCGGCGCGGCGCAGGTCGCCCGAGCCCGGCGTCGTGCGGTACGCCGCGTTCGTGATCCCGAGCCCTTCGTGCAGGACCTCGAACTGCTCGCTCGGGTCGTACAGCCGCGACGTGAACCGCGCGGCGTGCAGCAGCCGCCAGAAGTCGTTGCGCGGGTTCGCGAAGTGCGCCCGCGCCGCCGCCGACACCCGCCCGGGATTGATCCCGCAGAAGACCACGCCCAGCGGAGGGCTGGAAGCGCCGGCGGCCAAGCCGCCGACGCCCGGCCGAAAGCCGGGGGGCGCGAGGACGTCCGGGACGTCGCTAGGCGGCTTCGGAATCCGCGACGAGCCGGTCGTCGAGCCGTTCCTCGAGGCGGCGCCGGAGGTGCTCACCGGTCACGGTCGGAACGTAGCGGGGACGACGCGGCTCGAGCTTCATCGCCTGGACGGTCGGATCGTGATCGCCGTAGCAGCGGGCGTAGCACTCGGCTTCCGAGAGCGTCCGGAGGCGTCTCACCGGACGAAGCGTAGGAGCCGTCCCGGACGGCACAATCCGCGCCGTGGCGACGGTCAGGCCGAAGGAGCTGCGCTACGCGGTCGACCTCCGCGACGCGCTGCGCACCGAGGACGGGACGCCGTTGACGGTCGACCCGGGGTGGTCGCCCGAGCATCTGCTGCTTGCGGCGCTCCTCCGCTGCTCGCTCAAGAGCCTCGACTACCACGCGCGCCGAGTCGGCAACGGCGTCGACGACGCGCACGGGAATGCCCGCGCGCTGATCACGAAGCGTGAGAGCGACGGCCGCTACGCGACGACCGAGATCGACGTCGAGCTCGAGGTGCGCCTGCACACGCAGCCGGGCGAGGACGAGCTCGCCGCGCTCCTGCAGAAGGCGGAGCGCGACTGCTTCATCGGCGCGTCGCTGACCGTGAAGCCGCGGTACCGGTGGTCAGTCCTCTAGCGGAGCCATGGTCAGGCCGTGGCCCTTGAGCTGCTCCCAGTAGAGCTCGGCCTGCTCCTTGCTCCCGGACCAGACGATCGCGAGCCCGGTCGAGTGGATCCGGTTCGCCAGAGCCATCCCCTTGTCGTAGTCGACGCCGGGCAGCACGGACGAGAGCGCGAACGCAACGCCCTCGAACGTGTTGTGGTCGTCGTTGAGGACGATCACCTGCGACGGCCGTCCGACGCCGCGGCCCGTGCCGGTGTCGTGCCGCTCGCGGGGAGGCGTCAGGGTGCTCACGAGGCAGAGGGTAGTGTCAACGCGTGGACGTCGAGGCCATCCGTTCGCGCTTTTCCGCGCTGCAGGTGCCGACCGCGTTCTTCGACGGACCTGGCGGAACACAGGTGCCGGACAGCGTCATCGACGCGATCGCCGGCTACCTGCGCGAGTCGAACGCGAACCTCGGCGGCGCGTTCGGCAACAGCCGCCGCAGCGACGCACTCGTCGCGCAGGCGCGTCTGGCGGCGGCGGCGTTCCTGCGCTGCGAGCCGGACGAGGCGTTCTTCGGCGCGAACATGACGACGCTCAACTTCGCGCTGACGCGCACAGCAGGCCGCACGTTCTCGGAGGGCGACGAGATCCTCTGCACGCGCCTCGACCACGACGGCAACGTCTCGCCGTGGCTCGAGCTCGCGCACGACCACGGGTTGAAGGTGCAGCTCGTCGAGATCGCCGACGACACGACTCTCGACTACGACGACCTCGAGCGCAAGCTGACCGACCGGACGCGCGTCGTCGCCTTCCCGCTCGCCTCGAACGCCGTCGGCACGATCACGGACGCGAAGCGGATCGTCGAGCTCGCCCACTCCGTCGGCGCGCTCGCGTGGGCGGACGCGGTGCACTACGGCCCGCACGCCCCGATCGACGTGCCCGAGCTCGGCGTCGACGTCCTGCTCTGCTCGCCGTACAAGTTCTTCGGGCCGCATCTCGGCCTTGCCTTCGTGCAGCCGGACCTGACGAACGAGTGGCGCACGTACAAGGTGCGGCCGTCGGATCACCCCTACGAGACGGGGACGCTCGCGCACGAGCTGCTCGCCGGCTTCGTCGCCGCGGTCGAGTACGTCGAGTCGGTCGGCTGGCGCGACATCCAGGCGCAGGAGCGCGCGCTCGGCGAGCGGTTCCTCGCCGGCCTGCCGGAGCGCTGCCGCCTGTACGGGCTGCCGACGATGGACGGGCGCGTGCCGACCTTCGCCTTCACCGTCGACGGCACGACGCCGAGCGCGGTCTCGGAGCGTCTCGCCGAGCGCGACATCGCGGTGTGGGACGGCAACTACTACGCGATCGAGATCATGGAGCGGCTCGGGCTCGGCGACGGCGGCGCCGTCCGCGCCGGCCTCGTGCACTACAACACCGAGCGTGAGGTCGACCGGCTGCTCGAGGCGTTGACGGAGCTGTGAGCGACGTCGTCCGGCTCCTGCAGGAGCTCATCCGCTTCGACACCACCAACCCGCCGGGGAACGAGGAGGCGTGCGTCGCGCATATCGAGTCGCTGCTGCACGCGAGCGGCGTCGAGACCGAGCGCTACGAGAAGACGCCCGGCCGGCCGAACCTGATCGCGCGCCACCGCGGCACGAAGGATTGCCCGCCGCTGCTGCTTTACGGGCATGTCGACGTCGTCACGACCGCGGGACAGGCGTGGACGCGGCCCGCCTTCGGCGGTGAGCTCTCCGACGGACAGGTATGGGGGCGCGGCGCACTCGACATGAAGGGCGGCGTCGCCATGTGCGTTCGCGCGTTCCTCGACGCTGTCGAGCGGAACGCCGAGACGCCGCTCGTGCTGCTCGTCCTGAGCGACGAGGAGAACGGCGGCGACATGGGCGCGATGTTCATCGCCGACGAGCAGCCGCAGGTCCTCGGCGGCGCGAAGCACGCGCTCGGCGAGTTCGGCGGCGCGTCGCAGGTGATCGGCGGCCGGCGGTTCTATCCGATCCAGGTCGCCGAGAAGCAGATCTGCTGGCTGCGGATGACCGTGCGCGGGCCGGGCGGCCACGGCGCGCTCGGCGTGCGCCGCGGCGCGATGCGCAAGCTCGGCGACATCCTCCGCACGCTCGACCGGAAGCAACCGCCGGTGCACATCGTCCCGCTCGTGCACGAGTGGTTCGAGACGATGGCCGCGCACCTGCCGCGACCGCAGGCGATCGCGATGCGCCGGCTGCTCGATCCGCGCACCGCCGATCTCGCCGTGCGGGCGATCGGCAAGCCCGCGCTCGGCCGCGTCATCCGCAACACGGTCAGCCCGACCATCCTGCGCGGCGGGGAAAAGATCAATGTCATTCCAAGCGAGGTCGAGCTGCAGCTCGACGGCCGGATCCTGCCCGGGCAGACGCCCGACGATCTGATGCGCGAGGTGCACGATCTCGTCGGGCGCGACGGCGTCGAGCTCGAGCTCGTCCGCCACGATCCCGGCCCTCCCGAGCCCGATCTCTCGCAGTTCGAGCTCCTCGCCGCGACGATCCGGGAGCTCGACCCCGCGGGCGTCCCGGTGCCGATGCTGCAGGCGGGCGTCACCGACGCCCGCCACCTGAGCCGCGCCCGCGTGCAGACGTACGGCTTTCTGCCGCTGCGGCTGCCGGACGACTTCGAGTTCACGCCGCTGATCCACGCCGCGGACGAACGGGTGCCGGCCGACGCGCTCCAGTTCGGCGTCGACGCGATCGCCCGCGTCATCGACGGGTATCCGGCATGAGGCTGCTCGTCCTCGGCGGGACGAAGTTCCTCGGCCGGCACGTCGTCGCGCACGCGCTCGACGCCGGGCACGAGGTGACGACGTTCACGCGCGGCCGGACGAATCCCGACCTCTTCCCGGCGGCCGAGCACCTGCACGGTGACCGCGACGGCGGCCTCGACGCACTGCGTGGCCGCGACTGGGACGCCGTCGTCGACACGAGCGGCTACGTGCCGCGGATCGTCCGGCAGTCGGCCGACCTGCTGCGCGACGCGGTGCAGCGCTACGTCTTCGTCTCGACGATCTCCGTCTACGGCGAGCCGGAGGAGCTCGACGATCCGGACACGGAGGACGTGCAGGCGCACTACGGCGCGCTGAAGCGCGCGTGCGAGCGTGTCGTCGAGGAGGCCTTCGGCGACCGCAGCGCCCGCGTGCGCGCCGGGCTGATCGTCGGACCGAACGACCCGACCGACCGCTTCACCTACTGGCCGCGCCGCCTCGCCGCGGGCGGCGACGCCCTCGCGACAGGCGACCCGGCGCAGCCCGTGCAGGTGATCGACGCCCGCGATCTCGCAGCGTGGCTCGTCGAGCTGGCGCTCGACGGCCCGGGCGGCACGTTCGACGCGACCGGCCCGCAAACGACGCTCGGCGGCCTGCTCGAGCGGTTCCGCGGCGAGGCGAGCCTCGTGTGGGTCGAGGAGCAGCGCGTCCTCGACGCCGGCGTCCGGCCGTGGACCGAGCTGCCGCTCTGGCTGCCGCGCGACGGCTGGCCGCTGATGGAGCGCGATGCCTCCGAGGCGATCGCCGCCGGCCTGACCTACCGACCGCTCGAGGAGACCTGGCGCGACACGTTCGAGTGGGACCGGGCTACGCCGGGCGAGCGGCCGACGCTGACGCGGGAGAAGGAGGCGGAGATCCTTGCGCGCGCCTGACCGGATCCGCGTCAAGCGCGAGCCGGAGCGCGGCCGCTACGACCGCGAGACGATCGACGCCATCCTCGACGAGGCGCTCGTCTCGCACCTCGGCTTCGCCGTCGACGGCCGGCCGTTCGTCATCCCGACGCTGCACGCACGCGTCGGCGACGTCGTCTACGTGCACGGCTCGGCGGCGTCGCGCCTGCTGCGGGAGCTTGCGGGCGGCGTTCCCGTCTGCCTGACCGCGACGCTGTTCGACGGCCTGGTCCTAGCGAAGTCGGTCTTCAACCACTCCGTCAACTACCGCTCGGTCGTCGTCTTCGGGACGGCGACGCGCGTGCCGGACGCGGAGAAGGAGGCGGCGCTCTTCGCGCTGACCGAGCAGCTGGCGCCGGGCCGGTGGAACGAGGTGCGCGCGCCGACGCCGCAGGAGCTGAAGGCGACGTGGATCCTCGCGCTGCCGATCGAGGAGGCATCGGCAAAGGTGCGCGCCGGCGGCCCGATCGACGAGCCCGAGGACGAGGACCTGCCCCACTGGGCCGGCGTCGTGCCGGTGCACCTCGCGGCCGAACCGAGCGAGTACCGGTGGCAGCGGGTGTGCGGCGGCCGGGTCGGCCGGCCGTGACGTTCGTCCACCGCGAGACGGTGCGCTTCAACGACTGCGATCCGATGGGCCACGTCAACAACGCACTCTTCTCGACGTATCTGGAGCAGGCGCGGCTCGCGTGGTTCGGGCCCGAGGACGAGTCGCCGCTCGGCGACGTCATCCTCGCCCGGACGGAGATCGACTTCCGCTCGCCCGTGGTCGCGGGCGAGACGGTCGAGATCAGCGTCCGCCCGTCCCGGATCGGCACCAAGAGCTTCGCGCTGTCGTACGAGCTCCACGCCGGGGGCCGCCTGGTCGCCGAGGCCAGGAGCGTGCTCGTCGGCTACGACTATGCGCAGGCGAGGAGCACCGAGATCCCGGCACGCTGGAGGAGGAGACTGAGCGAGTGAGCATGTTCGAGCGCAACACCCTGGACAACGGCCTGCGGATCCTGACCGCGAACCTGCCGCACGCGCAGTCGGTGACCTGCATGGTGATGATCGCGGCAGGCTCGCGCTACGAGTCGGCGGAGTCGAACGGGATCGCGCACTTCGCCGAGCACATGTTCTTCAAGGGAACCGAGCGGCGCCCGACGGCCCGCATGATCTCCGGCGAGATCGACGCGATCGGCGGCCAGATCAACGCGTTCACGAGCAAGGAGTACACGGGCTACTACGTGCGCTGCGCTGCCGAGTCGCGCGACGTCGCACTCGACGTGATCGTCGACATGCTCCGGAACTCGAAGTTCGACCCCGATGAGATCGAGCGCGAGAAGGGCGTGATCGTCGAGGAGATGAACATGTACTACGACACGCCGCGCGATTACATCGGCAGCGTGTACGAGCAGCTGATGTACGGGGACCAGCCGCTCGGCTGGGACATCATCGGACGTAAGGAGACCGTGCGCGGTGCGACGCGGGAGACGTTCACCTCGTATCTCGACGCGTGGTACCACCCGTCGCGCATGGTGCTCGGCATCGGCGGCCGCGTCGGCGACGACGTGCTCGAGCGCGCGAACGAGCTGTTCGGCGACATGCAGGCGCGCGAGTCGTCGACGCCGCCGCCGTTCACGCCGCAGACGAACGGGCGCGTCAGCGTCTTCACGAAGCAGTCCGACCAGGCACACGTCGTCCTGGGCGTGCCGAGCTATCCGCTCGAGCACCCGGACCGGTACGTGCTGCAGATCATCGGCAGCATCCTCGGCGGCGGCATGTCCTCGCGTCTCTTCACCGAGGTGCGCGAGCGCCGCGGTCTCGCGTACTACGTTTTCGGGCTCAACCACAGCTACAGCGATGCCGGCTCGCTCTACTCGCAGGCGGGCGTCGACATCAACCGGATCGACGATGCCGTGACGACGATCGCCGCCGAGCTGCGCAAGATGGCGGCCGAGGAGGTTCCTGCCGACGAGCTCGAGAAGGCGCGCTCGTTCGCCAAGGGCCGCTTCGTGCTCGAGCTCGAGTCGCCGCAGGGCCTGATCATGTTCGGGCTCCGCCGCGAGGTGCTCGAGGGGCGCGCGCCCGACCTGGAGGAGATCCTCACCGCGCTCGACGCGGTGACGGCCGAGGACGTGCAGCGCGTCGCCGCCGACGTGATCCGCGACGAGACGCTGCGGCTCGCCGTGATCGGGCCGTTCGACGACCCGGCGCGCTTCGAGACCCTCTTGTCGTAGAAACCAGGCCGGGCGCCCTCGCTGCGGGCGCCCGGCACGATCTCGTAACCCCTCCGAACGAAACCGCTTTGCCCTGCAGGTCGGCGGTCCGGTTAGCACCTGAAGCCCGGAGCCCGCCCGTCAGAGTGCTTTCAACCCGACGGCGTCGTTCGTTCGTCTCATCGAACCATTCGGCCCGGACGGACGCACTCCTCGGACGGATAGAGCGGGGTTCAGACCCGGATCGTCGCCAGATCCGCCTCGATCAGGGCGCGATCCTCCTCGTCCGCGATCGCCGCCGTCGCATCGCGCGCGAGCGCCGCGTAGCCCGCCGCCTCCCCGCTCTCGCCGGCGGCGAGATGCGCGCGGGCGAGCGCCTCGTAGGCGGCCGCGAGATCCCAGTCGTCCATCTCGTCCGGGTGCTCCTCGACGAGCCGAAGGCAGCGGCGCGCGTGATAGAGCGCCTGCTCCGATTGGCCGAGCACGGCATGGACGCGCGCGCACTGCCACTCGCTGCGCGCCCGGTTCGCGGCCGTCCCGATCTGAAGCCAGTGGTGCGCCGAGGCGTGCGCGCAGTGGATCAGCTCGGCGTCCTCATCGGCCGTCCGGTCGTTCTTCTCCAGCAGCGACCACGTCCGGTTGAACAACTCGACGCCGAGCGCGCGGTGGTCGGTCATCGACGACGAGGGTGGAGGAGGGCGAGCTGCACGTCTGCAGCATCGCGCCTCCGCCACTCCCTGCGTCAAGCCTCGTCCGAGCCCTCCTCGTTCGCCCGTGATTGGATCTCGCTGACGACTGTCGGGTCGGCGAGCGTGGTCGTGTCGCCGAGCGGCCGGTTCTCGGCGACGTCGCGGAGGAGCCGGCGCATGATCTTGCCGCTGCGCGTCTTCGGCAGCTCCGGTG